>JALFBM010000061.1 GCA_022773425.1 Selenomonadaceae bacterium
GATTGAACGAATGTCCTTTAATAAAAGACAAAAACTAGAGTTGCTGCTGTTCGTTTTGCTCCTCGTCTGCAGCATAGGGAGCTATTTCTCGCGATCGGACGGGCAGTCGGCTGTACGGGAAACCCAGCCGGATGTTTCGCAGACGGGGACAAAGAAAACGGGGATCGTGGGACGAGCGGAGATTGTCGGGGCGGATCTCGCGCGGGGGACAGAAGAGCTCCACGATCCGTTTTCGATGGAGCATGAAAACCGGCAGCAGGTCAGGGAAAAGGCTGCTGCTGCAGCCGCCGCTCCGGCACAGCCGCCCGCGCAGGAAGATCCGCCGATGCAGCAGCCGGCCCTCGCGCCGCCGACCCTGGCAAAGCGGGGGAGACGCAGCTATGCGGCATCCGCTGATGCGTACGAGCCTGTCGCGAAGGATCCAGTGCCTGCTCTGCCCGTGCTGAAGGGCGTAGTATCCGGCACCGCGGTTCCCTTTGCGATTCTCGCGCTGGATGGGCGGCAGGAGGTCGTTCGAACCGGCGATTGGATCGGGGACTGGCATATCCTTTCGATTTCGGATGCCGGGGCAGCCATCGAGGAAGATGGCAGGACGTTTTGGCTCGATCTGCCATGATGCCGGCGCAGGGAATCGGAAACGTAACAAGCGGCGGAGAAGGGCCGCCGGGTCGAATCCATCGAGATGGGAGGGTCTTTCGTGAAACAGGGAGCGAAGTGTAAAAAAGGATCGAACGCCAATGGGACATTGGCCGCGTTTTTTGGGATGGGGCTTTGGCTTAGTCTCTTTCTTTCGATGCCGCTCGCCGCGGCAAAGCCGATGACCGTGCAGGCGGTCGATACGGATGTGCGCGCACTGCTGCTGTCGGTGGCGCGCGCGGGAGGCATTCCTCTGGTTATCGGTGGAGATGTCACGGGGCAGGTGACCGTCAATCTGACGGAGGAACCGATGGCCGTCCTTCGGGCTGTTGCGCAGACGGATGGCCTGGCGTTTGTGCAGAAGGAAAATGGAACCGTATGGATTACATCGGCAAGCGGAAGCGGGCTCTACGATGCTCATGTTTGGAAGGTCCGCTATGCGGATCCGCAGGAACTCGCGGACGCGGTAAATTTATATTGGTCAGCAGCAGGAAATCACCAGAAAACGTCGAATAAAAGCAAAGATAGCGGGAATCAGCAAGCCAGTCTGCCTGCTCGGCAGAAAGCGTCTCTTCCAACGGAACGGACGCGAAATGAGGCGCAAAACGGCGGCGTATTCGTCGATGCGACGGGCGGCAGTCTCGTTTATTTCGGGACGCCGAGAGATGCCAGCCGCATCGGCGCGATGATCGAGAAACTCGACGTGCCGCCTCGGCAGGTTTCCCTCGAGGCAAAGGTCGTGGCGTTGACGAAGGATGGCTCGAAGTCCATCGGCGTGGAATGGGACAGCGGCGTGCAGGCGGACACGATCACGATGCGCCGCGTGGCAGCGGGCGGCCCGTTCCGCGGGGATTCGGAGATTCGCCTGCACGAGCTCGTGTCGGATGGCAGGGCGAGGATTCTCTCACGCCCGAATATTACGACGCTGCAGGGCCGTGAGGCCTTCATTAAGATTGGCGGCGATGTGCCGATTGCCAAGACGCGCACGACAAACCGCGAGACGACGCAGTCCTACGACTACCGTCCGGTCGGCATCATCCTCCAGTGCACGCCGCGGATCAACGCGGACGGCACCATCACGACGCGCGTGCACACGGAAATCAGCACGCCGGAGTACGTGAATGACTTGAAGACCTACCGGTTCCAGGATCGGCAGGCGGATACGAATGTCCGGCTGCGCGATGGCGAAACCATGGTGATCGGCGGTCTGATCGGGCAGGAGGAAGCGCGGCATATGTCCGGCATTCCCCTGCTCAGCCGACTGCCGGTTCTCGGCGGCTTTTTCCGCTATCTAAAAAGCAGCCGGCAGGACGCAGAACTCATGATTTTCTTGACGGCTCATGCGATCGATTCACATGATGCCGCTTCATAGAATAGAAAAGATTAGGGGCGAACAGGAAAATGGCAATAACGGTTATGATAGCGGACGATCACGCGCTGCTGCGGCAGGGCCTCAAACGCGTGTTAAACTTCGAGGACGATCTCAAGGTTGTCGGGGAAGCAGAGGATGGGCAGGAGACCCTTGCACGCGTCCTGCTTCTGAAGCCGGATATCCTCTTGCTCGACCTCAATATGTCCGGACTGACCGGACTTGAAGTACTGAAGCAAATGAAGGCTGCACATTCTAAGACCAAGGTCATTGTCCTGACCATCCACGACAGCGACAATTATGTACTGGAACTCTTGAAGAACGGCGCGCTTGGCTACGTGCTCAAGGATGTGGATCCCGATACCCTTGTCAAAGCCATCCATATCGTGAACAAGGGAAAGCCGTATATCTACCCGCAGCTCGCGGAACGCATTTTCGGCGTGGAAGCCGTCGAGGGCGATGTCAGCAAGAAGGCGGATGCCGTTATCGAGGAGCGCCGCCGCGCGTGTCATCTGACCGCCCGTGAAATAGACGTGCTAAAATGCGTTGCGAAGGGCATGAGCAACGCCGACATCGGGGAAACCCTCGGCGTCAGCGAAAAGACGGTCAAGAATCATATGACGAGCATTTTCCGCAAACTGAAAGTCAATGACCGCACGCAGGCGCTGATTTACGTGTTGAAAAAGAATCTGATCGCGCTGGAGGAATGAGGGCAGCTGGATCGTGAAGATGAATCCCAAAAGGCATAAATCCATATTGGAGGATTGCCTTTTTTTTCTGCGCGATTTGCGTTATAATGGAAGAAAATAATTCTGAACAACGTTCATTTTTCCGTAGCAACAGACAGGAGAAACGAGGAGAGCTATGTCATATTCCATGCAATTCCATGTTGAGGGAAAGCGGTGCGTCATCCTTGGCGGCGGGCGCGTCGCCGAGCGCAAGGCGTTGAAGCTGGCAGCAGCCGGGGCTGAGGTCGTCGTCCTCTCCCCGGATGTCACGGATGAGATCCGGCGCCGCAGCGAAGCGGGGGACTTCATCTGGCAGAAAAAACGCTATGAAAAGGGTTGCCTCTCTGGTGCGGCACTGGTGTTTCTGACGGCAGACCTCCGCGAGGAAGCAGAGACGGCGCGTGAGGAGGCCCACGCGGCCGGGGCACTCGTCAACGATGCCGTGCATCCGGAGGCATCCGATTTCGATGTACCGGCGTGTGTCACGCGCGGCGATCTCGAGCTTGACGTATCGACGAACGGGGCGAGTCCGGAGCTTGCCCGGCAGATTCGCATGGAGCTTGAGGCGCAGTATCCGCCAGCATTCGGCGAGTTCCTCGTTTTTCTACAGGAAAAGCGTAAGGCCGTACGGGAGCATATCCTCGACGGTGTGACGCGGCAGGATTTCTGGCGGAAGGCCGTTGACGCGGAGACGCTGCGGCTTTTACACGAGGGAGATCTTGCACAGGCAAAGGAAAGGGTCAATCATGCAGCTGCTTCTCTTGGGCTTTAATCATAAGACAGCGCCGGTTGAGGTGCGCGAACGCTTTTCTATCGGGAAAAGCGACCTGCGGCGCGGGCTCTCGAACCTCGAGGACTACGAGGCCATCCACGAGGCGGTCGTGTTGTCGACCTGCAACCGGACGGAGATCTACGCAGCGGCGGACGATGGGGATTCCGGCGTACGGGCGGTGAAGGAATTTCTCTTTGACCTCGCGGGCAGTGAGGAGAATATCGACGAGTACCTCTATCTGAAAAAGGGAGAGGCGTGCATACGCCACTTGTTCCGCGTGGCGTCGAGCCTCGATTCGCTCGTGCTCGGCGAGGGACAGATTCTCTCGCAGGTCAAGGAGGCCTATGCCATCGCGCGCGAGGAGCATACGACGAGCACGGTGCTGAATACGCTGTTTCACCGCGCGATCAAGACGGGCAAACGCGTGCGCACGGAAACGCAGATCCAGAACCGCTCGGTCTCGGTGAGCTACGCGGCCGTGGAGCTCGCGAGTCATAGCCTCGGCGGTCTGCTCGGTTGCAAGGCGCTGATTTTCGGCGCGGGCAAGATGGCGGAACTCACCATTCAGCATCTGCGTTCGCACGGGGTGACGGATCTTTTCATCGCGAACCGCCATATCGAGCGTGCGGAGAAGCTCGCTGCGGCGTATGACGGAAAGGCTGTACCGTTTCAGGACGCCATCGCGAAGGCCGTGGACATCGACATCATCGTGACGTCAACAGGCGCGCCGCATTATGTCGTGAAGCCCTGGGAGACGCAGCGGCTCATGGCTAAGCGCAAGGGGCGGCCGCTCTTTTTTATCGACATCGCCGTGCCGCGCGACGTGGATCCGGAGGTCGGAGAAATCAAAGGCGTGACGCTCTACAACATCGACGCGCTCGAGACGGTTGTCGATGCACACAAGCAGGCGCGCGCACGCGATGCCGTAGCGGCCAAACGGATTGTCGAGGAGGAAGTCGCCGACGTCCTGGATCGGTTTCAATACCTCTCCTTTCAGCCGCTCATGGCCTTGCTGTCGGAACGCTGCGAGGGCATCCGTCGCCGTGAGATGAAGCGCTGGGGCTCGAAGCTCGCGGATCTCAGCGACGAGGACTGGCGGCAGATTGACCACATGACGCATCAGATCGTGCGAAAAATCCTGCGGACGCCGATGAAGAAGCTCGCGGAGTCCGCAGGTACGCGCAAGGAGGACTTCTACATCGAGGCGATGCGCGCGCTTTTCAAGCTCGACACGATAGGGGAGATGGACATCCGTGAAAAAGAAACGCATCCGTATCGGTACGCGGAGCAGTGAGCTTGCCCTTTGGCAGGCGGATTTTGTCGCGGAAAAACTGCGCGCGCGCTATCCGGATCTCGTCGTCGAGGAGGTCCGCATCAAGACGAAGGGCGATAAAATTCTCGACGCGCCGCTCGCGAAAATCGGTGGCAAGGGGCTTTTTACCAAGGAGCTTGAGCAGGCCATGCTCGACGGTGCTATCGATCTCGCGGTGCACAGTTTGAAGGATGTGCCGACGACGCTGCCGGACGGGCTCATGCTGGGCGCCATCACGAAGCGCTCCTATCCTGGCGATGTGCTCGTCAGCGAGCGCTATGCATCGTTTATGGAACTGCCGCAGGGCGCAAAGGTCGGCACCTCGAGCCTCCGGCGCAAGGCACAGCTGCTGCACGAACGGCCGGATCTGCAGATCGTCTCGCTCCGCGGCAACGTCAACTCGCGCCTGCGGAAAATGCGGGAGGAGGACTTTGACGCCATCGTGCTCGCCGAGGCCGGTATGCAGCGGCTCGGCAAGGGCGCGGCGATCACCGAACATCTGCCGATGCGCTGGATCCTGCCGGCGGTCGGGCAGGGCGCGCTTGCCGTTGAGACGCGGGCGCAGGATGAGGACATGCTCTCCCTGCTCGCGTTTCTAAACGACGCGGATATGGCTGCGGCCGCCCGTGCCGAGCGCGCGTTTCTCGCGCGCGTCGAGGGCGGCTGCCAGGTGCCGGTCGGCGTCTACGGAACGGCGGAGGGCGATACCCTTCGCGTGGAGGCTGTCATCGCCTCGCTCGACGGCGCGCAGCTCTACCGTGATGCGGTGGAGGGACCCCGTAAGGACGCGGCGAAGCTCGGCACGGCGCTTGCGGACCAATTGCTTGATGCGGGCGGCATAGCCATCCTGCACGAGCTCGGCCTGCTGCTGGACCGGAAATGACAGCGGAATGAAGAAAATGGAGTTTTTATCCGCGAAGATATCGCGATGAGGGATTGGCATGGAACAACAGAAACGCCCCGGAATGGTCTACTTAGTCGGCGCGGGGCCCGGCGATCCGGGCCTGCTGACGGTCAAGGCGAAGCGCTGCCTGCAAAAGGCGGATGTCGTCGTCTACGATTATCTGGCCTCGCCGCGCATCCTGCGCTGGGCAAAGGATACGGCGGAGCGCGTCTACGTCGGCAAGCGCGCGAGCCATCATACGATGCGGCAGGCGGATATCAGCGCGCTGCTCGTGGAGCTGGCAAAGCAGGGAAAGACCGTCGTCCGGCTGAAGGGGGGCGATCCGTTCGTGTTTGGCCGCGGCGGCGAAGAGGGAGTGGCGCTGCGCGAGGCCGGCGTCTCCTTTGAAATCGTGCCGGGCGTGACCTCGGCCATTGCGGTGCCGGCGTATGCGGGCATACCGGTCACGCATCGCGGCGTCGCCGTGTCGTTTGCCGTCGTGACAGGGCATGAGGATCCGACCAAGCCGGAGAGCGGTCTGCACTGGAAACAGCTCGCCACCGGCGTCGACACGCTGGTATTCCTGATGGGCGTCACGAACCTGCCCAAAATTACGGCGAAACTCATGGAAAACGGCAGGCCGGCCGATACACCGGCGGCCGTGATCCGCTGGGGAACGAGGCCGGAGCAGCGGACGCTCGTGACTACGGTCGGCACGGCCGCCGAGGATGTCGCGCGCGCTGGGCTGCAGCCGCCGGCGATCTTCCTCGTCGGCGAGGTCGTGCGGCTCAGGGAAAAGCTCCAATGGTTTGACCGGCTCGCGCAGCGGCCTCTCTACGGCAGACGGGTCCTCGTCACGCGTTCGCGCGCGCAGGCGTCGAAACTCACGGCTATGCTGGAACAGTTGGGCGCGGAGGTGGTGGAACTGCCGTCCATTGCCATCGGTGAGCCGGATGACCACTATGCTTCGCTCGACGAGGCCATCGCACATCTCGAGGACTATGCCTGGGTGCTTTTTACGAGCGTCAACGGCGTCGCGCATTTCTTCTCGCGTCTCGAGCGGGCGGGAAAGGACGCGCGGGCGCTCGGCTATGCGCGCGTCGGCGCCATCGGCCCGGCGACAGCGGAGGCTTTAAAAGCGCACGGCATTCGCGCCGATGCCTTGCCGGAAAGCTACCGCGCGGAGGGAATGCTCGAGGCCCTGCAGGGAAAGCTCCCGCCGCGCGCGAAGATCCTCCTCCCGCGCGCACAGGAGGCGCGGAGCATTCTCCCGGACAAGCTTCGAGAGCACGGCATGCAGGTCGATGTCGTTTCCGCCTACGCGACGACGGCCGCGCCGATCGACGCAAAGGAGCTCGCGACGACGCTGGCGGATGGACAGATCGATTTCGTGACGTTCACGAGTTCATCGACCGTGCGGCATTTCGTCACCGCGCTCGGCAACATCACGCCGCTGGAGAAGGTCAAGACCGCCTGCATTGGTCCGATTACCGCGGATACGCTGCGCAAGCTCGCCAAAGAGCCGGATATCGTCGCACGGACCTATACGATTCCGGGCCTCGTCGAGGCCCTTGCAGCATACGTACAGGCGGAAACGCTGGAGCAGAACGATCGTTGAGTTGTGGCGCTTTTTGCTGTGCAGCAAAAAGCGGAGCGGGGATTTCCCCGAAAAGAGTTAGGAGATGATTGCATGATGGAAAATCAGAATTTGCGTCCGCGCCGGCTTCGCATCAGCCCGGCCGTTCGCCGCATGGTGCGCGAGACTACGCTTTCGCCGTCCGATTTCGTTTATCCGCTGTTCGTCGTGCCGGGAGAGGGTGTGCGCGAGGAGATCCCGAGCATGCCGGATGTCTTCCATTTGTCGGTGGATCAGGCGGTGGAGACGGCGAAACAGGTCTACGAGCTCGGCATACCGGCCGTCGAGATCTTCGGGCTACCCGAGTATAAGGATGCGGACGGCTCGTCGGCATGGGATCCCAAAAGCCCGGTACAGCGCGCGATTGCCGCCATCAAAAAAGCCGTCCCGGATCTCGTGATCGTCGGGGATGTATGCCTCTGCCAGTACACGACGCACGGGCATTGTGGCCATCTTAGCGGCCGCTATGTTGACAACGACAAGACGCTGCCGCTGCTGCAGAAGGTCGCGCTCTCACAGGCTGAGGCCGGCGCGGATATCGTCGCACCGTCTGACATGATGGATGGACGCGTCGCCGCGATTCGCGAAGCGCTCGATGCGCATGAGTTCATCAACGTTTCGATCATGAGCTATGCCGTGAAATACGCTTCCGCTTTTTACGGGCCGTTCCGCGACGCTGCGGACAGCGCACCGCAGTTCGGCAACCGCAGGCAGTACCAGATGGATCCGGCGAACGTCCGCGAGGCGTTAAAGGAGACGGATCTCGACATGGCCGAGGGGGCGGATATCATCATGGTGAAACCGGCGATGACCTACCTCGACGTCGTCAGCAAGGTGCGCGCTCGTATCAACCGGCCGGTCGCGACCTACAATGTCAGCGGCGAGTACGCGATGGTCAAGGCCGCAGCGCAGAACGGCTGGATCGATGAGCGCCGTATCGTCCTGGAGTCCCTGCTCTCGATGAAGCGCGCCGGCGCGGATATCATCATTACGTATCACGCGATGGATGCTGCGCGTTGGCTCATGAACGGCGCCGAATAAGGCGCAGCGAGAAGATCGGGCACGTGGAAAAGGGACAGGGATACTATGTGCAAAGTTTTGGTGGTCGATGATGACGACGCAATCCGCGATCTGCTGCAGATCCAGCTCAAGCGGAACGGCTATGAGGTCATGGAGGCGGAAGATGGCGAAAAGGCCCTTGACAAGGCAGCGGACAGCGATTTCATCCTGCTCGATATCATGCTGCCGAAGCTGGATGGCTACGAGGTCTGCCGCCGGCTCAAAGCAAACGAAGCGACAAAGCGGATCCCCATCATCATGCTGACGGCAAAGACGGAGGAAATTGACACCGTGCTCGGCCTCGAGCTCGGGGCGGATGACTATCTCGCAAAGCCGTTTTCCATGCGGGAACTGCTCGCGCGCATGAAGGCCGTAGAGCGTCGGACCGCGAAGCGAGAAGAGCAGGAAAAGGAGATGCAGCTGCAGCTCGGCAGTCTGTGCATGGACTTTTCCGCGCACCGCGTGCGGCTGGCCGGGCAGGAAATCGAGCTGACGCCGAAGGAGTACGAGCTCTTAAAGCAGTTCCTGACACATGTCGGGCGCGCGTATTCGCGCGACGAGCTCCTAAGCAGGATTTGGGGCTATGATTATTACGGAGATACGCGGACGGTGGACGTGCACATCCGCCACCTCCGGCAGAAACTTGCGGCGGACCCATCGATTGCCGATGCGATCGAGACCGTGCGCGGCGTTGGGTACCGCTTCATGTACCCGAAAGAATCGAATCGATGAGACAGCAAAGGCGCTGACAGAGAAATCTGTCAGCGCCTTTTTGCCAAACAATAGGATGGAGCATGGAGATAGGAGAGCGGAGGAAAGTTAAAATTTACAAAAACATAACGTAATCAAAACATATCCGGGAAGGGATTCCCCTAGAATGAAGCCAGTAGGATAAGGCAGGAGGAGGAAAAAGGATGTATGCAATCATCGATGTCGGATCGAATACGGTTCGCATGAATATCTATAAATTGGTCAACGGGCATATCTCCCTCGTCATGAGCAAGAAAGAGTCCGTTGGACTCGCTTCCTATGTCCGCAACGGACAGATGACGGCCGAGGGCATTGACCGGGCCTGCGAGGTCCTTTCGGAGTTCCGCGGGGTACTGCAGGACCTGAACATCACGAACTACCACGTTTTTGCGACGGCTGCGCTGCGCAACGCGGCGAACAGCCGCGCGGCGATTGCCGAGATCATGGATCGCACGGGCGTCTATGTTGAAGTGCTCTCCGGCGAACGCGAGGCCGAGCTCGACTATATCGGCGCCTCCCATTCCGTGGATGTGACGGACGGCCTGCTGGTCGATATCGGCGGCGCGTCGACCGAGCTCGTCGTCTACATGGGCGGTGAGATTCAGAAAAAGGTCAGCCTGCCGGTCGGCTCGCTCAACATGTACGACCGCTATGTCACCAATCTGCTGCCGAGCCGCGCGGAGCGCAAGGCCATCAAGCAGCATGTGCTGAATCTGCTGAAGGAGGATGCGGATCTGAACTACGGCGAGTACCCGCGCGTCTGCGGCGTCGGCGGTACGATTCGCGCGGCGCGCAAGTTGAACAATTATCTGTTCCAGCTGCCGCTTTCGAACATGCGCATCAACGTGCCGAACATCAAGAAAATGATCAAGCTGCTCGAGAACGACGAGGGCGAGGCCATTCCCGTCGAGACGCTCGACGTCCTGCTGAAGATCGTGCCGGACCGCGTGCGTACGGTTTTGCCGGGCATGATTATCCTCTATACGCTCGTCAAGCATTTCCGCAGCGAGACCATTGATGTCACGCGCGCCGGCGTACGCGACGGCTATCTATACCATTATGTTTTGGAACAGGATAAGGGTGAGGAAGCGGAGAAACCGATTCCAGATACAGCAACGGAAACTGAACCGAACGATGGGAAGGAAGAGCAGGAGCATGGATCTGAAGGAGAGACAGGAACCCGTCTTTAAGTACGACACGAGCTATACGCAGAATCGCGAACTCTCCTGGCTGCGTTTCAATGAGCGCGTGCTGGAGGAGGCAGAGGACGGAGCCGTGCCGCACTACGCACGAATGAAGTTCGAGGAGATCTCTACCAGCAACCTGGAAGAATTCTTCATGGTGCGTGTCGGCAGCCTGTTTGATCTCGATCGGGTAAAGCCGGATAAACGGGATAATAAGAGCGGTATGACGGCGAGCGAGCAGCTCCTGGCAGTCTTTGACGACGTACGGAATCTTTATCCGAAACGCGACCGCATTTTTCATGAGGTCGAGGAGCTGCTAAACGAACAGGGCATTGAACATCTTCGATTCGAGGATATCGATCCCGATACCCAGCGTTATTACGAGCAGTATTTTCGGGAACAGATTTTGCCGGTACTGTCGCCACAGATTATCGATCTGCACCACCCGTTCC
Organism: Selenomonadaceae bacterium; assembly: GCA_022773425.1. Classification (GTDB taxonomy): domain Bacteria; phylum Bacillota; class Negativicutes; order Selenomonadales; family Selenomonadaceae; genus UBA2897. The sequence goes on from JALFBM010000061.1 coordinate 10,782, forward strand.
CGCATCTGGCAAACAAGGAGCTGCTCGTCGGGGCGCTGCTGAAGCATGAGCATCACGTGACGCTCGGCATGGTGCCTTTGGCGCCGTCGCTCCCGCGCTTCGTGCTCGCGCCGGGGAACCGCATGGCCTATGTGCTGCAGGAAGAGATCATCCTCGCCTTTATCGGGAGTATCTTCACGAATTATCCGATCATCGACTGCTGCGTGTTCTCCGTGACGCGCAATGCGGATATCAATCCGGATGATGAAGAGGTCGATGTCGGCGAGGATTACGTCACGCAGATGCGCAAGGTGCTGAAAAAGCGCAAGTTGCTGCCCCCGGTTCGGCTCGAGATTGAGACGGAGGGCGACAGTTTGATCGCCCCATGGCTTTCTCGAAGGCTCGAGATCCCGATGAAGCAGATTTATCTGTCCCGCGCGCCGCTGAATCTGTCCTATGTCTACGGACTCGAGGATTCGTTCACGCAGGGGCAGAAGCAAAAGCTCTGCTACGCGCCGTATGAACCCGTGACGGGCATGGAACGTTTCGGCGCGAACCCGATGCTCGAGACCATCCGAAAAAAGGACGTTCTGCTCTCGTATCCGTACGAGGACTTCGGTATCTTTCTGCAGGTGCTGCGCGAGGCGGTCAGCGCGCCGGAGGTCGTTTCCATCAAGATTACGATCTACCGGGTCGGGCATGGGCATGTCAAGCTCATGAACTATCTGATCCTCGCGTCTGAGCTCGGCAAAGAGGTTACGGTACTGCTCGAGCTCAAGGCGCGGTTTGATGAACAGAACAACATGGACTGGATCGACAGCCTGCGCGATGCTGGCGTGCATATCCTGTATGGTTTCGAGGGGTACAAGGTACACGCGAAGGTCTGCTTGATCACGTCGCACGACGAAGCGGGGCGCGTATCCTTTATCACCTATATCGGCACGGGAAATTTCAATGCGAAGACGGCGCATTTTTACACGGACCTCGGCCTTTTGACCGCAGATCCGGGGATCGGGCGCGACGCGACCGTGTTCTTCCAGAACATGGGCATCGCCAACCTGCGCGGGCATTATGAGCGGCTGCTCGTCGCACCGGTCGGCCTGAAGCCGGCCCTCCTGCGGATGGTCGACGAGGAGGCCGGCAAGGCGCAGCGCGGTGAGCCCTGCGGCATCCGGCTGAAGATGAACTCCATCACAGACCGGGAACTCATCGATGCACTGGTTCGGGCAAGTCAGGCCGGCGTGCCGATTCACATGGTCGTGCGCGGTATCTGCTGCCTCGTGCCGGGCATCCCGGGCGTAACCGACAACATCCACATCCACAGCATCGTCGGGCGCTTCCTCGAGCATGCGCGCGTATTCGCGTTCGGTGAGGGCGAAAAGACGAAGCTCTACATCGCATCGGCGGACTGGATGACGCGCAACACAGAGAACCGCGTAGAGGTGGCGGCGCCCGTCGAGGATCCCTCCCTGCGGAAACAAATCCTCGATATGCTGGCGCTGCAGTTTGCCGACACGCAGAAGGGCCGTGCCATCGGGCCGGACGGATGCTATCACCGGATTCAGCCGGATACCGGCATCCATGCGCAGAATGAACTCATGAAGCAGGCACATCAGCTCGCAAGGATTTCTTGAACAAACTTGGAAAAAGGTTTTGGAGGTAATCGCATGAAAATGCACGTAGGAGGGCTCAATTTATTTTACGGAGAGCATCAGGCACTGTTTGACGTCAGTCTCGATGTCCCGGAGCATCAGGTCGTCGCATTGATCGGGCCGTCTGGCTGCGGCAAATCGACATTCCTGCGGACGCTGAACCGCATGAACGATCTCATCGACGGCGTGCGCATCGAGGGGCAGATCACGTTGGACGGTGAGGATATTTACGCGCCGAATACCGACCTCGTGCATTTGCGGAAACGCGTCGGTATGGTATTCCAGCGCCCGAACCCCTTTCCTATGTCCATCTACGACAATGTCGCCTACGGCTGTCGCGTACACGGACTCACGGACAAGAAGGTCCTCGATGAAATCGTCGAGCGCAGCCTGCGCGGTGCGGCGCTTTGGGATGAGGTCAAGGACCGCCTGAACGCGTCGGCGATGGGCATGTCCGGCGGCCAGCAGCAGCGCCTGTGCATCGCGCGCGTCATGGCGGTGGAGCCGGAGGTCGTCCTGATGGATGAGCCGTGCTCCGCCCTGGATCCAATCTCCACGATGAAGATTGAGTCGCTGATCACGGAACTCAAAAAGAAATATACGATCGTCATCGTCACGCACAATATGCAGCAGGCGGCGCGCGTCTCGGACGATACGGCGTTCTTCCTGAACGGTAAACTCATCGAGAACGACAAGACGGATGTCATCTTTACGAAGCCACACAATAAGAAGACCGAGGATTACATTACGGGGAGGTTTGGTTGACGATGGAGATCAAAATGGAAACGCAGAAGACGAGACAGGAATACATCCAGCAGCTGGCAGAGGTGCAGGACAAGGTCTATCAGATGGGCCTCATGGCCGAGGTCGCCGTTCGGCGGTCGCTCAAAGCCTTGCTTGAAAACGACAGCGAGGTCGCGGAGCGCGTCATGGAGGCCGATGATGCGATCGATCGGAAGATCGAGGAGATCGAGGATGACTGTATCCTGCTGATTGCCAAGCAGCAGCCGATTGCGCACGACCTGCGCGTGATTGCGACGGGCTTTAAGATCTCGACGGATATCGAGCGCATCGGCGATCATGCCTTTGATATCGCACGCACGGCAAAAGAAGAGGGCGGTCTGCTCGATGATGAGCGCAAGGCGCTGATCCGCGAGCTCGGTGACTGTGCGGTCGAGATGGTTTCCAAAGCCATGGAAGCTTATCGCGCGGCGGATATCCATATGGCCGATGATGTGCGTCATATGGATCGAAAGATGGACGGTATCTTCAACCGCACGTTCTACTCACTTTCGCATCTCGTGACCGATGAAAGCAAACGCGTTGAGGATGCAACGCGCCTGCTGTTTGTCGCCCGCTTCCTCGAACGCATTGGCGATCATGCCGTGAACATCGCGGAATGGGTGGTCTACCTGGAGACGGCTGAACGCGTGCACACGAAGAAAACCCGTCACATCCAGGCCTGAGCTAGGCAAGCGGAAAGCGGAGCGTAAATACCGTACCCGTCTCGCGTTCCGGTGCCGCATGGCTCTCTACATGGATCGTGCCGCCAAACAGCTTCGTCAGGGTTTGGACGAGTGAGAGACCGACGCCGTTGCCGCCGGATTTTCGCGAGCGTGCCTTATCGACGCGGTAGAATCGGTCAAAGATATGCGGCAGGTTTTCCGCGCTGATGCCGATGCCGTTATCGGCAACGCGGATTTCGATGGAATCCTGTACCTTTCGACACGAAAGGTGGATATGGCCGCCGTCCGGTGTGTACTTGATGGCATTATCGATAAGATTGATCAGGATCTGGCGGAACAGGTCCTTGGAAGCAGACACTTTGGCAGAGGTCTCGATGGACAGCTCGAGGAGCTGTCCTTTTTTTTGCGCCCTTTTATGGAGGGACGTGACGGCGTCGCGCAGAACGGCGCCGGCCTCGATCGGTGCCTGCTTTTGCGTCAGCAGTTCGCGCGTCTCGTCGTTGTCGAGCTTCGCGAGCTCGAGCAGGCTCGTGATCAGCCGGTTCATGCGCGTCGATTCCTGTAGGATAACCTCGCTGCAGTGTCGGCTGACCTTTGGATCGGAAAAATCATCGTCCGCGAGCAGCTCGGCAAAACCCTGGATGGAGGTAAGCGGCGTGCGCAGCTCATGCGCCGCGTTGCTGACGAAATCGGCCTGCCGCGTCAGCATTTCGCCGAGCCGCTCGGTCACGCGGTTCATCGCGTGAATCAGCACGTCGAATTCATCACCAGTATGGTAGTCGATCCGACCGGAAAGATCGCCGCGGATGATGCGACGCGAGGACTCGATGATGGAGACGATCGGCTTTAGCTGGCGGCTTGCGAGCATCATCGCGAGCAGAATGGACAGGAGAAAGGCGGCGCCAAGCGAGAAAAGTACCGCCAGCGCGGCGTGACGCAGGGAATCGTGGATCGGCTGCAGGGATGTCGACGTGCGGATCATGCCGGCGAACCGTCCCTGCTGGTAGAACGGGATGGCGACGTAGAGCATGGTCTCGCCGAGCGTATCGCTGTAGCGCTGGTTGATGCCGTAGGACTCGGAAAGCGCCGTCTGCACCTCCGGGCGGTTCAGATGGTTGTCCATGGATTCGACGTCGCTGTTGGAGTCGGCAAGCACATTGCCGCTGTCGTCGAGAATGGTGATGCGCAGCCCCGTCTGCTCGCGGATGCTGTCGATTTTCTTCGTGAGGTCGGAAGGCGATTCGTAAAGGGAATCCGGCAGCGTCGCGGCTAAGATCCGCGCCTGGTGGAGGAGCTCGGTTTCTTGTTCTGCCACGCGTTCGTCGTAGAAATATTTCATTAACATGGCGCCGAGCAGCGTGAGCCCGAGAAAGGTCAGCAGCAGGAACGAGCCGAGAATGCGGCGCGCAATTTTCGTCTTAAAGATTTTTGGCAGCTTTGGCATGGTATTCACCTCAAACCTATTGTATCACAGTGCACATTCCCCGATCGGAAATTTACCAAAACGTAACATGACCGCAACAAAGGAAGGTCTGTATTTTGTTACCATACAGTCAGGATAAAAATACAGATGGACCTCAGGGAAACTTGGGGAGCCATGATTCTCTGGAGGAGGAGAAAATTATGTTCAGTAAGAAAAAGATCCTGATGGCTGCGGGCGCCTTGATGGTTTCCGCGTCAATGCTCCTGACGGGCTGCGGTGGATCGCAGTCCGGCGCAAAAGACAGCGGGGCTGCGGAGACGCAGATTTCCGGCAAGGTCAGCGCATCCGGATCTACGGCGCTCCTTCCGCTCTTGAAGCCAGCGCAGGAAGCATTCCAGCAGAAGTATAAAGACGTCACGATCAACGTCGCTGGCGGCGGCTCCTTTACGGGGATGAATCAGGTTGCCGAGGGTTCGGTCGATATCGGCGACTCGGATGTCAACCTGCCGGATGAATATAAGGACAAAGGGCTTGTCGATCACAAGGTCGTTGTCGAGCCGTTCGTCTTCATCGTCGATAAGGACAATGCGGTGGACAACCTCTCGAAGGATCAGGTTGTCGGCATCCTGACGGGCAAGATCACGAACGGGAAGGAAGTCGGCGGCAAGGATCAGAAGATCACGCTGATTCACCGTGCCAAGTCCTCCGGTTCCCGTGCGACGATCAGCGAGGTCGTGCTGAAGGGCGCAAACTTCACGGATGATGCGGTCATCCAGGATTCCAACGGTGCGGTCCGCGCTGGTGTTGCGAGCACGCCGGGTGCCATCGGCTACGTCGATGCTCCGTATGCGGATGATTCGGTCAAGGTCCTGAAGTTCGACGGCGTTGAGTATTCCGCACAGAACATCATCGACGGCAAATATCCGATTTACGGCTATGGCCACATGTACACGAAGGGCGAGCCGACGGGTGCGGTCAAGGCGTTCATCGAGTACATCCTGAGCGATGAATTCCAGAACAGCCAGGTTGAGAAGCTCGGCTTCATCCCAGTCAGCAAAATGAAGAAATAATCACCGTGTCCTTGGGAAGCCGCTGATGGATAAGCCGAAGCAGATTTTGCGGGAGCCATGAAATCAGCGCTTCCTTTTTTTTGAATCAGAGGGGAGTATTATGGAACAGACGGTCAGCCTGAACGTTGTAGAGAAAAAGGGGCGTGAACCAGATCCGGGGCATGCACGGCGGCTTTTCTATGACCGCTGCGGCAGGTACCTGTTCATCGCGTCAGCCTGCCTTATGACGCTCATCATCTTTTCGATCATCTTTTTTGTCGGAAAGCAGGGGCTTCTGACCTTTGCAGATGTCAGCCCGCTCGACTTTTTCACGAGCGCGACCTGGAATCCGACGGACAAGCAGTTCGGTGCTTTGTCTTTCATCGTCGGTTCGCTTGAGACGACCCTGCTGTCGGTTGCCATCGGCACGCCGCTCGGCCTGCTCGGTGCGATCTTCCTTGCGAAGCTCGCGCCGGCGCCGGTCAAGCGCATCATGCGGCCGGCCGTTGACCTCTACGTGGCAATCCCATCCGTCGTCTACGGCTATGTCGGCCTGACGCTGTTTGTCCCATTCCTCCGCAGTACGTTCCATACGCCGCAGGGGTTCGGCGTGCTTGCCGCGTCGCTCGTGCTTGCGATCATGATTATGCCGACGATCCTCTCCATCAGTACGGACGCATTGCATGCTGTGCCGCGCCCGATGGAGGAGGCAAGCCTTGCGCTTGGCGCGACCTGGTGGCAGACGATGGTACACGTCATCCTGCCGGCTGCGCTTCCTGGCGTCATGACGTCGGTCGTTCTCGCGATGGCGCGCGCTGTCGGCGAGACCATGGCCGTGCAGATGCTGATCGGCAATACGCCGCAGATCG
>JALFBM010000016.1 GCA_022773425.1 Selenomonadaceae bacterium
TCAGCACTAGTTCATCGGAATAGACCCTGTCAGAAAGTTGATTAATATTAATTTCAAATCGCTGAATAGTCGGTCCTTGGGCTTTGCGTTCCTCCGTCACCACCAGAGTTGCTGCGCCGTAAGTGACCTGATACTCTTTGAGCAACAGCCCCTTTTACCGATGGTTTATCTTTATTCTTTGACCGTTTCCGGCTCCTCACAGTTCGTGATGATACGGCCGAGACGGGTGCCGGACAGGAAGTTCCACCACCATTTGATGGCGACGGTGAAGTTCGTATGCGTGCCGGCGAGACGGATCAAATGGATGAACATCCAGGCGCACCAGGCGAGGAAACCCGTCATCTCCGGGTTCATCTTCGTCTTGCCGACGACGGCCTTCGCGCGGCCGATGGTTGCCATGCACCCGAGGTCCTTATAGTGGAACGTATCGAGGTCTGTCTGCCCGTGGATGAGTTTCATGATATTGTCGTGCGCGGTCTGCGCCTGCTGCATCGCAACCGGTGCGACGGTCGGCAGCGGACGCTCGGTGCCGTGCTGGTAATGTGCGCAGTCGCCGATGGCGAAAACGTCGGTCTGGCCCTCGACCTGCAGCTTTTCATTGACGATGATGCGTCCGCCGCGATCGACCTCGCCGCCGCATTCTGCGACAAACGGAACGGCCTTAACGCCGGCCGCCCAGATGACGGTCTTGGTCGCCATCGTGCTGCCGTCCTTGAATTTGACGTCACGGCCATCGTAATCGACAACGCCCGTCGAGAGATGCACTTCAACGCCCTTTTTGCGCAACGTCTCAATGGTGTATTGGCGCAGATGATCGGAGAAGCCGCCCGGCAGGACGTTTGGCGTGGCCTCGATCAGGTGCACGCTGACCTCGTTGAAGTCCAGACGGTGGAAATCGCGCTTCTGCACCTCGATGAGCTCCGAGATCGCGCCGGCCTCCTCGATGCCGGTCGGGCCGCCGCCGACGATCACAAACGTCAGCATGCGGCGGCGCTCTGCCTCGTCCTCGCATTTATCCGCCCGCTCAAACATATGCAATATATGGTTGCGGATATGCGTAGCCTCTGAGAGCGTCTTCATACCAAAGGAGTTCTTTTCGACCGTCTTCATGCCGAAGAAGTTCGTTGTCGCGCCGGCCGCGAGCACGAGGTAGTCGTACGGCAGTTCGCCGTGGTTCGTCAGCAGAACCTTGCGGGCCGGGTCAGCGCCCTGCGCCTGAGCCATGTAAAATTCGACATTTGGATTCTTGCGGAAGAACGTGCGAATCGGATACGCAATCTCATCCTCGGACAGGATAGCCGTCGATACCTGATAGAGCAGCGGCTGGAACAAATGGAAGTTCCGGCGGTCGACCAGTGTAACCTCGACGTCCTCTTTCGCCAGAAGCTTCGCGAGTTTTACACCGCCGAATCCAGCACCGACAATGACGATATGTTTCTTCTCTCCTGACATGCTAACAGCCTCCTAAATACCCCTGCGCCAGTATCCCGTTTTTTTCGATGGAACGTGAATTTTATCACATTTCAAACGGAAATTCCCTGGGATTTCGTGCTTCTCTTCACTTATCACCGTCTTACATTCCTCTATGCCCGGTGAGTTCGTGGAAAAAATAACTTACTTGGCGATTCCAAACCCTATTGCTTTGTGTTTCTTACTATACCACTTTTCTGACGATTTGCAACCTTTATTTACAATTTTTTCAAAAGTAATTGTTTAATCTCGCTTTCCTGTAAATTTTCAGTCTATTCTTTCTTTATATATCGGTTTCGTTTTTCGAAACCGGACAAGAAAAAAGCCCCTCGGGGCTTTTCAGAATCGTTTGCGTTTGCTCGACGATGGGTAGCCGAGCTGTTCGCGGTATTTCATGACGGTGCGGCGTGAAAGGGACATGCCCTGCGCCTTGAGCGCGTCGCAGATCTTCTGATCGGACAGTGGTTTTTTCTTGTCCTCGGCCTCAATGAGCGCGCGCATGGCGCTCTTAGCCTGGACGGCAGCAAAGCCCGCCCCGTCCGTGCCGCCGAGGCTCTCGGAAAAAAAGTCACGCATCCGCAGGACGGCGCGCGGCAACTGCACGTACTTCTTCGCAACGGCACGGCTGACCGTCGACTCGTGTACGCCAAGAGCGTCCGCGACCTGCTGCATCGTCATCGGGCGCAGGAACGCGGGGCCCTTTTCGATGAAATCCCCTTGCCGCCGGATGATTTCCTCCATGACGCGGCGGATGGTCGCCTTTCGCTGCTCGATGCATTGGATGAGCCAGAGTGCGGCCCGGATCCTGCCCGATACGTATTTCCTCGTGTCGGGGTCATACTGCTCCATCTCGCGGTAAAGCGGCGAGATGCACAGATGCGGCGTCTCACTCTCATTGAGGTGCACGACGTAGACGCCGTTCTGTTTCCGCACGAAGACATCGGGAATCACGTACGAGGTATCCCCGCCGCCGTAGGCGCTGCCTGGCTTCGGGTTCAGGCTGCGGACGACGTCTGCAGCGGCCTGCACCTCCTCGAGCGTCGCGTGCTCCGCCTTCGCGATGGCGGCGTAGTCGTGCGCTGCGAGCGCATCGAGGTAGTGCTCGATGATGCCTTTCGTGAGCCCGGCAAAGATCCCCTGCCGCTTTGCCTGCAGGGCGAGACACTCAGCAAGCGAGCGGGCGCCGACGCCGGCCGGCTCAAAGCCCTGCAGAAGGCGGAGCACCGCCGCGAGCTCTGCCTCCGTCATGTCGGCCGCGCGCGTCAGCTGTCCGAGCGGCGCCGTGAGATAGCCGCAATCGTCGATGCAGCCGATCAGCAGCACGGCAGCCGCCCTCTCGCGCGATCCGGGGAACGCAAACTCCGCCTGCTCGAGCAGCACCTCCTCCAGCGTGCGTCGCGCAGGGCTCGCGGGCTCGCGCCGGTACGGCGGCTCATCGTCCATCGGCTGCGACACCTTTTCCGGATCCCCGCCACCAGACAGATAGTCGGAAAGAGCGAAGACGCACTCGTCTCCGCTCTGTGTTTCCTCTGTGCGATTTTCTTCCGCTTCGAGCACTGGATTCTCAAGATATTCTTTTTCCACAACATCCTTGAGCTCCTGTGCAGAAAGCTGCAGGATCTGTATGGCCTGCTGGAGCTCCGGCGTCATCGTCAACTGCTGCGCCTGCTTCAGCGCGAGGGACTGTTCCATGGCTCCGCCTCCTGACCATCCAAATCCTATGCTGTCCGAAATGCCCGACCCCGACATTGCCAGGCCGGAAAACTTCGGATTACGCCTTCGACATGCACGCGGCGATCGCTGCGCCGAGGCCGCTGCCGCCGTTTTCCAGTATCGTGTCCACCGGCTCCGCGCGGCCTGCGAGCAGCGTGTGGAGGGCGCGCTCGAGCTCATCCTTCGCGAGCGGCATTTTCTCGTAGACCGAGCCGTCGACCGCAATATGCTGTTTGGTGACCGGCATCTCCGTATCGAGCTGGCGGACCGTACCGGCAAACGTCGCGGCAATCAGGCGTGCCGAGCGGCGGATGATCGCGCCGACGAGACGGCGCACGAGCGCGCAGTCGGCAGCGTCGAGCGCGCGGCCGGTCTTATCCGCGATAATCGCCGCGACATCGTGCAGGTCCTCGCTCTCATCGAGATAGATGTTGCTCATGTCGATGCTCGTAAAACCGTATTTCCTGCCCTTTTCGCCGAGCAGATCCGCGAGCATCAGGCCGAACAGTTCCCCCATATAGCGGCCGGACGTCATTTTTTCCAGGCGCTGCAAACCTGGCTTCTCGCTGCTTTTGTCAAGTGCCTCGTCGTAAGCGTTCGGTGTCAGACGGTTAAAACCGCCGGACTCCATGTTCAGGACCATCGGATGGCCGCCGAACTGCTCGAGATAGCAGGTGTTCTGCCCCGTCGCGTAGATGGAGCCGATATACGTATCCGGCTGCTTATAGGCGGCCGCGAGCAGGACGGCGACCGTATCGTTGATGACTGCGACCGGCTCAACGTTGTGAATGCCGAGGCGGTGCAGGGCCTCGAGCAGCAGATCGTTGACGACCTCGCCCTCGACGCCCGCGGTCGCGAACTCCTTCGTCCAGCACAGCAGGCGCGCGTTGCCGAGATTCGTCTGTGTGGACGGGAACGAGAACGTATGGCCGAGCAGGAATTTCGTCTGATGATCGCCCTCCACGGCCTCGTCCACGAGTTCTGCAATGAAGTCGAACATCTGTTCCGCCTTCGAGCCGGCGCCGATGTAGTCATAGACGCCCTCGACGCGCAGTGGTTTTGCGACCTTCTTCAACACGTCAAACGCGCCGCCGCCATTCAGGCGGATGCGCAGGACGCGCACGTTCGTACCGCCGAAATCAAGGGCCAGATACTCACCGGTCTCCTTGCCCGTCGGCAGCGCGACATACGATTTCAGCATGGAAAGCGAAGACTTCTCCACATCCTCGAGGCCGGTCTGCAGATCCTGCTGGAAGTTCTGTGCGACCTGCTCTACGGCTGCGTCATCGAGCGTCAGCGCCTCAATCATCTGGTTGAACAAATTCTTGTCAAATGCCATGATTCCCGTCTCCTATGTTTTTACTGATTTTCCTCGGCGATCTCCTCGAGGTACGCCCATCGTTCCATGAGCGCGTCGAGCTTCTCGCTGAGTCTGGCTTCTTCTTTGCTGAGCTCGCTGAGCTTGCCATAGTCCGCCGCGTTCTGCTCCATCTGCAGCCGCGTGACCTTCAGCTCGCCCTCCGTGCTCGCAATAACCCCCTCGATTTCCGCGTACTCCTTCTGCTCCTTGAAGGTGAACCGGCGCGGGCCCGTTTTCTCTGTCTTTTGGGCCTTCGCCGCCGGTTTCTCGCGTTTTTCCTCCGCAGGCTTCGCCGGTTCCCCAGCCGCCTCCGCCTGCGCGCTCTCCTCTGCCTCCTTTTGCTTGTAGTAGCTGTATCCGCCTGCGTAGAGGCGGAGAACGCCGCCCGGCTCATAGACAAAGACCCTGTCCGCCAGCCGGTCGACGAAGAAACGATCGTGCGAAACGAAAAGAATCGCACCATCGAAATCATCGATGAATGCCTCGAGCACCGACATCGTCTCGAGATCGAGATCGTTGGTCGGCTCGTCGAGCAGCAGCACGTTCGGCGCGCTCATCAGGATGCGCAGCAGGAAAAGCCGCCGCTTTTCGCCGCCCGAAAGCCGCGCGATCGGCGTCCACTGCATCTCCCCCGTGAACAAAAACCGCTCCATGAGCTGCGACGCGGAAATCTCCGAGCCGTCCGCAAGGCGGATGCGCCGCCCCGCCTCCTCGATGTACTCGATGGCGCGCAGCCGCTCATCCATTTCGACCGCGCGCTGCGTGAAATAGCCGATCTTGACCGTCTGGCCGATCTTGACCGTCCCGGAGGTCGGTGCGAGACGCCCGGCGATCAGATCGAGCAGCGTCGATTTACCGGCGCCGTTGCGTCCGAGGACGGCGACGCGGTCGTGGCGCAGCACCGTATAGGTGAAGTCCTCGACGATGGTCCGTCCGCCCGCCTCGTAATGCACATGGTCAAGCTCGATGACGGTCTTGCCGAGCCGGCTGCCCGCCAGCCCGATCTCGACCTTGCTGCGGTCGAGGTCTGGCTTTTCGGCCTTGACCTTTTCATAGCGCTCGATGCGCGCTTTCTGCTTCGTTGAGCGGGCCTGCGCGCCGCGGCGCATCCACTTGAGCTCGTTGCGCAGGAAGTTCTGCCTTTTCTGCTCGCTGGCCTCCTCGCGCTCGATGCGCGCGTTCTTCTGCTCGAGGAACGACGAGTAATTGCCCGTATAGGTGTAGGCCTCGCCCTTGTCGAGCTCGAGGATGCGCGTTGCAACGCGGTCGAGAAAGTAGCGGTCATGCGTGACCATCAGCAAGGCGCCCTTGCGGCCGTGCAGATACGTTTCGAGCCAGGCGATGGTCTCGGTATCGAGATGGTTCGTCGGCTCGTCGAGCAGCAGCAAATCCGACGGCTGTACGAGCGCTGCCGCAAGCGCGAGGCGCTTTTGCTGACCGCCCGACAGCGTGCCGGCCTTCACCGTGACATCGCCGATGCCGAGCTTTTGAAGAATGGTCTTCGCCTCGCCCTCCATCGACCAGCCGTCCAGCGCGTCGATGGTCTCGGACGCCCTCGCGAGCACGGCAGAGGCTTTCTCATCCGCCGGGTGCAGTTCGACCTCGTGCAGAGCGAGTTCATAGTCGCGCAGTGCATGCATGAGCGGCGACGTGCCGCGGAACACCTCCATCAGGATCGTGTTCTCCGGCTCAAAGACCTTGTCCTGCGCGAGATAGCTGATGCGCAGGCCCTTCTGCCGCACGACGCTGCCCGCATCGACCGGCACGAGGCCCGCGACCGCCTTCAGAAACGTCGATTTGCCGGTCCCATTGATGCCGACGATACCGACCTTATCCCCTTCGCTGACGCTGAGATCCACATTCTCGAACAAGAGCTTCTCGCCATAGGTCTTTTTGAAATGTTCTATCGTGATGATCATGAATGCGCAATACTTCCTATTTTGATTTCTTCTCGTTTATTATAACGTTTCCAAAAGAAAAAAACCAGTCCTTATCGCGAATTCCCTTCCAACCCCCGCAGCCGGATGGCGCCGCCGAATCACCAGAACTGGCGCAGCTGCACGCCAAGCAACCGCTCGCTGGCGTGTACGAACGGACGGAGACCGAGCACGGAGACATTCTCATCGCGGTTCTTGATGTCGTAGTACATGACCTGCAGGAGCAGGCCGCGCCCGGCAACGAGATCCAGCCGTGTGCCGATGCCGCGAAATCCGTCGCGACCGAACACGGTCACATCGGGGTCGATCGTCGGGTAGATATAGGTCACGCGCGGCATCTGATAGTACGAGACCCAAAGTCCGTAGTCGCCGATCTTCAGCAAGTCGAGCGGCTGTTGCCGCAGGCGCAGCGTCGCGACATAGCCTGTGCGCGTATCGCCCCAGGACGGGAAATAGCCGACGCGCTTCGCCGCGCCGTGTCCGTAGAGCCCCTCGAGCTCGAGGCTCACATGCGGGGTGAAATGGTACGCGGCGTAGAGCTCGCCGATATGCTGCGTATCGAGCGTCTTCTGCCAGGTCTCAGCCGTTGAAAAATCGGTAAGTACCGGCATGGCGACGGGGTCGTCATCCCGATGGAACCCGTAGTAGAGCAGCGCGCCCTCCCACGGCCCGCTTTTGCGGTCATAGGAGAGCACGACGCCGTTCTTGCGCTCTTTGTTGACGCGGGACGCATAACCGACCGTGCGGCCTGCGAACAGGTCGACACGGCCCTCGCGCGAGGCGTCGCCAAAGCCATAGCGCACGCCCTCGACGATCAGGTCGACGACATTGCCCTCGATGGGCCAGAGGTTGTCGCGCCCGACGATGAGCCGCGTGCCATGGCTCGTCTCATGGGTCACGTACAGCCGGTCAAGATACAGATGGTTGTCCTCGCGGTGGTCGTTTGCACCGACGTGGCGGTCATAGCGGTTGTCCTCCAGCATGCCCGTCAGCTTCCACGCGGGGCTGAGCGCCAAGGACGGATAGAGCTGCCAGCGTCGGTTCGCGGTATACGCATTTGCCTTCCTGTTCACGCCGGGCAGGCGAACCCGCGCGTCCGCGTAGAATACGCGGACATTGCCATGAAGGGAAAACGCGGGATAATGCGCAGCCTTCGCTGGCTGCACAGGATCCGCCTGCTCGCCCGCGAGCGTCTTTATCCGCGGGTTTACCGGCGGCGCCAACTCCGCCGCGAGCGCCGACGCCGGCAGACCGAGCAGCAGCAGGGCGGCACCCGCCGCAAACCATTGTTTCCCTTTTTTCTCGTCCATGATGTTGCCCCTTTCTATACTTTCCCCTTTTCGTTTCGACGTACTTTGCAGAGAGGGGTTCTTCTCTCGTTTCTTATTGTTTATGTTCAGCGCGCGCGTTTTTTCTCATAGAGCATGCGGTCGGCGCGGTCGAAAATCTCGTCGACATCCTCTCCTGAGTGCTCCGCGATCGTGCAGCCGACACTGACGGAAAGCGGCAGATGCACGTAGCGCTTCTCCATCAGACTCTCGATGTCGAGATTAAGGCGCTGCTCGAAATCCTCCGGCGCGTGGATGCGGTCCACGCGCACGACCGCCGTGAACTCGTCGCCGCCGAAGCGCCCGACGAAGCCGCCGTATTTCTCCACGGCGCGGCGCAGGGCATCCGCGACGATCAAGATGGCGAGATCGCCGGTCAGATGGCCGAACACGTCGTTGACATGCTTGAAATAATTGATGTCGATCATGAACAGGTAAAATGGCACGCGCGACGCCGAGGCCGACATCTGCTCGATGTAGCGCTGCGCGCAGAGTTTGTTGTTAAGTCCGGTCATGGCGTCCGTGTTGATGCGCTGGTTCTGCAGGCGGATGAACGTGTAGAACACGCTGACGACCATCGCCGCCGTCGTATAAGGCAGGATGGGCGAGTAGACCTGCATGATGCCGCCCGCAACCGGCAGCAGCGAGTACAGGAACAGCTTGCGGAACAGGTCGCGCTCGACGACTGAGCCATGCCGGTAGCCGTCAAAGCAGATCCAGACGGAAACAAAATAGTAGAAATAGCAGGCCGCCACCTGTACGAAGTACAACCTGCCGCGATGGTAGCCGGTATGCGCATCAATCGAAAAGATGCAGCCGTTCCAGGCGCTCAGCACGATGCACGTGAGATCCGCGAGCAGGGGCAGCAGGATGATGAGGTACATCTTCCGTCGCGCGAAAAAACCGCGGCTGCTCTGCGCGTCGATAAACAGGAACCAGAAATAGCAGACAAACAGCGTCGCGGCGAGATTCAGGCCGGCCATGAGCCAGCTAAGCCACGCAGGATAAGGGATCAAATGGGCAGGACCAAGCGTGCTGACGCTGGCTGCGATGGCCTCAAGGATGCACGAAAGGATGAGTCCGTACAGGACGCGGATGGTGCGCCGCCCGCCAAGATTCCCGTTCACCTGCGTGAGCATGGCCAAAAAAAGCACGATACAGAGTACACAGAATCCCGCGTAGGCGAAGTAATAGCTGAACGTAAAATCCAAGGGCCAGCCCTCCTTTCTTTCCATAAGGCATAACCCGATTACTTTTCTGGTTCTTTTTCTTCCCTTTTCTCAGGCGGCTGCTTTTTTATGCCGACGCGTGTGATGCGCACGCCGTCCACCTCCTCGACGGAGAACGTATTGCCATCCTGCACGACGCTCTGTCCGACCTTCGGCGCTGCACCGAGCTTGTCGTAGAGCCAGCCGCCGATGGTATCGACATCCTCATCCTCGAGCTCGATGCCGAGCTCATCTTCCAATTCCTCGAGCAGGAGCTTCGCGTCGACCGAATACGTATTCTCGCCGCGCTGCTCGACGGCCGGGCGCTCCCGGTCAAACTCGTCCTGGATGTCGCCGACGATTTCCTCGACGATGTCTTCAATGGTCACCATGCCCGCCGTGCCGCCGTACTCGTCGACGACAATCGCGAGCTGCGAGCGCTGTTTCTGCATGGTCTTGAGCAGTACACTGACATCCATGCTCTCCGGCACGACGAGCGCCTTGCGCGCCATGCGGCGCAGGTTCGCACGCTTGCCATGGTACAGGGAGTCGAGCAGGTCCTTGACATGCAGGAAACCGATGATATGGTCTTTGTCCTCCCGGCAGATGGGGTAGCGCGTGAGCTGCTCGTGAAACACCGTGTCGAGGTTTTCCTCGAGGCTGTCCTCGAGGTAGAGGCAGACCATATCCGTGCGCGGCGTCATGATCTCGCGGACGTTGAGCTCCGTGAAATCGAACACGTTGTCGACGAAATCCGCCTCCGTATCGTCGATGAGGCCCTGATTGTGGCTCTCCTCCATCAGCAGGCGGATCTCCTCCTCCGTGTGCGCGTCCTCCCCATCGCTTTGCGGCCGGTGTCCGAGGCGTCTCGCCACCCAGTTCGCCGTATGGTTGAGCATCCAGACGAACGGATACATCAGGCGGTCGAAAATCAGCATCGGCAGCGAGACGCGCAGCACGATTTTCTCGACGCTCTGGATTGCAAGGGTTTTCGGCGTGAGCTCACCGAGGATGATATGGCCGCCCGTGATCAGCAGAAACGCGGCCGCCAGCGATATCGTATGCCCGATATCATCCGACAGGCCGATGAGCTCCGTCAGCGGCAGGATGAGCTTCGCGACAAACGGTTCGCCAACCCAGCCCAAGCCCAGCGAGGCGAGCGTGATGCCGAGCTGCGTCACAGAAAGCGCCGTATCGAGATGATCCGACAGTCGCTTCGCGTAGCGCGCCTGCTTGTTCCCCTCCTGGATGAGCGTCTCAAGACGCGACGGACGGATCTTCACGATGCTGAACTCCGCCGCGACGAAAAAGCCATTCATGAAGATCAAGAAAAATACGAGTGCCAGATTCCCTATAACCTGCGCAACTTCCACGTTGTCAAATCCTCCTGTGTCCGGAACGGTATCCGGAAAAATCCATATGTGAAAAACGGTGCCTGCGCGATCCTACCGCCCAGAATCAGTGCCTGGGCGACGGTTTCAGCGGCTTGAAATCGAGCGAGAGCGCCTTCTGCAGCTTCGTGAGCTTGCCGGCCTCTTTCGGGTCGGCGAGCGTCACGACACGGCCTTTCTTCCCTGCGCGGCCCGTGCGGCCGGCGCGGTGCAGATAGGTCTTTGCGTCCTCGGGCAGGTCGAGGTTGAATACCGTGTCAACGTCCCGGATGTCAAGGCCGCGCGCGGCGAGATCGGTCGAGAGTAGCAACGTCGCCGCCCCCTTCTCGAGATCTGCGACAGCCTTGCGCCGGAGTTGCTTGTTCTCCTTGCCCGTCAGCGCCGTGACCCGCAGGCCATCGTAGCGCAGGTGCTCGAGCGTCTTGTACGTATCGAAGACGCGGTTCGTGAACACGAGGCCGCGCTTCACGCCGAGGCGGCGCGTGAGCTTCCGGACGCGCTGAATCTTGTCGCGGAACGGCACGACCATCGCGTAGTGCTCGATGCGCGCGAGATCCTCTGGGGCCGCCTCGACGCGGATCAGCGCCGGATGATCGAGGAAATCGGCCTGCTCGAGCGCCTTCTTCGGTGCGGTCGCCGAAAACAGCGCATACGAAATCGGGCGCTCGCCGCGGGCCTTCCGCAGCATCTGCACGAAGGCCGCCGTATGCTCCATGTTCTGCGCATCGAACAGACGGTCGAACTCATCGAGCACGAGCAGGGAGACATCGTGCAGCCGGAGCTTCCCCTTCTGCGCGAGCTCGATCAGACGTCCCGCCGAGCCCGTGATGAGCTGCGGCTTTTTCTTCTTCAGCCGCTCGATCTGCCGCGCCGTATTCGCACCGCCGACGAGCCCCGCCGTGCGGATGGGCAGCCCCGCCGCCTGCGTCAGCTCCTGCGCCGTACGCGCAATCTGCATCGCGAGCTCATAAGTCGGCGCGAGCACGACCGCCTGCGGGCTTTGATCCGCCGCGTCGATCTGCATGAGCGCCGGCAGCAGGTACGCGAGCGTCTTGCCCGTCCCCGTCGGCGCGATAGCGGCCACATTCTCTCCGGCAAGCATCTTTGGAATCACCTGTTCTTGCACAGGGAACGCCTTCTCAATCTGTTGCTTTTTCAGCGCCTCCGACAGTTCCTCGCTGACGCCCAAATCCTGTATGTTCATGCTTCCTCCTCTGGAGCATCCAACACATAGATGCTTTCATCACCGCAGATATTGCGGATTTTCAAACGAAGGGGTCTTGTGGTGCTCTGAATGGTACCGTCCCAAAAATGATCGGTCTTGACCCCGTTCTGCTCCACATAGCCGAGTTTATCGATCCGGATCTCCTCGCTCGCATGCCACGGTGCGCTCTCCTCTGCCGTTTCGCAGTCTAGGCTCACGCTCTCAATGGTCTCCAGCCCCGCGTCGCTGATGACGATTGGATGATACGGTTTTTTCTTCGCATCGGACTGCGCGAACGCCTTCTGATTGAACGCATCGATCTTCTGCAGGACGCGGTCACTCGTAAAGCTCCGGATTGTCACTTTGTAGAGGAGCTCCTCCCTACCGCGCGTCACCTGATAGTCTGCCTCATCGAGCGCGACGACATCGTCGAGCAGCGGATTGAGGTCGCGCAGCTCGACCTTGACGAGACTCATATCTTCATCGTCAATGAGTTTTCGGATGGCCTTTTCGTCCTCGATATCGATGTAGTAGACGACAACCTTTTTCGTCGATGGCGGGAGATCCGGCAGCCCTTCGCGCAGGATTCGGTTCATGAGATCCGGCGTCAGGAGCTTCGTCGTGCTGTCCATGAGATTCGGCACATAGACGGGCACGAGCCCATAGCGGCTGTCCTCGATGGCGCCCTCCCAGAACTCGGGCACGGCGTCCTCATTCTTGAGGCCCGGGATGAGCTCCTTGATCTTGTCCATCGTCTGCACGGGATTGCGGTAAAGGGAGACCCCGTCCTGCACCTCCCAGACGCTGAACGAGGCGCCGGCCTTCTTGAGGCGGTCGCGCGCAGTCTCGATGGAGTTCTCCCCGATATCGACATGGATGAAGTGCCGTCCGAGCCGCGCCGCCACCGCCGCCGTCACGCCACTGCCGCCGAAGAAGTCCGCGACGAGCATTCCCTCGTCACTGCTCGCCTTGATGATGCGCTCAAGCAGCGCCTCTGGCTTCTGCGTCGCGTAATCAATCTCTTCGCGTAATTTCGCCATTGGATTTAACAGGGGAATATCTATCCACGTATCATCTAATGCTTTATCTGTTTGATCGTAATATATGAGGTTGCCTTCTTCATCCTTCTTTTGGATAGCCTTTTTCTGTTCAGGATCCCAAATTCTTGCTGTTTGTTTACGCGCGCTTTTAACAGGAACACGCAATTTATTAAAACAGTGATTTTCCCCCATTACATAGTACAAAATTGTATCATGATTAGAATGAAAACCTGATGATTTCCCCGCAAACTTATTATAATGCCAGATAATTTCATTAACGAAATTATCTTCGCCAAAAATCTCATCCATTAGCACTTTAACATAATGCCCGATATGCCAATCCAAATGTACATAGATGCTCGCCGTATCGCTCATAACACTCTTGATCGCAACGAGATTCTCGTACATCCAGTTCAGGTATTTCTCCTTGTCCCAGACGTCGCCGTACATCTTTTCCTCGAAGGCCTGCAGGTCGCCGCTCTCGATCTGCTGCTCGGCGGCGCTCGCCGTCTCGGCGAGCTTCGGGTTCTGCCGGATATAGATTTTCTTGGCGTAGTCAGCGCCGCTCGCGAACGGTGGATCGATGTAGACGAGATCGACCTTCTGCCCCTTCTCGCGCAGGGCGGCGCAGGCGCTCACGCATTCACCACGGATGATGCGGTTCTCGCTCTTTTTTCCGACGGTCTCCCGCTCCTTGATCTCGTAGAGCGGCATCCCGCGCACGAGATCGCGCTCGAGTGCGTCCTGCCCGTGATAGCGGAGCGTGCGCCGGAAATTGTTCAGTATGGCCTGTCCAGCAAGCGGCTCGGGATAGAACGGAATGTATTTGATCGGCATAGCTTGTTACTCCTTAAAAAACGCCTGAATACGGTCCCGGACTGCCTTCTGACGGATTGCTTGCGGCTCCGTATCCTCGAGATAGAGATAGTCGAAATTCGGATTGAGCTTCCGGAAGCGCTTCTCCATGAAGCTCCGCCGTTTCTGGAAATTCGGATCCCCGGCGTAGAGGTGACCCTTCGTCTCAACGATGAGTACGCGGGTGATCGCTCCATGTGCATCGCGCCGCAGGATCAGGAAATCCGGCGTGTAGAGCCCGACATAGCGCAGATCCTTCCCGCGTTTTTCATAGCATCTGACCCGGAACTCCGTCAGATGGCGGTCGCCATTATAGTAGACCTCGAGATTCTTCTCGTAGATGAGCTTCTCGAGCAGGGTATTGCGCAGGAACTCGATCTCGAGGTCACTGTCCGTATGATAGGGCAGATAGTGATAGGAACGCTCGCTGCCGCGCACGGTGCCGCCATGTTTCTCGCGGTACTCTGCCGCCTGCTCCTCCAGGCCTGCCGCCCGCAGGACCTCATACGCCTCGGCATCTTTCCCCGCGAGCAGACTCTCTCCCCGGTCCGCGCGCACAATGCGCTCGGTTTCCTGCCGGTCCGGATAGTAGCGCTCTGGACGGCTGGTCAGGATTTCGGGGGTAAAGTTCCGGATTGCCAGCAGACTGGCATCCGCAGGGATCTTCTTTTCTACCGTACGATAGTGCCAAGGTTCAGCAAACGCACGGCGGATATTGGCGCGCACGCGGCTGCCGATGATATCCTCCCGGTAGCAGAGGATGCCCTGCCTTTTCTCCGTGACCCGCGCAAAGACCCAGCGCAGGGCCTTCTCATGCTGCCGAAGCGCCTCACGCGTCACCGTACCGAAGCTCTCCTTGCGGATGGTGAGAAGCCACGAGGCAAAGCGCGCAGGCTTTATCGGACTGCCCATGCTCCGATAATCCAGCGTCGAGCGCTCGCGCAGGATGCCCTGCATATCGATTTCCTCGAGCTCCGCGCTGCGATAGACGTCCGGAGGCAGCGCCTTTTTGATTTCGGCATCAATATTCTTTTTGCCCTGATGGATTTCCTGCTTGTACTCAATGTCCACCTGCATGAAGTGAACTGGCGGAAGATCCAGTTGCTCCATCCGGTTGTAGCGGATGAGTTTCGTCTCTTTTGCCTTGCCACCCTGTTCGAGTGCATCAATCGTCAGATGATGCTGCTTTTTGAGCTGCTTGGTAAAGTACCTGCGGTTATCATCGGAGAGATAGATCAGCGCGGTCTCTCTTTCGCCTTTCGTGACCTGACGCAAGCAACGGCAGCCGGTCTGCAGTACCTTGTTCTGCGGGCAGCTGCCTTTCTGCGCGAGAATCACGCAGGTCAGGCTGCGGCAATCCCAGCCTTCCTTGCCGATCTCCGCGAGCAGAAGAACGCGCTTTTTCGACAGCTTCGTGTCGAGGCTCGCGAACTCGAGCTCCGCGCCCTGCGGCGCTGGATACTCTTTGTTCCCACGATGGAAGCGCAGGACGCTCTCCTCTGGGTCTAGTCCCGCCGCGCTGACCGCCGTGCAGACCGCCGGATAGAGCGCTTCCAGGCTCTTGATGTTGGGGCAGAAAATCGCCGCTTTCGCACAGGTTCCATCCGCATAGACCGTATCCTTATACTTCTGCAGAAACTCTTTGAGTCCGGCAAGTGCAATGGTCTCACTGTCCATACCGTCTTCCGCGCCGATGATGCGCGGCACCTTGAGGAAATTTCCTATGCCGCGTATCAGCGGGTAGTCGGATACGATCGTGGGGATTTCCTCGCTCTTCACCGTGAGATTCTCTGTCAATGGGATTTTCGCCGGTTTGGCCAGATATGGCGTGCCGGAAAAGCCGATGACCTGGGTAAAGCCACCCCGCTTTTCCTCCTTTTCCGTCCATCGGGTCACGACCTGCCGCAGCTTGATATCGTCTGCGGCGGCATGATGTGCCTCGTCGATAAAGACAGCGAGCTGCGGCAGGGAGCCGAGCAGCGCGCGCAACTCGTTAGCCTGCCGATCGCGTTCGTCCTCGTCCTCAAAAAGATTCTGCTCCATCTGTGGGCGCACGCGATCGAGAATGACTTTCTCCGCATTGGTTACGGCGACCAGGCCAAAGCAGTCCGGCCGGCTTGCATAAAGGGCGATTTTGGCGGCATTCGGATTTTTCGTCCGGTTGGATTTCCGCGTCGCCTTCGGCGCATCGAGCACTTCAAAGCGCAGCTGGCGCTTGACCTGCGAGGCCGAAGGCTCAGGGAGTACCCATGTGGGGTCGAACCGTTCGATGGTCTTGAGGCTCGGCACAACGGACGACTTGAGCCCTGACGGCGCGAGCACAATGAAGTTATGCGCGAATACGGGATTCTGCGGCTCGAGCATCGCATAGTAGAGATCGAGGTAGATGAACGCGGCCATGAGATAGGTTTTCCCAGCGCCCATTGGCAACGCAAAGAGATATTCCGCATAGTCCCTGCCCTCAAAGAGCTGCCGGAAAAAGCTCCGCGCATCAAAAGATGCAGGATCAGCGGCAATCTGCACAGCGGTCTGCGGCGCGCGCGGCTTACCGCTGCTGTCTGGAAGCAAGGCAAACTCATAGAGTGCAGCAAGCCCCGGCTGCCGGGTCAGATCACGGCGCGCCGCCGTGGACAGAGCGAGCGCATCCAGATCGAGCGAGTTAAAAAAGCCATCTTCAAAAAGATGTAGCAGCGATTTCCCACCGCCAGCTATTTTCAAAAAGAGATACGTGCGGATGGCGTCAATCTGCGCATCGCGCAAAGCGCCTTTCTGTTCGATATAAGAAAGAACACCGTGAACCGGGCAAGAAGGATCCTTCAGCCACTGGTCGCGTTTTTTCGTTATCATATCATAGAGCATGTGCTCTCTCCTTTATCTATCGCTATTTCAGAGCACGGGCGCGCCGTGCGCATCGTCGAAGGTCGCCGTGCAATGCGGGTAGTTCGTGCAACCCCAGAACACGCCGTTCTTGCCGTGGATGCGCCGGAGGTGCCCCTCGCGGCAGTGCGGGCAGAGGTACTTGTCCGCGTCCGCCGGCTTCGCGCCGCCTTTTGCCTGCCGCTTCATCTGCTCCATCGGTTTCGCGGAGTATTTCGGCTTGTCGGCACGCGGGCGCGAGGTGTAGGCGGGTGGCCCGAACAGGTCGCCGAGCTCCGCCCAATCCTCGGCCGTCGGCGCGGACGACTGCCGCGGGGCCGCCACTGTAGAGGGGCGCGCCGGGCGCCGCGGCGTATAGCTCGCGGACGATACCGTCTGCCGCCCGGCTGCCGGATTGCGGCTGGCACGCGATATGGGGCACCGCGAGGCCGTCGGCTCATAGGATGCCGACGAGAGCACCTGCCGCGGCGCGATGCCCCCCGCGAGGCCGAACGCCGCGCCCGCCTTCGCGCAGAGCTTCTTCGTGAAGGCGATCTGCCCCGCGAGGAAATCCTCGAGCGTGCCGTCGCCCTCGGACATCGAATGCAATTTGTCCTCCCAGATGGCGGTCTCGTCCGGATAGGTCATCTCGTCGGGCAGCGCGTCGATCAGCAGGTAGGCCTGCTCGGTCGGCACGAGGTATTTCTTCTTCCCCGTCGCCTTCAGGAATTTCCGCCGGATCAGGTCGTCGATGATTGTCGCGCGCGTCGCCTCGGTACCGATTCCATAAACGTCTTTCAGCTGCTTCTTCGCCTCGGGGTTTTTGACGTATTTATGGATTTCCTTCATGCCGGCGAGGAGCGTCGACGGCGTGAACCGCACGGGCGGCTTCGTCGCGCTCGTCTTCATCGAGCCGCGCGAGAAATGCACCGCATCGCCCTTTTTCATCGGTGGCAGCGCGCTGCCCTCGTCCTCGTCCGCCTTTTTCTTTTCTTTGCTGTACATGACCTTCCAGCCGGCATCGCGCTCCGTGCGGCCGCTCGCCGCAAAGCGTTCGCCGTGGTAGAGCACGTCGATCTTCGTCTGGTCGTAGGTATGCACCGGATAGAACTGCGCAAGGTACCCGCGTGCAATCAGATGGTAGAGATTCTGTTCCTCCTGCGTAAGTCGCTCCATCTTCGCGGGAACAGACGTCGGGATGATCGCATGGTGCGCGGAAATCTTTTTGTCGTTCCAGGCGCGGCTCCTGATAGATGTATCGACACTTTGCGTCCAGGACATAATACTTTGGTCCCCGCAATTTGCGAGATTTCCGCAAATTGTTTTCGCGTCGCCGAACTGATTCGTCGGCAGATATTCACAATCCGAGCGCGGATACGTCGTAAGCTTTTTCTCGTAAAGCTTCTGCGCCGTATCGAGCACGAGCTGCGGCGCATAGCCGTACCGCTTCCCGGCGAGAACCTGCAGCGTCGACAGCGAGAACGGCAGCGGCTGCAGCTCCTGTTTCTTCGTCTTCTGATAGGACTGAATCCGTCCCTCGCGCGGATCCTCGCGAAATGCCCTCAGCGCGGCCTCGGCCGCGGTCTTGTCGACAAGGCGGCCTTCACGGTCGAGGCCCGGCTGTGTTTCCCTCGGTTTCCACTGTGCCGTGAAAGTCCCGTTCTCATGCGCAAAAACGGCCTTCAGCGTATAGTAGTCGACAGACCGAAAATGCTCGATCTCGCGTTCCCGCCGCACGACGAGCGCGAGCGTCGGCGTCTTGACGCGACCGACCGGGAGCACCAGCTTCTTATGCCCCGCGCGGCGCGCCGCGAGCGTATAGGCGCGAGAGAGATTCATGCCGATCAGCCAGTCCGCCCGTGCCCGCGCGAGCGCAGACTGCTTCAGGTTGAAAAAGTCGCGGTTATCGCGCAGGTCGGCGTTGGCCTTCTTCATGCTTTTCTCATCGAGTGCATTCAAGAGGATCCGGCGCACCGGCTTCTGATTGCCAAGGTAGTCGAGCACCTCGTCGACGAGCAGCTGTCCCTCGCGGTCCGGGTCACCGCCGTGCACGATCTCGTCGGCCCTGGCGATCAGGCCCTTTACGATGCCGAACTGCTTTTCGCAGCCCTTCGCGACAAAGAGCTTCCAATGCGCCGGGAGAATCGGCAGATCCTCAGCGCGCCAGAACCGATAGCGGGCATCGTACTCCGCCGGCTCCGCCTGGCGCAGGATATGCCCGAACAGCCAGGTCACGACGCCGCCCTTCGTCACCAGATATCCGTCATGCCGCACCACCGGGCCCGGCAGGATTTTCGCAAGCTCCCGTCCCACCGACGGCTTCTCTGCGATATAGAGTCTCAAAACAGTTCCCCCTAATTAGTTTAGGACGCGATACAATAGCCAGATCAAGAAGGCCACCCATGCCAGGATCAGCAGGGATGCCACGAGGATGATCCACGGAGCGCGACGCGTCAGGCGTTCGGCCTTGGCCTCGCAATCAGTGCGCACATAGCGCGGCAGCAGGCTCGTGAGCCCACAGACGGCCGCCGGCACGATGGCCGCATCGTCGAACCAGCCGACGACGGGCAGGGTATCGGGGATCAGGTCGACCGGGCTCACGAAATAGAGAAGCGCGAGCAACAGGAGGAACTTGACGCCCTTCGGCGTGCCCCTGTGCCGCATGGCGTAGAGCATGACGAGCAGATCCCGACGGAACAGGCGAAAAAAGAAGAAAAAACGGCTCATGATCTTTCCTTTCCTATTGATTGATTCCTTCCACTATCCATCCGCTTTTCTTTATTGTACCACAAAGCCGTGGAGCCATGGGGAAAAATAGCGCGTCGGCAAAAGAATCCAGCAGGCTTCCCACAAGTTTTTCATAAAATATGCGCATACGAATTGACACTACTATATCGTTTTTGTTATAATAAACATACATTTTAACAGTCAGGAATTATTCTCAATGCAACACAGGAGGACAAACTATGGCTGAGAAGCATTTTCCCCTCAATAAAGAGCAGCTCGAACGCGTCATCGCAAAGTATCCGACGCCGTTCCATCTCTACGATGAGCGCACGATCCTGAACAATCTGAAGGCGTTCCAGCAGGCATTCGCCTGGGCGCCGGCGTACCGCGAGCAGTTCGCGGTCAAGGCGCTGCCAAACCCGAGCATCATCAAACTCCTGCACGAGCACGGTGCAGGCACGGACAACAGCAGTCTCGCGGAGCTCTATCTATCGGAGGTCTCCGGCGTCAAGGGCGAGGAGATCCTGCTGACGTCGAACGACACGCCTGCCGACGAGTTTCAAAAGGCCATCGAGCTCGGCGCGATCATCAACCTCGACGATATCTCGCATATCGACTTCCTCGAGAAAAATGCGGGCCTGCCGAACATCATCTGCTTCCGCTACAACCCGGGCGACCTCGTCGACGGCAACGATATCATCGGTAAGCCGACCGAGGCGAAATACGGTCTGCCGCACGACCAGCTCATCGAAGCCTATCGCATCTGCAAGGAGGAAAAAGGCATCCGCCGGTTCGGCCTGCACACGATGGTCGCATCGAATGAGCGCCGCAAAGAAGCGTTCCTGCTGACCGCAAGGCTCGTGTTCACCCTCGCGAACGAGCTAAAGGACAAGCTCGGCATCCACGTCGAGTTCGTGAACCTCGGCGGCGGCTTCGGCATCCCGTACCGCCCGGAGGAAGAACCGCTCGACATCGCCGACATCGGCGAGGGCATCCACCAACTCTACGACGAGATGATGGTGCCGAACGGCCTCGGCGATGTCGCGATCATGACCGAATGCGGCCGCGCGATCACGGGCACAGCCGGCTGGCTCGTCTCGACCGTCATCCACGAGAAAAAGACCTACAAGGACTATATCGGCCTCGACTCCTGCATGGCGAACCTCATGCGCCCGGCGATGTACGGCGCCTACCACCACATCACGATTTCCGGAAAAGAAAACGAGCCCTGCGATCACGTCTACGACGTCACAGGCTCGCTCTGCGAGAACAACGATAAATTCGCCATCGACCGGAAGCTGCCGAAGATCGACATCGGCGACCGCCTGATCATCCACGATACCGGCGCGCACGGCTCGGCCATGGGCTTCAACTACAACGGCAAGCTCTGGTGCGCCGAACTCCTGCTGCACACCGACGGCAGCATCGAGATGATCCGCCGCCCGGAGACGCTCAACGACTACTTCGCGACGCTCTGCTTCGACGGCTCCCTGATGAAGCCGCTCAAAGCATAAAGGCAGCGGCAAAAAAGAAAAACGATGCGGTGCCCGCCTGTGCTATCCCAAGCGGATAAGCATAGGCGGGCACCGCTTTATCCCTCTGCATCGGTCTCGAGGCAGACGCGGTTGCGTCCGGTCTTCTTGGCCTGGTACATGGCACGGTCCACGCGCTGGAAGAACGCGTCGTCCGTGTCTTTTTCATGCCATACTGCAGCACCGATGCTGCAGGTGATGGAGAGGCCGCCCATCTTGCCGCGTTCGATGGCACGGCGCAGGCGGTTGCCGAGGACTGCGGCCTCGATAAGGTCGCGACACGGCAGCAGGACGAAAAATTCCTCGCCGCCCCAGCGGATCAGATATTTGCTCGCGTCGAGATTTTCCTGCAGGGTATGCGCGAAGTCGCGCAGCACGATGTCCCCGGCATCGTGCCCGTGTTCGTCGTTGACGCGTTTGAAATGATCGATGTCGAGCATCAGTGCGGAGAACGGCTGTCCCTGTTTCACCGAGGCTTGCTTTGCGCGCATGAACAGCTTGTGCATGACCGTCCGGTTATAGCAGGCGGTCAGCGCGTCACGCTCGGAGAGCTCGGTCGCCTCCTCGACCTCGCGCTTGAGGCCTTCTGCACGCTGCGTAAGTTTTGCCTCATGCACGAGCTGGGTTTTAAGGATACCGGCCACGAAAAGCAGAAAGGCGTAGATGCCAAACGGCGTCAGGAATACCGTCCACGCGAAGACGCCGAAATGGGCGCCGATCCCGTCGAACAGGCCGAGGACGGTAAACGCCGCCGTCGCCGGCAGGACCGCCCGGCTCAGGATGTTCCCGCGGCGGGCCGCCCGAACCAGCCAATAGAAACTTACGCCCTCCCCGATGACGAGCGCGAGGTAGAACCCGTTCATCATGCGGTTCAGCCCAAACTTCCCCATCAGCTCCAGCGAAACCGCAACAAACATCAGCAGGACGTTCGCGCCGATCACGAGCTCGACATGCGCTTCCGGTTCCTCGCGCAGTACGCAATAGAGGATGCAGTTCGCCGTAATCGGCAGAAGATAGGCCGTCGTACAGAGAATTTCCCACCAAAACAGCGGCGCGTCAAAGAGAAGCTCCTTGATATTCGAAGCGGCCAGCGCCCAAAGCAGGAAGGTCAGCATGAACGCGCTGACGGACAGATAGAGCGGCTTCATTTTCTTGTCCGTATTGAACCAGTACAGCACCATCATCATGCCGATGATGATGGCCGCGATCGGCATCGTGACGACGTAAATCATATCGTACTGGAACAGCCGCTCGACCTGAGTATGGCCCGTCTCCAGGCGCATCGTGCGGAACATGCCAACGCGCTGTTCCGCGTCATCGTAATAGACCTGCACATAGATATCCGTTGGCGCGCTGATTCTCGGCAGCTTTACGAGATGCCAGCGCGCGCCATCTCCGAAATAGCTCTGCCCGAATGCCCCGTAATTGTAGATAACCTGTCCGTCCACCCAGATGCGGATGGACTTCATCGTCGTTGAGAAGAGCATCGTGTCCTTCTCCGGATGATCCGGCAGCAAGGTCGCGCGAAGCCAGAGCACGCGGTGTCCGGTCCCGCGGAGCGGCTGCGAACCGGGTACATAGGGCTGCCATCTGCTGTCATTCTCGACGGCCTGGTATTGCCAGCCGCCGTCGATTTCCATCGCCTCCGCCCGCGGCAGTCCGGATCCTGCCCAGGCAGTCAAGAAAAACACGGCCAGGGCGAGCAGGAGCAGCACCCCCTTTCGCCCGATTCGCTGAAAGTCTCGCATATCGTTCACCTATCGATTCCCTGCGGCATCTCCACAGCAACGCGGTTTCGCCCGCCCTCCTTTGCGCGGTAAAGCGCCTGATCCATACGCTGGAAAAGCTCGTCCGCCTTGTCCATCGGACCGTGCCACCGCGCGACGCCGAGGCTGACGGTGATCTGCCGCTGCGGCAGGATCATCGAAGCCGCGACCGTGTGACAGATCCGCAGGGCAAGCTCCGCCGCCTCGGAAAGCGAAATCTCGGGGCAGAGCACGACGAATTCCTCGCCGCCCCACCGGAAAAACTTCGTGCGGCGGTCGAGTACACGCCGCACGACGCGCGTGAGCTTCACCAGGACCTTGTCGCCGGTATCGTGCCCGAACGTATCGTTGACCGACTTGAAATGGTCGATGTCGAACATGATCAGGCAGATCTGCCGATCGCGCCGCTGCAGGTATTCCTGCAGCATGCGCTCAAAGGCCGCACGGTTCAGACAGTTCGTCAGCGGATCGACCTCCGCGCGCTCGACGGCCTGCGCGGCCTCAAATTCGAGGCCGACCGCCTCGCTCTCGAGCTTATGCGACCAGAAGATCTGCTGCCGCAGCAGGATGAACAGGAAAAACACGAACGCGTAGACGCTGAACGGCGTCAGGATCAGCGGATAATCCGAAAAGCGCAGCAGATAGTACCAGCCGTCAAACAAGTAGAACAGGAACAGCGTGGTCATCGGCACGATGAGAGCCTTGCTGTAGATGTTGCCGCGCTTAACCGAAGCACCCATCCAGATGATGCTCCAAAGCCCGCCAATCGACAGCAGGATATCGAGCAGCACCTTGCCGCGCTGCAGGCCGTGCTGGCCGAGGAACTCCATCCCGACAGCCACGGCGAAAATGCCGAGAAACGCCCAGCGGAGATAGCGGATATCACGCGAGAGTTCCGGCTCCAGGATCGTCTCGATGACGGCCAGCGCGCAGATGGGGATCAGGTACAAAAGGATGGTCGACAACGTCCACAGGACGAGCCCATGCCCGATAAAAAGTTCCGTCAGGTTCATCGCGCACAACATCCAGATCGTCAGAATGCTGTGCAGGGCAATCAGCTGACGGTAGATTCTCCGCCAGGCCTTCTGGTTGAACACGAGCAGGATCACGATGGTCACCAGCGCTGCCGGCACCGTCATCACATAGGGCAGATCAAAGAGATAGTACTTTTCCGCCTGCTCGATCTCTCTGCCGATGGAGAGCGAGACGATCTTATGCGGCTGCTGCGCCCATGTCGACGAGAGATGGATCGTCAGTCGCGTCAGGCCGTGAAACTCTGGCAGGCGCACGAGATGCCACTGCTGGCCCATGCTCATATAGCTGTAGATCTGCTGGTCGCCGAGCCATACTTGCACCGTCTGCCCCTCCGTATGAAAAAGGAGCGTATCGGCGGAGATATTATCCTCCCGAACGAACGCCGTCAGCCATAGATCTTTCGCATTGCCGAAATCCTCCGGTTCCTCCTCCGGCTGAAACGGATGCCAGTCCGCATCCTCGCGGACGTCATCGCTCTGCCATGAATCGGCACCGCCCTTGGAAAGCGAGAAATCACCGGCATGATAAAACCAGCTGTCGATGCTCGCGGCATCGGCCCGCGGCGCAGCGCAAAAAAAGGTGCAAAAAAACAGCAGGAAGAAAATGACAGAAAAATATCCCTTTTTCATCGTTTTCCGCCTCCTGTTCCTCAAAATTCCGATTTCTGAATAGGGTAAAAAGTCCCTTACTCATACAGTAGCGAATTTCTATTCTTTTGTCAAATTTTTCCGCATTTTCCCTTTTATACGGGCAAGTGTTTACGCAAGAACGCGTGCAAGGCGTATAAGCTCCGGATTGAGGGTCTTCGTGTTGTTGACCGCGTCGAACAGGTTGATGCTGACGACCTTGCCCTCGTTGAAGCCAAACACGACATCCGAGGCGCCCGAGATGATGGCAAGCGCCGCCTTCTCACCGAGCATCGATGCCTTCATGCGGTCCTCGACGGACGGCGAGCCGCCGCGCTGGATATGGCCGAGCACCGACACGCGCGTGTCGATCTTCGTGAGCTCCTCGACCTGCTTGCCGATCTCTATGCCAGAGCCAGCGCCTTCGGCGACGACGATGATGCTGTAACGCTTGCCGTTGTCATAGGCCTCTTTGAGCTCGCGGCACATATCCGGAATGTCAAACTTGACCTCTGGGATCAGCACGTATTCCGCACCGCCGGCGATGCCCGACATCACAGCGAGCCAGCCGGACGTATGGCCCATGACCTCCACGATCATGATGCGGCGGTGTGCCGATGCCGTGTCACGCAGTTTGTTGATGGCATCGACGATCGTGTTCGCGGCCGTATCGCAGCCGATGGTATAGTCCGTACCCCAGACATCGTTGTCGATGGTGCCCGGGATGCCGACGATAGGAACGCCCGTTTCCTTCGAGAGCAGCGAGCCGCCCGTCAGGCTGCCGTCACCGCCGATGATAACGAGCCCTTCGATGTTGTGCTTCTGCAGATTCTGGAAGCCCTTCTGACGACCTTCCGGCGTCTTAAACTCCATGCTGCGCGCAGTGCCGAGGAACGTGCCGCCGCGCTGGATGATATCGCTGACCGAGCGGGAAGTGAGCTCGTGGATATCATCATCAATCATGCCTTTATAGCCATTGTAAATGCCGTAGACCTGGACGCCCTCGGAAATCGCCGTGCGTACGACGGCGCGAGCCGCCGCGTTCATGCCCGGGCTGTCTCCGCCGGACGTCATCACGGCAATTGCTTTTTTGATCATAATGCATCTCTCCTATTTCACTGCCTCAATGGGTAGTTCCTATCCTATTTCTTTCCCCATACTCTTCTATTTTAAGGAATCTGCCGGGAAAAGTAAAGGGATAACCAAAGAAAAAAGCAGGCAGCTGCAGGCTGCCTGCCAAAGAGGTGAGCGTCATGGTTTACACGGCATATCGGCGATTTATTTTACGTTCATGATGCCGAGGGCATAGCAGATGATGCCGACCGCAAACAGACCAAAGATGATCCAAATCGCGTTGACCTTCCGGCGGAGGAGTGCCATGCACGCGAAAGTCATGAGTAACGGGACGAGGCCCGGCATCAGCTGATCGAGAATCGACTGAACCGTAGTCGTGACGACCTCTCCCTTCGCATTCGTGATCTGTGAAACGACGACCGGGATGTTGACGGATGTCCATTTATTGACGAGGGCACCCATGACGAACAGGCCGAGGATGGAAGCGCCCTCCGTGAGCTTCTGGAGCTTGTTGCCGGCGATATCCTGTACGATATCCGTGCCCTTGGCATAGCCGTATTTGATGCCGTACCAGCGGACGAGCAGACGTACGAGATTGAACAGGAAGAAGAACAGAAGCGGGCCGATGATGCTGCCGGTGAGAGCGAACGATGCGCCGAGCGCTGCCGTGATTGGGCGCAGCGTGCCCCAGAAGATCGGGTCACCGACGCCGGCCAGCGGGCCCATCATGCCGACTTTGATGCCGTTGATGACGCTGTCCGGGATGTCTGCGCCATTGGCCTTCTTCTCTTCGAGCGCCGCCGTGATGCCGATGATCGGCGCCGTGACGAACGGCTGCGTGTTGTAGAATTCGAGATGGCGCTTGAGGGCCTGCTTCAGATCATCGCCCGTGTAGAGGCGGCGCAGGATCGGCACCATGCCGAAGCAATAGCCGAGTGCCTGCATGCGCTCCATGTTCCACGAAGCCTGAAGAAAATTGGAACGGATGAACGTCCAGAAAAAATCACTGCTGGTAATCTTCTTTTCCATGATTGTACTCCTCCTCACCAATCAGTCGAGTTCGTCGTCGAGATCGTCATCGGCATCCGAGTGAGCGTTGGAAGCTGCCGGAGCGGCGGCCACCTGCGCATACTTCGGGTTGAGCTGCAGATAGACAATCGCGAGAACGAGGCCGATGACGCCGAGCGCGACGAGGTTGAACGTCGTGAACGCCGCGACGACAAAGCCGAGGAAGAAGAACGGCATGAGGTATTTCGCGCCCATCATGTTGATGACCATCGCATAACCGACGACGACGATGAAGCCGCCAGCGACCTGCAGTCCGCCCGTGATGACCGGCGGGATGGCGTCGAGCATGGCCTGTACCGCACCCGTGCCGACCGAAGCGGCGACGATCAGAGCCGGGATGCCGACGCGGAGGCCCTGCAGGATCAGTGCGCCGTAATGGCAGAGGTCAATACCGCGGAGACTGCCTTCCTCCGCGTAGTGGTCTGCACGATGCTGGAAAACGACCGAAATCGTCTTGCAGAAGATCGCCAGAACCTGGCCGGCCGCTGCGAGCGGCATCGCGATGCCGATACCGGTCGCCACGTCCTGATGGCCGGCGATGACGAGGATCGTCGAGATGACGGACGCGAGCGCCGCATCCGGCGCGATGGCCGCACCGATGTTCATCCAGCCGAGAGCCATGAGCTCCAGCGTGCCGCCGATGATGATACCTGTCGTAATATCGCCGAGAATGAGTCCTGTTACCGTGCACGCGATGAGCGGACGATGCGTCTGCAGCTCATCGAGGCACGATCCCATACCGGCAATGGTGCCGAAGATAAAGATGAGCAGCACTTGAATTGTACTGAGTTCCATTATGTGTCCCTCCGTTTTTAGAAAAGTTTGATAAATCCCCTCATGGACTGGCTCCCCCTCAAGAGCCTTTCCATGCCGGAACCCCTGCGTGCGCAACGGTTCCTTTATGATGCAGCGGATGCCTGCTTCAACAAGCGATTACATCTTGTTCAGCACATCCATCATCATAACCTTTTTATCCGTGTCGACCTTGCGGACCTCGAGCTCGATGCCCTTCTCATGGAGCTTTTTAAACGCCGCGATATCCTTGTCGTCGACGGAGATCGCGCTCGTGACCTGCGTCTTGCCCTCATGGAAGCTCATGCCGCCGATGTTGACGCTCTTGATGTCGACGCCGTGTTCCACGAGGTAGAGCACACTCGACGGATTCGTGAACAGCAGCAGGCAGCGGTCGTTCTCGTACTTCGGGTTGTTGTAGACGCGGATGGCCTTGTCGAGGCTGACGACGTGGCTCTTGATGCCGGCCGGCGCGACCTGCTTCAGCAGCGTCGCGCGGATTTTGTCGTTCGCGACCTCATCATCGCAGACGATGATGCGCTGACAATTCGTAGCCTTCGACCAAACCGTCGCAACCTGACCGTGTATCAGACGGTCATCAATGCGTGCCAATACAATGTTCATAATATTACCTCCTAAAAAGTTCCAGGACTGGAAATCTTGGATTTCGCGATACTCTGCAAAGGTCCCGCTTACAGCAGGTCTTCATCATCGTCCACAATCTGGCTCGCGTGGAACGTCTGCGTGCCGTTCTTGCCGGCCTCGACTGCCTTATCCATCAGAGCGTGGATATCCGAGCCATCGTCCATCATCTGCGCCGAGCACATCTCGATGAGCATCGGCAGATTGACGCCCGTCACGATGCCGTAGGCCTCGTTCTCGATGACGAGGCGGCAGGCTGCGTTGTAAGGACTGCCGCCGAAGAGATCGTTCAGGAACAGCACGCCGCCCGAGCTGTCGAGCTCCGCGATCGCCTTCTTATATTTCTCGACGACATCGTCCGGGCCCTCTCCCGGCACGAGCGTGACGGCGCGGACATTCTTCTGTTCGCCGCAGATCATCTCACAGGACTTGACGAGTTCCTCCGAAAAGCGGCCATGTGTACCAACGATAATTGCAAACATCGCGTAACCTCCTGATTCTCCATGGCATCCCCATGGTAAAACTTTCGCGATTTTCCTTCTTTTCTCGCGAATCTCCCTTTTTTCTTCCCGCTCTTTTATATATGCAGATAGCGTGCCAACTTTGTGTATTCTTTTTCTTTCCGCATAAAGTTCTCCAATTCGTCGTTTTTTCGCGTCTTTTTTCGTAAAATAATACATTTTGAGCTATTTCCAATACTCTTTTCTATTCTTTGTATCGGTTTTGATACACTATTTTCGCTTTTGTAAAAAAAATACACAATAGCCAAATACGCTATCGTGTATAGAGTCTTTCTTTTCCACCGGAAATTCGAAAGATTTTTCCACTTCCTGATAAAAATTTACGAAACATAGAGAAGGTTTCCCCAGCGTTTAGAGCATCTGCGCCATGAAGTAGAACTCGTCCTCCGAAAATTCGAGTTTCAGCGCATTGCGGAACACCTTGGCCGCCTTCTGCAGGGCCCGGATCTTCCGCGGGTCGATCTGGCTCTTGTCGTCGCGGTAAACGAGCGGACTGCGCGTCACGACGCGCTCGAGCGCACAGCCGCAGTGTACGATCAGGCGCAGGCGCAGCGGATTCGAAAGATGCAGCTGTAGCTCCCGTTCGACGGTCTGATCAAAAGTCAGCAAGGATTTCAGGATTTTCGCCGGGTTCAAGTAGGTCAGGAACTTATCGAGCGATTCGCGTGCGAGCGTCACGACCACCGCGTCGCCGTATTCCTGCCCGCCCATCTCGCTGCGTTCCGCGTGCAGGACGGCGAGCAGGATCTGCTCGCCGGAGCCGTCGATGAGCTGCTCGAGCGGAATGAAGGGTATCTCGCGCTTCGGCTTCTTCATGCCGACTGCTGCGACGATATGGTAGTCCTGCTCGATGGCATCGATGTTCTGCTCGAGATGCACCACCCCGACGGGCATGACCTTCATCGCCTTGCCGGCGCGGCGCAGGATCTCCTCGACCATCTGTTCGAGCTTGACGGCCGCGCCCTGCCCGCTCGAGCAGATGGTGACGATGGCCAGCGGCTTCTGGTTTTTGTCTGCGGCCGCGTCGACGGATTCGTAGCCGCGAAAATTCCGCAGCGACTCGAAAAGGCTGTCGAGATCCATGCCGGCGAGATCCGCCTTGCGGGCCGCCTCGAGGATCAGCGGCGTCGACACCATGTCGAGCGTGCGGACCGGCACGCCAAGCCGCTCGGAGAGGATCGTGCCGACATTGCAGAGGGATCCCATGTCCGCGAGGATCAACACACCGCGTGTCGGATTCATCGGGCGCAGCTGCACGACCATCTTTTCAAGCGTATCCTGCGGGCTGACGTCGAGCGGCATATCCATCGCGACGAGGTTCGCGTCGCCCGTACCGAACAGCTTCTGCGCGACGTCGACCATATCGGATGCCGTATGCCCGCCATGCGCGGTCACGAGGATGACGACCTTCTCATCGAGCGCGTCGTCGCGAACGGATTCGAGCAGCAGCGCGATGTACCCCATCTCGACGGCCGGCACCTCGATGTGGTAGTGTGCCGCAATATGCGCCGCGATTTCCTTGGCGAGCTTCCGGCAGGCCGGATTCTCAGAAACGACGCCTTCAATCTCCGTGTACGGCACGACCTCGCCGGCCTTTGCGCGCTTCAAGAACGCCGAGAGGTGCAGGCTGAACGCGTAGAGGAAGCGGTCGGAATACCCGCAGTTCATGCGTTTCTGCACGAGCAGCGAGATCTGTTCGGCAAAATCGACCAGCGACGGGTCGACGATTTTTTGCAGCCGCTCGCGCGTCGTCATCGTCGTGGAGTTCTTTTTGTTGTAGAGCTCCTTGATGTAGACGTTGACGTCTGAGGCGACAATCTGCTTGATCAGATCGTCATGGATGCCCTCGCCCTTCAGGATGCGGACCTTGTCGCCGACCATCTGGTAGAGGTTGAACGGCTCTTTCTTGCCCTTCTCGCCCGGCAACACGCGGTGCCCGCCCGGCGATATCACGAGCGTATCCGGTACAAGGTGCGTGACCTCCGAGAGCGCCTTGCGGTTCGCCGAAAGGGTCAGCAGCCCGCTGCGGATATTCGGCGGCAGCATGCGGAAATCGACCTCCATGTAGTCAGGGTTGTCGATGCTGCTCAGGAAGGCCTGCGCGCAGAGCAATTTGATGTTCGATTTGAGCTGACCGACATTGCCGCCGCTGATACTGCCGACGAGCGCTTTGATAGCCTCGACGCTGACACGGATCGGCTTTTTCACGCGCTGCGCCTCGTCCATGAACAGCAGCCGCAACAGGTCGAGCTTCTCCTCCATCGATCGCTTTTCCAGCGGCGGGATTTTCACGATGTTCGGGATGCGCCGCACGAAGGTTTTCGTCAGCGTCGAGGCCGGATCCTCCGTCGTCGCGCCGATGATCAGGACCTTTGCCTTGCGGCTGCGGGACGTTTCACCGAGCCGGCTGTAGGTCCCCGTGTCCATGAAATAGAAGATCATCTCCTGCCCCTCAGGCGGCAGTCGGTGAATCTCATCGAGGAACAGCACGCCGCCGTCGGCCTCCTCGACAAGGCCGGCGCGGGCGCTGTCGGCCCCCGTAAAAGCGCCCTTGATATGGCCGAAAATATGCGAGAGCAGGAGCTGCGGGTTATGGTAATAATCCGCGCAGTTGAACGTCACGAACGGCGCGTCCTCCCCGAACTTTCCCATGCTGCGGCCATATTCGTACATCAGATGCGCGAAAAGGGTCTTGCCGACGCCGGTCTGTCCGACGATCAAGGTGTGCAGGCCGTCCGGCGGGTAGAGGATCGCGGCCTTTCCCTGCTCGACCTGCCGCTCGAGACTCCGGTCGTAGCCGATGAGCTGCGAGAACGGGTCCTTCGGTTTCGGTTTGTCGAGCCCGATTTTTTGCAGGAAGTCATCGAAATTCTGGAACTGCAGGGGCTCTGCGATGGTCATGCCGAACAGGTTCTCCAGCGCCACGCGCTCGATGTAGTGCACCGGCCGTCCGCCGAATTTCACGATACGGCCCTCGCGGTTCAGCTCGTTGAGATCCTTTGAGACGTTGTTGCGCAGGAAGTCCAGCGCCTCCGCGATCTGCTGCGCGTCAAACCCCGGCTCGCCCTCCAGATCCTCCTGTTTCAATCGTTCCGACTGCTCGCGCAGATACGAAAAGATACGCTCTTTGCGTTTCAATACACTTCCCTCCAGTCGATACACTTTATGGCTTTCATTATAGCAAACAAGCATACGAAACGCAAAAAGCCTTCCCGTCTAAGGGAAGACTTTTGGTCTAACGCGTTCAATCCTTCACATCGGAAACCGGCGGGATCTCGCCGCACTCGGCCATGAGCTTGTACCAGTACGCGCTCTTCTTCGGGTAGCGCTTCTGCGTCTGGTAGTCAACGTATAAGAGACCGTAGCGCTTGTTGTAGCCGTTTGCCCAGGACATCGCGTCGACGAGGGACCAGACGAAAATCTGAAAAATCGTTCAAATTTCCGCCTCGAGGACGGGGAAAGCCCCGAGGTTCCGAAGCCAGATGCTGCGCGCACGGCAGCCCTCGATGGAGGCCTGCATGGCCGCCTCTGTCACGCCGTGCGTCTCGAGATCAAAGAAAAAGATGTATGCGCCGAGCTCTGTGCGCGCGGGCCGCGACTCAATCCGCGTCATGTTGACGCCGCGGAAGGCAAATTCCTCGAGCACCTTGCAGAGCGCACCGGCCTCGTGTCCGTCGATCTGACAGATGATCAGCACCTTGTCCGGCTGCCCGGCAGTCCCATCCGCATAGCGGCCACGCTTCGCGACCTCGAAGAAACGCGTGCGATTCGCCATATTGTCCTGGATATCGGCGGCGAGCGTACGCAGGCCGTTCAGCTCGCCGCCGCGCTTCGTGCAGATTGCCGCAAAGCCTGCATCTGCCGGCACAGCGCCGACGAGCTCCGCCGCGCGCGCCGTGCTCGCGACCTTCACGAGCTCCGCCTGCGGGTAATGCTCCTGCAGAAAATGCCGGCACTGCGATATCGGCTGCGGATGCGAGAAAATCCGCTTGACTTCCTCCGGGCCGCATTTCG
The DNA here is from genome assembly GCA_022773425.1 of Selenomonadaceae bacterium. Taxonomy (GTDB): domain Bacteria; phylum Bacillota; class Negativicutes; order Selenomonadales; family Selenomonadaceae; genus UBA2897. Next base: position 32,160 of record JALFBM010000016.1, read on the forward strand.
CCATGAGCCGGTTGTGCACCGGCCAGATCAGTTCGCGGCGCACGAGCAGCGTATCCGTGCGCGCGAGGAGGTCAAGCGTGACGTTGATGGAGCCCTCGAGCGAATTCTCGACCGGCACGAGCGCCGTATCCACGTTCCCCTGCTCGACAGCCTGCAATACCGCGTAGATATCCCCGTACGGCACGAGTTCCTGCGGCTCTTTTAGCCGCGCGTTCAAATACAAGGCTGCCGCCTCGCTATGCGTGCCAGGCGGTCCCAAAATTCCCATCTTATCCAAGGAAAATCCCCCTCTTCCAACGTCCGCTTCACGATTCAAGCTGAGCCTTGAGTTTCATGAGGTCCGGGCACAGATCGCCGATCGAATCCGAGAGTTCTTCCTTCGGTTCAAGAATTTCGAGCACCGGCTGCATAACGCGGCGGAATTCCGCATCATCCTGCATCAGCACGAGAATGGAGCTCGTATTGATGGCATCGTCGAGCGCCGTGTGCTGCCGTCCCTCGAAATCGTGATTCATCGCGCCGAGCGCGTACTTCAGCGCCAGGTTGTTGTGCAGGCCGAGCCGATCATCGAACTTCTGCTGCAGGTCGACCCAGCGTTCGTCGAGCCAGGCCGTATTGAAATCCGGCATCTTGTACCGGCATTCCACACGCAGCTGCTTGATGTCCGACATGCTCCACGAGTAGATCTTGACCTCCTCGTCGCCAATCCAGTCGACAAAGCGCTGGAAGCTCGGCGCGTAGACGGGCTGCCCGTCAACCATCTCCTGTGTGATGCTTGTGAGCTCTGTGATATGCCGTTTGATCTTCCCGTACTCTGGCTGCACGTACTGCCGAAACGTCGATTCCTGCGCGAAATGCGCATCGAGACGCACCGCCCCGAACTCGATGACCTCCTCGCGCAGGTTTTTCCGCACCTCGCGAAGCGAGCGATCGACCGGGTTCATCTCCAGATCCACAACGATGTATTTCATAAAAAGAAACGCTCTCCTATTCTATTCGGTTTGCTTTCTGCCATTAGAAGCGGCGCTGGATTTCCTCCACATGCAGGTCGGCGATCCGGTCAACGACGAGATCTGCCATCGAGAGATCCTGTCTGCCGCTATGCGGATTCCGGTAGGCGATGCAGTGCATGCCGGCCCCCTTTGCCGCGCGCACGCCGGCGTTTGTGTCCTCGAGTACGACGCACGCTGCAGGCGCCGCGCCGAGCTTCTCCGCCGCCATGCGGTAGATAGCCGGATCCGGCTTGCTCTTGGGGAGGTCCTCGCCGGCGACGATGACGGAAAACGCATCTTCGAGATGAAATTTTTCCTGCGTTGCACGGATGGCCTGCCAATGCGAGGACGTCGCGAGCGCGAGCGGAATCCCTGCCCGCCGCAGGCTCGCGATGAAGGCAAGCGATCCGGGCACGGCCTCGACCTCGCCCGCCGCGAAAAGCTCCCGATACCGCGCATGCTTGTAGGCGGCGAGATCCTCTGGCCGGACAACCGTCCGTTTCTGCCGCTCGAGCACTGTTTGGAACATCGCGATGGCCGGCTGTCCCGCGAATGCGTCAAAGGCATCCGCCGGGATCGGCACCCCAAAATGCGCAAACGCGTCTTTTTTCGCACGGATATGCACCGGCTCGCTGTCGATGATGACCCCATCCATATCAAAGATAAACGCCTGCATCAGGCACCCTCCCTATCGCATAGCGCGACGAACTCCGGTACCGGAATCGGCCGCGAGAAATAATAGCCCTGAATGTTCCGGCAGCCGATACCCGCGAGATAGTCGAGCTGCGGTTTCGTCTCGACGCCCTCGGTAACGATGCCCATGCCGAGATCCTGCGCCATGTTCACGATGGCCTTCATGATGACGCGCGCGCGCCCCGAGGTATCGACCTCGTTGGCGAACGCCATGTCGATCTTCAGGATATCGACCGGCAGATTTTTCAGCATGTTCAGCGAGGAATAACCGCTGCCGAAGTCGTCCATGAGCACCTGGAAGCCAGCCTCACGGAATTTCCGGACCATCTCGATGAGCTGGCGCGGATTCTCCGTATACGCGGTCTCCGTAATCTCGAGCCGCAAGAGCTCCGGCTGCAGCCCGTATTTCCGCACGAGCTCTTGCAGATAGTTCAGCAGGTTCTCATTGTAGAAGTTCAGCCGCGAGACGTTGACCGACACCGGCGTGACGCTGCCGCCCGACTGGATCCGCTGCCGCAGCAGCCGGCAGACCTCTTCCCAGACAAACCGATCGAGCCGCACGATAAAGCCGTTGCGTTCGAAAACCGGGATGAAGCTCGCCGGCGAGATCATGCCTTTCTTCGGATGATTCCAGCGCACGAGCGCCTCCGCGCCAACGATTTTGCACGTCTGCTGGTCATAAATCGGCTGCAGGAAAATGCAGAACTGGCGCTCCTGCAGCGCGAACTCCATATCGCGCACAATCATCTGTTCCTCGAGCATAACCTCACGCATGCTCTCATCGTAAACCGCGTAGCGATGCATATAGTTTCCCTTGATCTGATTCAGCGCCATATGCGCGCGGTCGCACATCTGATCGACCGGCAGATACGTGTTCTCGACCGGGTAGATGCCCGCGTAGAAGAGCACGTGATGGCTGATGCCGAGGGATTTCATCGTGCTGTCGAGTCCTTTGAGTAGCTGCTCGATCTGCAGCCTGTCCTTCGGCATGCACAGCGCGAAATGATCGGCCTCCATGCGGCCGGCAATGCCCTCCTGTCCGACCATCGCCTTGAAATAGTATGCAGCCGTCTTCAGCACGAGGTTGCCGGTCTCCATGCGGAACAGATCGTTGATGACTTTAAAGCAGCTGATATCGAGGTAGACGATCACAAATTTGCGCTGCTTCGCCGCCTGCATGCGCTCCGCCGCCTTGCGGTAGAACGTTTCGCGGTTGTAGATCTCCGTCAGGCTGTCGAGCTCGACATGGCGGCGCAGCTCGCAGAACTGACGATCTTTTGCGATCTGCTCGACGCGGCGCCACTCGTTCTCGAGCCGCGCCATGACGTTGCGGACACGGCAGCGGACGACCGTCGGATTGTACGGCTTCGTCACGAAATCCGACGCGCCGAGCTCCATCGCGCGCACCTCACTGTCTGCGTCCGTGCGCGCGGTCATCACGAGAACCGGGATACTCGCATACGAATCATGCCGTTTGATCCTGGTGAGCAGTTCATAACCGTCCATCACCGGCATCACAAGGTCAGCGAGTACGATATTCACTTTCTGAGACGTGATGATATCCCATGCCTCGGCGCCATTGGCCGCTTCGACAATCTGATATTCATCCTGAAAAAACTGTGCCAGGATCACGCGGTTGATCTCCACATCGTCCGCAATCAGCATAACGGGTTTTTCTTTCAAAACATCGCCCTCTTTGCCCTATCCAATCCATGGCAGTGTTCCACTGCACAGGAGCAGATCTATTCCCTTGTATATTCGTGATTCCCAAGATGTTTTCCTCTTTATATTATATCGGTTACGCGCCAAGAAAGCAAAAAATACTTACGACAAAAGGCCCCGCGCTTTGCGGAGCCTTTTGCCGAAGCTTTATGTAAATTTCTAGACGGCCAGGTTACCGGCCGTGCTTTCAGAATCCCGCCTGGAAAACGAGATTCATGAGGAAAAGAAAGCCGAGCCCATACCCCAGTGCGTGGACCTCCCGGGGGCGTCCATTCATGAGTTTCAGCAGGGGATATGCCGTAAACCCGAACGCGAGACCCGTGGAGATGCTGCCCGTAAGCGGGATCAGCACGACGACGAGGAAGGCGGGGAACCATTCCGAAAAGTCGTTGAACTCCACATACTGGAGCTGCTGCATCATGACTGCGCCGGTAATGATGATGACCGGTGCAATCGCAGCCTGGGGCACGTAAGAGAGTAAGGGAATAAAGAAAAGGGAAAGGGCGAAAAGCACCCCGGCCGTCAGCGCCATCAGGCCCGTCCGGCCACCGCTCGCAATACCCGCCGCGCTTTCCGCGGCAGCGACTGTCGGGCTGGTTCCCATAAGACTCGAGAGAATCGTTGTAAACGCCGACCCCTCGAAGGTCTTTTTAAATTTAGCCTGATCCGGCAAGATGCCTTCGAGCAGACCCATGGTCTCAAAAACCATGATCATGGACATCGAAAACACCGAAAGCAGGAACGGCGCGGAAAAAAATCTAGAAAAATCTGCCTGAAAAAGGAGTTCTGGATAGGCAGACAGATTGCTGAAATTGAGGTCGAGCGCCACCTCGTCGCGCAGGCCGAAAACCGCCGCGACCACACTCGTCGCGACAATCGCGAGAAAGAAATTCCCGCGGACGCCGCGCAGGTAGAGCGCGAGGCTCAGGACGAGCCCGAACAGCGAGAGCAGCGTCATCGGGCTCGAGAGATCGCCGAGCTCGATGATGGAATTCTTGCCCGCGCGGATCAGTCCTGCCTTCTCGAGACCGATCTCGACGAGAAACAGCCCGATACCAGCCGTGATCGCGCATTTCAGCGACCCCGGCACGGCCTGCGACAGGCGTTCACGCCATTTCGTGCAGGCGACCACCGCAAAGATGCACCCGGAGACCAGCGTGATGGCGATGGCCTCGTGCCAGTGCAGTCCCATGCTGACGCAGATCGTATAGGTGAAGAACGCGTTGACCCCCATGCCGGGCGTCAGCACGATCGGCGCGTCGGCCACGAACGCCATGATGAAGCAGCCGACCACCGACGAGAAAATCGTCGCGAAGACAGAAAGCTCCGCCGGTATTCCCGCGTCTGCGAGAATCATCGGGTTGACGACGATGATGTACGAGATGGCAAAAAACGCGGTGATGCCCGCAACGATCTCCCGCTGCGCCGTCCGCCGGTCCTTTCCTGCTCCTTCAAACAGAGTCCGCACCATTGCCCATCTCCTTTCGGTCTCTCACCGCTTCTTTGTCTCTAGTCTACACGTTACGCCACAGGAAAGAAAGGACGGCTGTCCCCCCGCATCAACTTTTCCATAAAATTTGAAAAGACAGACGGCTTTGCGCTTTCCGCTTTTCGGGTTATAATAGAGGAGGAAGAGAAGCTCCGGGCCCATGCATCGAGAGCCCGGAAAAGAACGGAATCAGGGGGATGAAAATGAAGCCGAATCTAGCCGATATTCTGGAACGCGAGCCCGAAAATCTCCGCAAGCTGACGGTGCGGAAGACCTTCTTGCCCGGGGAATTCATCGTGCGCAAGGGGGAAAGCGCAAAACGCGTCTACATCATGCTGAAGGGCAGCACGCGCGTCAGCAATGAATTCATCAGCGGGCAGCGCTATACGTTCGCGACGCTCAAGGCCGGGCAGGTCATCGGCGACCTCGAGGTACTCGCGCATCAGCCCGTTTATTCGGCGACCAACGAGGCCGTCACGAGTTGCGAGGTCCTCGCGATGAGCGACGACACCTTCATCCAATGGTTCCGCCAGGACAGCGACTTCGCGTTCATCGTCGCGGAACAGCTCGCCGAAAAGATGTACCCGACCTCCGATGAGAACGGCCGGATCAAATTTCAGCCGAGCCTCGAGCGCCTGTGCCAATACCTGATCAAGCGCCTCGGCTCCGTGCAGGCCGACCTTTTTGTCCTGCACACGAGCCGCCAGCAGATCGCCGATGACATCGGTACAAGCGTCAAAACGGTCAACCGCGGCGTCGCCAAGCTCAAGGCGCGCGGCCTCATCCGCCTCGTCCACGGCAAGATCACGATGGACAAAGAACAGCAGAAACAGCTGCGGGAAGCAGCCGAAGCAATGGAATAAACGAAACGCAAAAAGGGCTGTTGCACCGCGCGATTTTTCACGCATGCAACAGCCCTTTGTTTGTATTCGCAGAAATCAATCCAATGACGGCACCTTGGCGCGGATCACCAGCATGACGACGACGAGGCAGGCGAGGCCTGCGGCCATACCGAGCCAGCCGTTCGCCGTGATCCCGTCGACGATGTAGCCGATGAAGCTGCAGCTGCCGACCACGATAACGTACGGAAGCTGCGTGGATACGTGGTCGATATGGTGGCACTGCGCACCGGCCGAGGCGAGAATCGTCGTATCGGAGATCGGCGAGGCGTGGTCACCCGTGACCGCCCCCGAAAGGATTGCCGTGACGCAGAGCGTCAGCATGACCGGATCGGCCGTGCCGAGCACCGCGATCGCGATCGGGATCAGGATGCTGAACGTACCCCACGACGTGCCCGTCGCGAACGAGAGGCCGGCACCGACGAGGTAGAAGATCGGCGGCAGGAACATCAAGATGCCCGCGTGCGCGCTGACGATGGTACCCACATAGCCGCCGAGGTCGAGATAATCCTTGTTGCAGATGCCGGAGAGCGTCCAGGCGAGGCACAGCACGAAAATGGCCGGCGTCATAGCCTTAAAGCCCCAGCCGAAGCTGTCGCAGAACGAATCAAACGTGATGACCTTGCGCGGCAGATAGAGCAGTCCCGTAAAGACGAAGGCGATGAAGGAGCCCAAGACGAGGGATTTCGACGAATCACAGTTCGCGAACGCGTCGACGACGCCCTTGCCCTCGAACAGGCCGCCCGTATAGAGCATGCCGAACACGCACGCCGCGATCAGCACGAGCAGCGGCAGGATCAGGTCGATCAGTTTGCCGTGCCCCTCCTCGGGATGCGAAACCGCTGCCTCCGCCGTATCCTGATACTCCTTTGGGATCTCGAAATGCTCGTTGTTCTTCGCGACCGAACGGCCCATCGCCGCGAAATCGCGGCCCGTCCAGGAGACAAAGACCATGAACAGAATGGTAAGCCAGGCGTAGAGGTTGAACGGGATCGTCTGCAAAAACAGATTGAACCCGTCGATGCTGCTGTCCTCCGGCAACGACGAACCGACCGCGGCCGCCCAGCTCGAAACCGGCGCGATGATGCAGATCGGTGCCGCCGTCGCGTCGATGATGTACGCGAGCTTCGTGCGTGCGATCTTGAACTTATCCGTGACCGGACGCATGACCGTGCCGACCGTCAGACAGTTGAAATAATCGTCGATGAAGATGACGACGCCGAGAAGCGCCGTCAGCAGGGACGCGCTGCGCTTGCTGTGAATCGTGCGCGCCGCCCACTCACCATAGGCGCGCGTCGCGCCAGAACGCGTGATCGCTGCGACCAAAATGCCGAGGATGACCAGGAACACGAGGATGTTGACATTGCTGCCAACCTTATCCGACATGACCTGAAACATCGCGAGGATCGCCTCGATGAGGTTCCCCTGGGTAAAAATCAATGCGCCAGCGAAAATACCGACCAACAGGGACATGTAGACTTCCTTCGTCCACAGGGCCAGGATGATCGAGATAACCGGTGGCAGTACGGACCAGACGGATGCTGTCATTTCCATACCTGCTTTCTGAAAAATATTTTTTGCGCGATGGCAAAAGAAAGAATAGAAAAATCACACGCCCTATTGTATAACAAAAAAAGCATAGTAGCAATATCTTTTCCTTCAGAAATATTGCATACTTTGCTTTTTTGTAAAAGACTTTTATCGATTGTTGTATTCTCAGCAGACAGCTGTCATTCCTGCCTTTTCTGTTATTCCTCCGCAAAAGCGTCGGCGAGCCTGCCGAACTCGGCAAGGGATAGCGTTTCACCGCGGCGCGTGGGATCGATGCCCGCGCGTTCCATCGCGTCGCGGACCTGCTCCTTCGGGAAGCCGCCACCCTTCAGCGCGTTGCTGAGCGTCTTGCGGCGCTGCCCGAACGCGGCCTTGACGACGCGGAAGAACCGTTTCTCGTCCTTGACGGCGACCGACGGCGTCTCGCGCACCTTGCACACGATCACAACGCTGTCGACCTCAGGGGCCGGAAGGAACGAGCGCGGCGGCACGTCGAGCACGATCTCCGGATCCGTATAGTACTGCACGGCGACGGAGAGCGCCCCGTAAGTCTTGGAGCCCGGCTTTGCGACCATGCGCTCCGCGACCTCTTTCTGCACCATCGTGACCATCCGCGTGATCGGCAGATGCCGCTCGAGCAGTGCCATCAAGATCGGCGTCGTGATATAGTACGGCAGGTTGGCGGCGACCTTGTAGGGTCCCTCCCCCATCAGCGCGGGGATATCGACCTTCAGGATATCGCCCGGCACGATGCGCACGTTGTCGTAGCCCTTTAGCGTCTCGGCGAGGACCGCGGGCAGCTTCTTGTCGAGCTCGACTGCGGTGACCATCGCACCGGCCTCGGCGAGGCCCTGCGTCAGCGTGCCGATGCCCGGCCCGATCTCAAGGATTTTCTCCCCCGGCTCGATTTCCGCCGCATCGACGATACCCTGCACGATGCCGGCGTCAATCAGGAAGTTCTGGCCGAGCTTCTTGCTCATATGCAGGCCGAAGGCCTTCAGGATATGCGTCGTGACCTCGCGGCTCGCGATCTTCGGCTGCAGAATCTTTTCGTCCTCAGCGTTCATTCCTCTGCCTCCCCCGCATGCTCCGCATCGCCTCATCAAACTCCTCGCGCGTCACGCCATAGCTGTTCAGGCGGTGCAGAAACGTCTTCGCATTCGCGAAGCCGAGGCCGAGCAGCTCGCCGGCCTTCGCGCGGCGGCTCGAGGCATCTGCGCAGCCGGACAGGCCGTTTTTCAGCAGGTCCGCGCTCGTAAATTCATCCGACGGCTCCCAGTTCAGCGTGCGGACCTTCGCGAGTGCCTTGCGGATGGCCTCCGGCTTTGCCTGCTCGACGCCGATATCGTCATTGGCCGTCGCGTCCTCGACCGGGATAAACGCGTGTTTCGCATCCGGAAAGCGGCGCGCGACATATTGGCGGATGCGCTCGCCCGCGGCGTCCGGATCCGTCAGGATGATGATGCCGCGGCGCTTGTATGCATCCGCGATGTTCTGGATGGTGCGCGGCAACAGATTGAATCCGTCCGTCGTGATGCAGTCCGCCTCGACCGCCTTATGCACGGCGACGACATCCATCTTTCCCTCTACCACTAAGACCTCTTTTATCATTGATCCAGAAAGTCCCCTTCTTCTTTCAGAATTGGTCGGATGGCCTCATAGATATCCTGATGAATCGCACTCGGGTCGCGCACTTGCCCGTTCTCCGAGCAGACCACCCGTTTCCAGCTGTAGCGCTTGCAAGAGTCAAGATATTCCGCATGACATTTCTTGAGATACGCGAGATCGCTCTCGTGGATATCCCCGTCCCCGCCTTTCTCCCGATTGCGGCGGGCAAGCAGGCGTGCCTCGACCTCCGGCTCCATGTCGAGGAACACGACCTCGCTCGGCAGCGGCAGCCCCATGCGCACGTATTCGAGATCCCAAAGCCATACGATGAAATCGTCGCGCTTCGACGGATCGCTAATCTTCACGCCCTGGTGAACCATGTTTGACTCGGTATAGCGATCGAGCAGGATAATATCCCCGGCATCGTAATACTGCTTCCATTTCATGCGGTACGAAGCGAACCTATCTACCGCAAAGAAGGTCGATGCGACATAGGCATTGACATCCTCCGGGCTGCTGCCGAAATCTCCCTTCAAGTACATTTTCACGAGTGCCGAGGAATCGGACTCATAGTCGGGGAAATCAATCTTATGGACGCGGCGGCCCTCATTGACGAGGCGTTCGTAGAGCATCTTCGCCTGCGTCGCCTTTCCCGATCCGTCACCTGCCTCAAGGATAATCAGTTTTCCCTTCGCCATATCTGCGTTACTCCTCTCACAACATCCATCTTCCACACACCATTCTGTGCATCGGTCAGCGCATGGTTCCTTCCTATCTATGCTTCATCCTGGAGCATTCGATTTTTCGCGCTATCTGTTTGTATTCTACGAGTTCCCCCGGATTACCTTTATTTTCTTCAAATTTACATCCTCCGGGCCGGAGATTTTCAACCCGATGGCCTGCCGGCTCCGGATATAGTCCATGACGCGGCGCGTGATGCGTTCGCCCGGCGCGAGCAACGGGATGCCTGGCGGATAGAACATGACCTGTTCCGCCGCCACGCGGCCCTCCGCCTCCGCAAACGGTACGGATTCCGCCGCCGCGAAGAACGCCTCGCGCGGCGTCATGGCGCGCTCGGGCAGCGGCAGTTCCGCAAAACAATCTACTGCGGCAGCCAAGGGCCTGCGATGCGCCGCGAGATGCCGCAGCGCTTCGAGCAAACGGCGGCAGGTCTCCTCCGTATCCGCGTATGAAAGGATGAACAGGACATTCTGCGGATCGGACAGCTCACACTGGATCTTTTCCTCATAGCGCAGGATGTGTTCGGCCTCTGTGCCCGTCAGGCCGAGCCCTGTGACCGTCACCGTGAGCTTGGTCGTGTCGAGCCCGCTTGCGCCCTCGCTCTGCATATCCTCTGCCTCTAAGCAGCCGAGCCCGTCGATGGCTTGGACTGCCTCCCGCAGTTTCTCCGCGAGGTGCACGGCGCGGCCGACGAGCCGCTCTCCGTCCTCGGCAAGCTGCAGGCGCGCGATATCGAGCGACGCGAGCAGCAACTGGTTGGGACTCGTCGACTGCACGAGGCTTGCGGCCTGCCGGACGCGCTCCGCGTCCACGCGCGGCCCCTTCGTGAAGAGCATCGAGGTCTGCGTCATCGAGCCGACGATCTTATGCGTGCTCTCGGCAACGACATCCGCGCCGCAGTCGAGTGCCTGCGGCGGCAGCCCCGTGCAAAAGCGCAGGTGCGGCCCATGCGCCTCATCGACGAGCAGCAGCATGCCGCGCGCGTGCAGGAAATCCGCGATCGCGCGCAGATCGACCGTCACGCCGTAGTAGGTCGGATAGACCGCGAGCAGAGCGCGCGCCTCCGGATGCGCCTCCGCCGCGCGGCGGATATCGGATAGCCGCAGGCCCATCGGGATGCCGAGTCGCCGGTCGATTTCCGGCTGAATGTAGACGGGAACCGCCCCGGCGAGGATCAGCCCGCCGACGACCGAGCGGTGCGCGTTGCGCGGCACGAGAACGGTATCTCCCGGCCGCAGCGTGCCGAGCATCATCGCATGAATGGCACCGGTCGTCCCGTTGATGCTAAAAAAAGCATGGTCCGCACCGTAGAGGTCCGCCGCAAGCTCCTGCGCCTCGCGGATACAGGTCTGCGGCTCATGGAAATCATCGAGTTCCTCCATCAGCGAGACCTCCTCGCGAAGCCCCTGCGCCGTGATGAGCTCGCGCAGCAACGGGTGCGCGCCGAGTCCCTGCTTGTGCCCCGGCGTATGGAACGCGAGCGCACCGTCCGCTGCGTAGGTCTTCATGGCCTCGGCGATCGGCGCGTGATGCTGCCGTTCTGCCATGGATTTACTTTGCTGTTGCACCTTTCGTTTCCTTCCCTGCCTTTGCCTTCTTTTTCGCGCCCGTCTGAATCGGCACGCGCAGATGCACGCGCGTGCCCTTTCCTGGCTTCGATGTAATCTTGAGCTCCGCGCCAATGAGCCGCGCACGCTCCTTCATGCCGACGATGCCGAAATGGCCATTCGCCCCGTCCTCGTCCGACTCAGCGGCCTCCTCGCCTTTTTTCTGACGAAGCGACTCCTCCATCGCCTCTTTTTTGGCCGTCGCCTCCATCGCATCAGCATCAAAGCCCTTGCCGCGGTCCGTGATCAACACGGAAATCGCCGTCGGGGCGTAAAGCATGCGCACGACCGCGCGGTCCTGCCCCGAATGATGGGCAACATTGGACAACGCCTCCTGCACGATGCGGAAAATCGCGATTTCGATATATTTCGCGGTCTCGTAAATCTTCCCTTCGGACTGAAATTCCGCGCGCACGATACCGCGCATCGCAAGCTTCTGCACGAGCTGGTGCAGGGCCGGCTCGAGCCCGAGGTCATCGAGTTCCATCGGCCGCATGTCGAAGATGATCTGCCGCACGCTCGACAGGCAGTCGTGAATCTGCTTGCGCAGATCCTGCAGCGTGTGTTTCGCTTCGTCCGGATCGTACTCCAGGAGCTTTTCAATGATAGAGGTCTGAAAATTCATATTCGCGAGATCCTGCGCCGGTCCGTCGTGCAGCTCGCGCGAGATGCGGAACCGCTCTTCCTCCTGCGCCTTGATGATCCGCGCGCCGACAAACTGGTCTTTCTGTACCGTTTCGATCTTCCAGACGACGCCCTTGACCTGCGTCGAAAGATAGGTCAGCACCGAGCCGATGGCGAGCGCGAGATGCTCCGCCTCCCCGAGCATGATCTGCAGGCGGTGCAGCCGGAGCTCCGTCTGATCGCGCTGAACGCGCAGATGCTTTTCCTTGTCACGCGCAATCGCGAGCGCAACCTGGACATCGCGCACCGCGTTATAGCTTTCCTTGATCCGCGCCTCCGAGTAATGGTCGAAATTTCCGGAGACCGCCGCAAGCTCCTGCTTTTTCTGCTGTTCCTCAGCGGTCAGCCGGTCGACTTCCTCGATGGTCTGCCGCGCCTGCTCTTTGAGCTTGCGCAGGAGTTCCCGGGCCCGCTCGACTGCGTCGCGCGCCGTCTCATAGATATGGAAAATCTGCTCCTTGTTGTCCTCGATGGTCCCAATGGTCTGATTCAGGATTTTCTTCAGGGCATTGTCGTCGAGCAGATCCATGTCCTGCTGTACCGATTCCTTCCGTCCGTTTGCCATATAGCGCCCCCGCCTTATTCGCTTGCCGTTGCTTCTCAATGTGTTTATTATACTACATCCGGCCGTTCCTTAAAAGATATCCTTGCTTTTATCGTCGAAACCACTTAAAATAAAAAGAGTATCCCGATTTGATACTGGAAAGGTGATTGTTATGAGTATTTTCTCGCGCCTCCGCCCGAAGCGGAAGCCGGTTGAAATCAAAAATACCGTCCCGAAAGAAAAGGCAAACATCCGCAAGACCTTCGGCGTATACTGCCACGCCCATCACGGCACGAGCGGCGACAAGCTCTGCCCGAAATGCACGGCCACGGTCGCAACCGTCCTGACGAAGATGAACCGCTGCCGCTACGGCATCACGAAGCCGATCTGCGACCGCTGCGAATTCGCGGAGCAGTGCTTCGGCGCCGAGCAGGCAAAATTCTTCCTGGACGTCATGCACGGCTCGCAGAAACGCATGTTCCTGCACCATCCGATGATGGCGTTCAAACACAAGCTCGCGAGCTGGGGCGTCGACTACGCGAAGATGCAGCAGCAGAAAAAGATCAGCGACAAGATCAAAACCAAAGAAGCCGCTGCAAAGAAACGCGCCAAAGAACGTAAAGACAAAAAATAATCCCTTTGTCCGCATCCGCAGAAAGGGCCGCTGCACGTACGTCAAATCGTCCGTGCAGCGGCCTTTTTGCTGTCTTATTCTCAGATTTCATGGGGCGATTCGCTCTGTCCCTTGACGAGGCGGAGCTTCGGCCGCCCGGATTCCTCGGATTCGGGGGCCTGCGGGATATCGCGTTTCCGGTGCTCGCCGTGGTCGGCGATGTTCGCGAGCATACCCATCGCCGCCATCGAGACGACGAGGGACGAGCCGCCGTAGCTGATAAACGGCAGCGGCACGCCAACGACGGGGAAGATGCCACCGACCATCATGAGATTGACGATGGCCTGCCCGACGATCAGGATCATGATGCCGACCGCGAGGACCTGCCCGAACGCGTCGCGCGCAATATTCGCGATACGCGCGCAAAACAGCGTCAAGAAGGCATAGAGCAGAAACACCATCAAGGCGAGGATGTAGCCGTGTTCCTGGCAGAAAATCGCAAACGCGAAATCCGTATGTGCCTCCGGCAGGTAGTCGTATTTGCTGACGCCAGCCCCGAGCCCCATCCCCCAAAGGCCGCCCGAGCCGATGGTCGAAAGCGACTGCACGACCTGATAGCCGACGCCCTGCGCGTCCGCCCACGGGTCAAACAAGATCTTGATCCGATCGAGGCGATACGGCTGCCAGATGACCATGGCGGTGGCGAGTACGACCGCCGCCACGCCAAGGAAACGGCGCTCACCCTTCTTGACGCCGGCAACAAAGTACATGAGGACCGGGACGCCAGCGATGATGCAGGCCGTGCCCATATCCGGCTCGACCTCCGTCAGCCCCGCCATCGCGGCAACGAAAAGGAACTGCCGATTCAGAAAGGACACCGGCTGATTGCGCCTGGCCCGCGAATCAATGTACGCCGCAGTCAGGATCAATGCCATGAGCTTCGCGAGCTCCGCCGGCTGCCCGATAAACAGCCAGCGCTTCGCACCGTTGACCGAGGTACCGATGAACAGGACCAGCACGAGGCAGAGCAGCGTGCCGAAAAGCAGCCACGGCATCAGGGTCCGCCAGCGCGTGTAGTGGATCTTGCGACAGGCGATGAACGCCGCCGTGCCGATGACCAGCATCACGAGATGCTTCTGCAGAAACAGGTACGGATTGTCGTTTTCCGTCGCCGCCATGACAAAGCTCGAGCTGAACACGTTGATCGTGCCGAGCACGAGCAGAATTACCATGATGACGATAACGGGTTCCGCGTCGTTATTCCACAGTGCTTTCCGTATGCGCATGGTCCTCGTCCTCCTCCGGGAAAAGTACCTCACAGCGATGAATCTTCTCGCCGAAGCCGCTGAATTTTCGCTCGTACTCGGTCTCGACGTTGTCCGGCCAGTTCTCCGCATGCAGGTCATACGAAACATGACGCACGGGAAGGTGTTCCGCCTCGAACTCTTGCAGCGAGAAATCGAACAGCGGCCCATTGTCCGTCTTAAAATGGAGCTCACCCGGCTTCTTCAGCAGGCGGCGGTATTTCTCGAGGAAAAGCCGATGCGTCAAGCGGCGCTTCGCGTGGCGTTTCTTCGGCCACGGATCGCAGAAATTGATGTAGAAGCGGTCGATTTCGCCCTCGGCAAAGATATCCTCGATATGCTGGATGTCAAAGACGAGCAGGCGGACATTCGTCAGCTCGAGCTCCGCGACCTTCTTCGCCGCAGAGTACAGAACATCCTGCTGCAGCTCGATGCCGATGAAATTGATTTCCGGGTGCCGCTCCGCCATCTGCGTGATAAAGTCGCCCTTGCCTGTCCCGAGTTCGACGTGCAGCGGCGCCTCGCGGCCGAACCACTCGTTCCAATGGCCTTTTCTCTCCTCGCCGATTTCCTGATCCCGGCTCACGACGAAGGCGTCGAAATCATGGATGGCCTCGTCGACCCACGGCTTTCTCCTTAAACGCAAAGCGAATTCTCCTTTTCTCGACTCAGGACCGGCTCTTTTCCAGCCCGAATTTCTTCATATAGCGGTACAGCGTCACGCGGCTGACTCCAAGCAGGTTCGCGAGACGGCTGACATTGCCGCCCGCCGCCTGCCATGCCTTGACGAAAATGGCCCGGTCTTCCTTCCACTTGTTGTCCGGCTTGACATCGCCCATGAGGCTGATATCCGTCGGCTTGATGACCTTGCCCTTCGTGTTGAAGAACGCGTATTCGAGCGCGCTCTGCAGCTGCTTGATGTTGCCTGGCCAATCGTAATCCATGAGCACCTTGACGGTCGCCGGATCGATCTTCTTCGGCTTCATCTGGTGCTGCTCTGCGAGCTCGGAAATGATGTGCTCGGCGAGTACCGGGATATCGTCGCGACGGCTGCGAATGGACGGCAGGCGGATCACGCTCTTGCTGACGATCTCGTAGAGAGACTGCGCAAACAGTCCGCGCTCCGTCAGGCGGCGCAGGTCGCTGTCGCATGCCGCGATGATCCGCACGTCGATCGGGCGCTCAACCTTCTCGCCGATGCGGCAGGCCTTGCCCGTCTCGAGGGCCTTCGCGAGCTTGTCGGCAATCGGGATCGGCATTTTCTCGATCTCATCGAGGAACAGCGTGCCGCCCGAGGCGAGCTCCAGGCGCCCCTGATGGCTGACCTCGCCATGCACGACACCAAAGATTTCCTGCTCGAGCAGTTCCGGCGTCGAATCGCCGCAGCGCAGCGTAATCAGCGGTCCCGCCGCACGCGGGCTCGCCTGATGGATGCCGTGCGCCATGCGCTGCTTGCCCGTACCAGCCTCGCCCTGCAGCAGGACGTGATGCTTGTTCTTCGCGACACGCGCCGCCTTGGCCTTGACCGTCTCGAAGGTCTGGCTGATGCCGACCATCGAGTTCAGGCTGTACTTGGCCGTGTAGCCCGCCGCGTGCGCGACGAGCGTGCGCAGATCCTCGATCGGCATCGAGACGACCGCGACCGACTTCACGGCCTGATCGCTGTCGCGCTCGAGCGGCACGACCGTCGTGATATCCTCGTAGGTCTTCGCCGCTGTGATCCACGTGACTTCTTTGTTGTAGGAGGGGATACCGCGGAATCCCTTGAAAATCGGCGTGTGCCGGTAGTTCAGGATCAGGCTGCCGAGGTTCTCCTTCGGCGTCTCCTGTTTTTCCTTCTCCGATTTCTTCGTATGGATGGCGTGCAGGCGCTCATGCCCGAGCTTGTTCGCGTAGGCGACCTCACCGCCCGGCATCACATGGTAGACGGCGAACGGCGTCGCGTCGAGCAGCGCCTCCTCCGCGCGAATCCGCACGGACTCCTCCATATGGATCTCGAGTGCATTCTTCAAGGTCAGCAGCAGGGAGATCACCGCGTCCTGCGGCATCGGCAGCTGCTCCATCGACACGAGCGTGATGATGTAGGTGAACTCGCCGTCCACCATGACCGGCGTCGAGCAGGCCTCGCCGAGCTGGCACTCGCGGACCCACATCTCCGGGCCGAACATCCAGAACGTCGACATATGATCGCGCGCGACGCTGATGCTCGACGTGCCGACCTCCTCGACGCCGACGCGCACGCCCTCGATCTCCCCCGGGGTCAGCTGATAGAACGGCAGCGAATAGCTTTTCAGCACCACGCAGTCCGCGCTGACGAGCAGCAGGGACAGGTTGTACTCCTGGAAAAACTCCTTGATCGTCCCGCTCATGCGGCCGAGGAAGTCGATGGCCGTCCGGTTCTTTGCCTGCATCTGCGCAAACGTATCGGCGGGCACGCGGTGTGAGATATCCATCTTCGCCTCGCCATCGATGCCGAGTTCCTTGCTGCGGCGCCAGGACTCCGCGACCCACGGGTGCACGTTCTTGTCCATCACGCCGTTTTTGGTAAACGCATCATAATAAGCCTCGAGTTTTTCCCTGCTCCGATGCTCACGAATCATCTGTTATTCCTCCTATAAACTTTCCCGTTTGTTGGGAAAGATGCTGAACGCTTTCCAACGGATGCCGTTCCCCTGTCCGTATCCGATATATCAGCACCTTATATTGTAACAATTTCACAAAGGTTCCGCAACGATTCTAACGCAACTTGTAAAAGAAAAAAAGGATAGCTGTCCAGAAATGACAAAAAAGCTATCCTTTGCTGTCCGTTTTTTGTGAAAAGTCAGCTCAACGGAACAAGTGTGCGTTTCCGCTGGTCGAACCGCACGACTTGCGCGTAGCCAAAACCGTGCACATACGACACCGCCTCGTCATGATACGCCCCGCAGTCCTCTGGGTGATGCGCGTCCGAGGTCAGGATGATCGGCAGTTCCGCGCGCGCCGCGCGCTTCATGAAATCCGGATACGGCGAGATTTCCTGAATCGGGTAGCGGTAGTACGTGCCCGTGTTGACGTCGACGACCATATGCGCTTTCTTCAGCGCGCGCACGGCACGCTCGAGGTATGGCGCAACGTCGAAATCCGGGAAATAGCGGAACAGCCGGATGTTGAACGGGTGGCCGAGCACATCGTATTCCCCCGCGTCCGCAAGCTTCTCGATTTCCTCCGTGTACCACTCGTAGATGTCCTCGAGCGGAATGTTATCCCACTCCGCCTTGATTTCCGCAGAATCATAGGCCCACCCGTGGATAAAATGCACCGACCCAATGATGTAGTCAAACGGATAGTCCTTCAGGATATCGTGCACCTTGTCCTGCTGCTGAAAATTGCAGACCTCGATACCCGTCTTGACGTTCGGATGGCGTTTTCTCAGCTTTTCCATAAAGCGGAAATAATCATCAAGCGTGTATTTGAATTTGTTCGACTGCAGCCATTTCTGCTGGAAGCGTCCGACGAAGCTGTCGTCGAGGATCAGGTCGTGATCGTAGAGATCCCGAAACTCCGGGAACGTGTGACTGTGCTCGCTGATCCCAATCTCATCGAGATGGCGTTTCGCCGCCGTATCAAAGAAGCCCTCGGCCCAAGCCTCATCGTAGGAGCCCTTCTCAAAATGCATGTGATAGTCAATGCGCATACTGCCTGCCTCTTTCCTTCCTGCGTGGCATCCTGCCTCAGCAGAGCCCCGCGTCGATCAGGCGCTGGATGCCCTTCAGCACGCCCTGTTCGTTGTTCGATGCCGTCTGGTATCTCGCCAGCTTTTGAATCTCCGGGTGCGCGTTCGCCATCGCGAAGCTGTAGGTCACAGCGCCAAGCATTTCCGTATCGTTCAGATAGTCGCCAAACGCCGCGCACTCGTCCGGGCTCACGCCGTATTGCTTCTGGAATGCCTGGATAGCCGCGCCCTTGTTCGCAGTCGGGCTCATGATGTCGACCCAGTAATCGCTCGAGAGCACGACGTGCAGAGGCACGTCCGCGTATTTCTTGACCAGCGGGTAGACAGTCTCTGCGGAATGGCCCGTGCTGTCGTAGAGGGAGATCTTGACCGGCTGATCGTCGATCGGCTCGAAACGGCCGGTATCCAGATACGTCGCGTGCGTATAGTATTTGTGGAGTTCCGCGCGGTTTGCCGCGTCATCCTGGGCGGACAGCGCATAGGCGTCCTTCTTGCCGCAGAACACGCAGAACGTCTCCGGGCGTTTCGCATAGACTTCGTTCAGGATGGTCCGCGCGATTTCCTCGCCGATGCAGTCGGAATAAATCTCCTTGCCCCGACGAATGACGTTTGTACCGTTCTCCGCAAAGAAGATAAAGGCATCCCGGTACGCAGGAAACGTGTCGAGCAGCGAGAAGTACTGCCGGCCGCTTGCCGGACAGAACGTCACGCCGCGCCGGCCAAGCTCTTCCATCATCGCGTCAAAGCCCTCCGGCAGGCGGTTCTCGTCGTCGAGCAGCGTCCCATCCATATCGCAGAAAATATATCGAATCATCGCTTCGCTCCTTCCTATTGCTTTCCCCATCGATTTCCCAAAATTCCGCCTATCATTATACAAAAATCCCCCGTTTCACGCAATCGGGGGATTTCCCTTTTTCGCTCATTCGCCGCGCCGGCCGTGATAGAGGCACCACGGTTCCTCAGCCATGTAGTCGCCGCCGTGATAGTACGCGGCGCGCGCGCGGCAGCCACCGCAGACACGCTTGTAGCCGCAGGTCCCGCAGCCACCGCTGTAGTCGAGCGTCCGGAGCTTCTGCAGGACCGGGTTCTTCGCCCAGATTTCATCGAACGGCGTCTCGCGCACGTCACCGAGCTCCATATTGAGATACGCGCAGGGCTGCACCTTGCCACGCGGACTCACGATGCAGTAGGACAGGCCCGCCAGGCAGCCGCGGTGGAACCGGCTTTTCTGACCGAGTTCCGCGGCGATGCGCAGGAACTGCGGCGCGCAGGTCGGCTTCAACTCGATATCGACCTGCTCCTGCTTCTTCATGATGCGCGTCAGCACCGACTCATACTGCTCCGCGCGCAGGGATTCCTCCTCGATGGTCTTCGCGCGCCCCGTCGGCACGAGAAAGAAGAAATGATGCGCCTTCGCGCCGAGCTCGATGGCAAAGTCCGTGATGGCCTCGATCTCGTTTTGGTTCCAGTCCATAACCGTCGTATGGATCTGGAACGGGATGCCGGCCTCGCGGCAGAGCTTCATACCGCGCACAGCGCCGTCCCAGGCGCCGGGGAATGCGCGGAATTTGTCGTGTTTTTCGCGGTCCATCGAGTCGAGCGAGATGCCAAAGCCCCGGCAGCCCGCCGCCTTGAGCCTCGATGCGAGCTCCGGCGTCAGCAGCGTGCCGTTCGAGCCGAACACCGGGAACATGCCGAGATCCGAAGCCGTCTGCACGAGCTCGACGATATCGGGCCGCATAAGCGGCTCGCCGCCCGAAAAAATCATAATCTTGAAGCCAGCCTTTGCGATCTCGCCGAGCATCTTCTTCGCCTCAGCCGTCGAGAGTTCCTCGCTCGCCCGGCAGCCCGCGTCGCGGTAACAATGCGCGCAATACATGTTGCAGGCATTCGTCGTATTCCACGAAATGATCTTCATTTTGCCGCCCCCTCTGCGTTTCGTCCGATTTCCTCATCGGTCAGGTAACAGGACGGATCGGATTCCCAGAAGTCTCCGGTCACGGCCTCCGCGCGCGTGCGGAAGTTGCCATTGCACTGCGCGAGCCATTTGCATGTTGCGCAACGTCCCTTGAGGAGCGGCTTGCGGTCCTTGAGCCCCGCCATAATCGGGTTCGACGTATCCTGCCAGATATCGCCGAACTTCCGGTCGCGCACGTTGCCAAACGTATGGTGCTGCGTGAACTGGTCGGGGTGCACATAGCCCATCGGATCGACCTCGCCGAACGCAATGCCCGAGCGGTTGCCGCCGTTCATCGAGATGTAGGTTTTGATCTGATCGGCCGTCTTTTCATCGCCGTCCGCGAGCGCCTTCAGGTACATATAGATGCCGTCGCAGTGGTTGTCGACGGTCAGGATCTCCTTTTTCAGCCCGCGCTCCTCAAAATCGCGCGTGCGCCGGATGATCGTATCCATCGCGCGGCGCGACTCCTCCGGCGTCACGTCCTGATCGACCATGTGCTCACCACGCCCGCTGTAGACGAGATGGTAGAAGCAAACGCGGTTGATGTTCTCCGCCTCGATGAAATCGAAGATCCGGTCGAGCTCCTGAATGTTGTGGTGGTTGATCGTGAAGCGCAGGCCGACGCGCTGGCCGACGGCTACGCAGTTCTCAATGCCCCGCATGGCCTTCTCATAGGCGCCCTCGACGCCGCGGAACTTGTCGTTGACATCGCGCAGGCCGTCGAGCGAGATGCCGACGTAGCCGACGCCGATATCCTTGATGCGCTGCGCAGCCTCGCGCGTAATCAGCGTGCCGTTCGTCGATAGCGTCGGGCGCACGCCCTTTTCCGCCGCGTAGGCCGCAAGTTCGAAGAAGTCCGGCCGGATCATCGGCTCGCCGCCCGAAAACAGCAGGACCGGTACGTGGAAGTCCGCGAGGTCGTCGATGAACCGTTTCGCCTCATCCGTCGTCAGCTCATCCTGGTAGCGCCGCGCGTCGCTCCCCATATAGCAGTGCATGCACCGCAGGTTGCAGGTCTTCGTCGAATTCCAGACCACCACCGGGCCGACGCCCTCTGCCGCGCCGTTCCGCACGGTATGCGCGCTTTTCGTATAACGCAGCTTGTCCCCAAAGTACTCCCTAGCAAAAAGCAGTTTCGTTACGCTGATCATTTTTTCTCCTACATACACAATACACAGATTTTTTCGTTCCGCGTTTACGCCTCGCGGATGCCGTCGACGACGAGCATCGTCTTCAGCCGGATATTCTCCTGAAAAGGAATGCGCAGCTGGCTGAATGCCGCTGCCTGGAAGATGGAGTGAAAGAGCTCCGCGATGAGGTCCGCGGGAATGTCCTGCCGGATCTCGCCGCGCGCCTGCCCATCCTGGATAATCCTGCTGTAAAGCGGCTTGAAGCCCGGCGCATGCAGGTCCCCCATCGCCCCGTCCGGCGCACCCGCGTGCTCCGATGCCGCGATGAACAGCGGAAGGACGTAGCGGTTCTCGTCGAGATACGCACCCATGCACGCATTGCCAGCCTGCAGCAGATCGAGAGAGGATTTGCCCTCGGCGCGCATGCTGTCAAACGTATGCTCCATATCCTGCACGAGGTTCGAAAGCAGCGCGAGCAGGACGCCGTCCTTCGTCTTGAAATAATTGTAGAACGTGCCGGTGCCGAGCTTCGCCGTGCGCATGATGTCCACGATGGCCGTTTCCTTGAAACCCTTTCTCTTGAACTCGGCGGCTGCCGCGTCGAGGATGGCCTGCCGCGAACGGATTTTGTTGCGCTCCCGTCGACCCATTTTTTTATCTTCCATAGGTTCACCTTCCGATTGTTTCCCGCATCTTTCTTATCCTAATTATAACGGAAAGCGGACGCTTTGAAAAGAAATTTATGAATCTTATTCAGATTTTTTTGCAGCGGGTATAAAAAAAAGACGCCGAACTCTCGGCGTCTCCGTTTTCCTATGGTGACCCAGGGGGGACTCGAACCCTCGACCCTTTGATTCGTAGTCAAATACTCTAATCCAACTGAGCTACTGGGCCATATTCCTTGGCTTTCGCGCACTACGCTCATAACCAACGATTATTATCATACCATGCCGTCCGCTCTCTGTCAAATCTTTTTTGCCAATATTTTTCCGGTCTGCTAAAATAGGGGTATCTATGGATCAAGAAAGGCAGGAAGATAGCCAATGCTTTATATCGTATCACAGCTTATCACCGAAAAACAGGCGACCGCCTTCTCCATTCTCGGTGCGTCCGAGGACAAGAAGCGCGCGGCAAAGATCGCCGTGGACGCCTACAAAGCCTACCGCCGGGAGGCGACAGGGCAGAATATCGCGATGATCCAGGAATGGCTCGAGACACGCCGCTCGTACTCGTTCCGCAGAGATAAGGACCACCGCCTCCAACTCGCGGTCACGGAACTCGACGGCGAGGTACAGGCCGAGGAAAAGCGGCTCGTCTTCTCCGCACAGGCCGAGCAGGATGAACTCATGCGCCGCGTCTCCGAGGCCCTCTGGGAGGGGCAGCATGTGGCAGGCCGCGGCGCCGCTCCGTCCTCCTGCCCGATGGATCCAGCGGACAAGGGAGAGGAAACGCGTTGAGCCCGTATATGGACGAAGCACGGCTGCTGCTCAAGAAGCATTACGGCTATGACCAGTTCCGGCCGGCCCAGGAACCCGTCGTCGAAAGTCTGATCGCGGGGCGCGACACGCTCGCCATCATGCCGACCGGCGCCGGAAAATCCATCTGCTTCCAAATTCCAGCGCTGATGTTCCCGGGCATCACGCTCGTGATCTCGCCGCTGATCTCCCTGATGAAAGACCAGGTCGACGCCATGCGTGAGCAGGGCATCGATGCGACCTTCATTAACAGCACCCTGTCCAGTGAGGAGTCCAGGGAACGCCTCGCGGGCATCGCCCATGGCAGCTACAAGCTCGTCTACGTCGCGCCGGAACGCCTCGATACGGACTATTTCCAGTCCATTCTCGAGCGGCAGACCATCTCGATGGTCGCGGTCGATGAGGCGCACTGCCTCTCGCAGTGGGGCCATGATTTCCGCCCGAGTTACCAGCAGATCGCACCGTTCATCGCGGGGCTCCGCCGCCGCCCGCTCGTCGCCGCCTTTACGGCGACGGCAACGCCGGAGGTCCGCGAGGACATCATCCGCCTGCTCGGGCTGCAAGATCCCGCCGTGCACGTCTCTGGCTTTGATCGGCCCAATCTCTATTTCGGTGTCATCACAGGCGAGGACAAGGACAGCTTCCTCCTGCATTACATCGAGGACCATCCGAGAGACGCCGGCATCATCTACGCGGCAACGCGCAAGAACGTCGAGCGCATCTACGCGTATCTGCAGAAGCACCATGTCGCCATCGGCCGCTATCACGCGGGGCTCAGCGACGAGGAGCGCGAACGGACACAGGACGATTTCCTCTACGATAACCTGCAGGTCATCGCCGCGACGAACGCGTTCGGCATGGGCATCGACAAGAGCAACGTGCGCTTTGTCATCCATTACAACATGCCGAAGAGCCTCGAGGGCTACTATCAGGAAGCCGGCCGCGCGGGACGCGACGGCGAGCCGGGGGAATGCCTGCTGCTGTACGCACCGCAGGACATTCTGACGCAGAAATACCTGATCAACGTATCGACCGACGACGAGGAGCGCAAGGCGCACAACCTCGCAAAGCTGCAGCGCATGATCGACTACTGCCATACGCCGGACTGCCTGCGCGCCTTCATCATCCGCTATTTCGGCGGCACGCCGGAAAAGGCGGAATGCGGCAATTGCAGCAATTGCCGCGCGAACCGCGAGAAAGCCGATGTCACGACCGAGGCGCAGATGGTCTTTTCGTGTATCTACCGCATGCACGAACGCTATGGCACGACACTCGTCGCGCAGGTACTCAAGGGCTCCTCGGAAAAGCGCATCCGCGACCTGCGCCTCGACGCGCTGTCGACCTACGGCCTCATGAAAGACAAGCCGCTCAAGGAGATCCGCCTGCTGATCCAGCGTTTCATCGCGACGGACTACCTGACGCTCACGGAAAGCGAATACCCCGTGCTGCGCCTCGCGCCGCCCGCCTACGACGTCCTGCGCGGCCAGCTCAAGGTGTTCCAGCCGCTGCCGCAGACGAAAAAACGGCGGGCCTCTGCGCCCGCCGATGCCGGCCTGTTCGAGACGCTGCGCGCCCTGCGCAAAGACATCGCGAGCCGCGAACAGATTCCGCCGTATCTGATTTTCTCGGATGCGACGCTGCGCGACATGTGCCGCGTGCGCCCGAAAAATCTCGAAGCAATGCGCGAGGTCAAGGGCGTCGGCGAGAGGAAGCTCGCCCGCTTCGGCAAGGAATTCCTCGCCGCCATCCTCGCAGGAAAATGAAAGACGACCGCGCGAACCGAAAGGATTCGCGCGGCCGTCTTTTTTCAGTGATTTGCGCGCTCGTAAATCTCGATGGCCGTCTGTTTGTCCATTGGATGGAAGTTGCCGATGGTCTTCGTGTCCCCGAAGGTCAGCATGTCCGCGAGCTCCACAATAACGTCCTTCGGCTGCACACCGATGCCGAGTTCCGTGAAATTCGTCGGCATGCCGAGTTCGCGGAAGAACGCGACCATCGCGTCGATGCCGGCGAGCGCGCGCTCCTCCTCCGTGCCGTCTGCGATGCCGAACACGGCCTCCGCGAAATGCGCGAACCGCGGCACATCATCCTGGTAGACGTATTTCGCCCAATGCCCCCAGAGCGTCGTCAGCGACTCGCCATGCGTGACGTCAAAGCGGCCCGAGAGTTCATGACCGAGCCGATGGCAGGAAAAGTCCTTGCAGCGGCCGAGCTCCGTGAAATTCGAATGAGAAACCGAACCGCACCACATGATCTCACTCATGGCCTCGTAGTCATGTGTGTCTTTGACCGCGGCGCGCGCCTCCTTCATCATCGTCTTGAGCAGAGACTCCGCGACGAGGTCGGTGAACAGGTTCGGCTCCTTGACCTTCGTGAAATAGCGCTCGAGCGTATGCATCATGATGTCGCAAATGCCGGCCTTGATCTGCCGAAGCGGCGCGGTATAGGTGAGCTCCGGGTTCATGAACGCGAGCGCCGCGCGGTTCAGCGGAGAGTTCAGCCCCTGCTTCTTTCCCGTCTCCTCATTCGTCAGCACCGCCGAATCGCTCGTCTCGCTGCCCGCTGCCGCAAGCGTCAGCACCGAGCCAAACGGCGTCGTCTTCGTGAGCGCTGCACGCCCTGTCCAGAAATCCCAGATATCCGTGTCCGGGTTCGCGACACCGTGCGCGATGGCCTTCGTCGTGTCGATGACGCTGCCACCGCCGACCGCGAGGATGAAGTTCGCGCCGAACTGCTTCGCGAGACGCACGCCCTCGCGCGCAAGGGAAAGGCGCGGGTTCGGCTTCACGCCGCCGAGCACCTGGAACGCGAGCCCGGCGCCCGTCAGATAGCTCTCAATACGCGGCAGCAAGCCCGTCCGCATCACGCTGCCGCCGCCGTAGACGATAAACACGCGGCTGCCGCCGTACGCGCGGATCTTCTCCGCCACCTGTTTCTCCGCCCCGCGGCCGAATACGATTTCCGTCGGGCATTTGAAGTTAAAACTCTGCATACTGTTCCCTCCAGATTCTTAGAACATCGTTCAGCCAAAAATAATCTATTTTTGACTATTTGCTCTATTGACTTTTTGACGAATTGTGCTAGAATAACAATTGTAAGGGCGATGAGCCCCGGGAATTCCTTCCGACCGGAACGGATCGGCCGGGAAGCGAGATTCCCATTTCCATAAATTCCCTGATTCCATTACTCAAAATCCTTTTAAACTCTCTCTAAATATTTCCATTACCGATGCCGCGCCGTCAGATCGCGCGGCATTTTTTTATTGCATCGGCTTCAGTATGCCATTCTGATAGGCCAGGAGCAGATTGTATAGGTCTGTGGTCTCGTTTTGGATCTGCCGTCCCTCGTCCGTATCGCCGACGGTCGTCCGGCAGGCCTGGAGCTCGACCGTCTCGGATACGGACTCGATATCGTGATTCTCGCGCAGCGCCTCGCGCACATCCGCGATTTTCTGATGCTCGAGCAGGCGCAGACCGCGCGAATTGCTGATGAGCGTATAACCGGAAATTCCGGTTTTCTTATGGTAGGCCTTGCAGAACCCGCCATCGATGATGATGGCCCTCCCCCCGGCTTTCACGGGACTCTCCCCCTCTTTGACCTTGACGGGGACATGCCCGTTGATGATGTGACCGCGCGCCGGATCCAAGCCGAACGCCTCGAGCACGCGCGCGCAGGCCTCCTGGTCGTCGATAAAACGATAATAGGGATCGGCCGGCTCGACCCATGTCCTCGGGTCGGGGATCAGCGCGCGCTCAAACGTCCGGACCTCCCGCCCCGAGAGCGGGGAAAGCCGCCCGCACCACAGGAAATACAAGAAATCGAGCGCTGGCTCCCCGCCGTGCACCCAGGCCTCCCGCGCCATGTGCTCGCAGAAATCGAGCCAGGCCCGGCCGCTGTAGCGCTGTCCGCCGAACGTGATGACGCGGAACGATCCGTCCTCCGCCATCGGCACGCAGCCGTGATACAGCAGGTTCCCATTGCAGCGCGTATAGAGGTTTCCCATCTGATAGAGATAATCGACATGCCGGTGCAGCACCGCGCTCTCGAGGAAGTAGGAGCGCAGATCGTCGATGATCTGCTGCTCATCCGCCGTCAGGAGGTAGGGATCCTCCGCTTCCTCATCGATGGTCGGAAAATACGCGTTTTCGAGCTCATAGCGCCGCCCGTCCCCGAGCACCGCACAGCTCGAGCGGAAATCGATGTGGTGCAGCAGCCGCCGACCCTGCATCTGAAAGTCCGGGTTGCGCGCAATCAGCTGTCCCTCGAGCTTGAACATCATCATCGTGATCGCGCGTTCCGCCGCCTTGATCGGATTCTCATCCGGATAAATCCGCGAGGCGAACGTCGTGAGCGGCCGCAGGCTGATGCCGTAGCCGCGCTCGAGCACGTCGGTGTTCTTGTAGCGCAGCGAGTTGCGCACGACCGCGGCGATACAGGCCTCGCTGCCGAGCGCCGCGCCCATCCAGAGAATGTCGTGATTCCCCCACTGGATATCCACGTTCGCGCGCTTCATGAGCAGGTTCAAGATCGCGTCGGGCCGGTGCCCGCGGTCAAAGAAATCCCCGACGATGTGCAGCCGGTCGACGGCGAGCCGCTTCACGAGCACGGTGAACGCGAGGATAAAGTCCGCGCCGCTGTCAATCTGCACGATCGTGCTCAGCAGCCGCTTCAAATAGAGAAACTGCGCCGTATCCGCCTCCGGCCGCGTGTTCAT
>JALFBM010000083.1 GCA_022773425.1 Selenomonadaceae bacterium
AGCATCGCGGGCTGACTTGGCCATTTTCGAATATTCCTCAACAGTCTCGGTTGTCCGGATCGGTGTCTTGAGACGCGCCTTCAGGTCATCAAAGGTTGTTGTTTTATTGGTCCATGTTTTTGCCTGACGGGAATTTCCGTAGGCGATGCAAAGAACCCTCATAACGTCACCTCCCGGCAGTCCTCAGTGAAGTGCCTGATCTTCATGCGGCGCTTTCTGGCGCGTTCCAGTTCAATGTCCATGCCGGAAGTAATCCGGTCTCCGAAGAACCAGATTTCAGAACATTTCCCAAGCAGGACGAGATCCATGAACATGGCCTTCCTGCGCTCTGTTGCTTCATCCATAAAGGAGAGCAGAAGATGAGGCGAGATCGGAATGTACCCGCTGTCCGTTGCAAACCGGGCATATTTTTTTGCTTTTTCCGTATTGCCTTCGGGATCATCTGCATAAGGAGCGCAGATGTAGATGACAGGCATATAGCTGTGTTCCATAAAAACCTCCTTAATCTGTAAAGAAAGACCTGGGGAGAGTTAGTTCTCCTCAGGTCTTCCGTCCTCGTTTTCAGACTGATTTCGCACCCTTGTGATGCATTTTTCTAAGCACGGGATCTTTTCCGATGGCATCCGTGATTTTGCCCAGAGTCTTACGAATCGCGCTTTCGGACACACCACGCTTGTCTGCAATTTCGCAGTTGTTGTATCCTTCGATGAATTTCATTTCATAGATTTCCCGCCAGCTTTCAGGCATTGCGGCAGCGATCTCATTCAACCTCTCAACGTCAGCAGGCAGCTCCCTGTCATGTTCATCGAGAGTGTAGAGGAATCTTGCCTTGTCACCGACGCCGTCCTCATCGCCGTCACCCATCATCTCTTCAATGGAGCCGAGCCAGTTCTTCGGTACAGCTTCTTCCATGGCGATGGCAAGTTCGTCTTCAGTCGGCATGCGGTGATAGGCGGATTCAAACCATGTGACATAGTCTTTTTTCCATTTCTCGACCATGGCTTTCTGTTCCTTCTGATCCCCGTGCAGATACTTAAGATTGCTTCTGACTTCACTGTCGTCCTGAAGGTGAAGAGTGCGAATGTCTGCTTCCGTTACATCGTTTTCTCCGGGTTTCAGTTCGATTACGAGCTTTCCGTTGGCGTCGTAATACTTGTAGGTCTCACGCTGACTGCGTCTGGTCTTGTGTAATTTCATAAAAAACCTCCTGTTCTTCCCGTTGCCGAGGAGAACCGGAGGCATGAAAAAAGCATGGCGG
>JALFBM010000058.1 GCA_022773425.1 Selenomonadaceae bacterium
ATTGACGGCAAGCGCCTCGATGAACTCAACATCGGACAGATGGTCGCAAACAATACGGACAACCACGAGACGGCGTTCACGGTGTCGATCGATGCCTACGAAACGGAGACGGGCATTTCTGCGTACGAGCGCTGCCACACCATCCGCAAGCTGCTGGACCCGAAGGCGAAGCCGGCGAGCTTTCGCCGTCCGGGCCATGTGTTCCCACTGCGCGCGGTCGAGGGCGGCGTCCTGCGCCGCGCCGGACATACGGAGACGACGACTGACCTCGCGCGTCTCGCGGGCTTTTATCCGGCCGGGCTCTGCTGTGAGATCATGGACGACGACGGCCATATGATGCGCACGCCGAAGCTGAAGGCATTCGCGGCCGCGCACGGCCTGCACATCATCACGGTGCAGAGCCTGATCGAATACCGCAAGCGGACGGAGAATTTCGTGCATGAGGTAGCCGACGTGGATTTTCCGAGCAAATACGGGCATTTCCGCATTCACGCGTTCGTCAACGACCTCAACAACAAATGCGATATCGCGGTGGTCAAGGGGGATGTGCGCGGGAAAAAGAATGTGCTCGTGCGGGTGCATTCGGAGTGCCTGACGGGCGATGCGCTCGGCTCGCTGCGCTGTGACTGCGGCGAGCAGCTCGCGCTGGCGCTGAAAAGGATCGAAAAGGAGGGCGAGGGCGTCGTGCTCTACATGCGTCAGGAGGGCCGCGGGATCGGTCTGGCGAACAAGATGCGCGCCTATGCCCTGCAGGATAAAGGGGCCGACACCGTTGAGGCGAACGTCGAGCTCGGCTTCGCGCCGGATCTCCGGGATTACGGCATCGGTGCGCAGATTCTCTCGGAGCTCGGTTTGACGTCGATCCGTCTCATGACGAACAACCCGGCGAAGCGCGCGGGGCTCGAGGGCTATCATCTGACGATTACGGAGCGCGTGCCCCTGCAGGTGCATGCCAATCCGTTTGACAAGAAATACCTGACGGTCAAGAAGAGAAAGATGGGCCATCTGCTTTCCGAGGATACGCTCACCGACTGACGGCGCGCAGGAAGAGTAGAAAGGTTTTTTTGAACAGAAGATAAGAGAGGAAATGTATCATGGCAAAGGTTTATGAAGGGGTTGTAACGGGCAAGGATCTGAAATTCGGCATCGTCGTCGCGCGGTTCAACGAGTTTATCACGAGCAAGCTGCTCGGCGGTGCGCTCGATACGCTGCATCGCCACGAAACGAGGGATGACGATATCGAGGTAGCCTGGGTGCCGGGCGCTTTCGAGATCCCGGTCGTTGCCAAGAAGATGGCGGAGTCGGGGAAATACGATGCGGTCATCTGTCTCGGCGCGGTTATCCGCGGTGCGACGAGCCATTACGACTACGTCTGCAGCGAGGTCTCCAAGGGCGTTGCACAGGTCGGCCTGCAGACGGGCGTACCGACCATCTTTAGCGTCGTGACGACGGAGAACATTCAGCAGGCCGTGGAGCGCGCGGGCACAAAGGCCGGCAACAAGGGCGCAGACGGCGCGATGGCTGCCATGGAAATGGCAAATCTGCTTCGTACCATGGGCTGAAATACGGGGAGAGGATAGCATATGAAGTTCGGTATCATCAGCGATACACACGGTCACGAAATGGCATGGGCAAAGGCCTATGAGACGTATTTCAAGGACGCGGACGCCATCTTTTTTGCCGGGGACGTGCTCTATCATGGCCCGCGGAACCCCAGGAAAGCGGACTATAACCCGATGGGGCTCGCGGAGCGCATCAATGCGTGCCCGGCGCCGGTCATCCTCGCAAAGGGAAACTGTGACTCCGATGTCGATGCGAGCTGCCTCGAGGTGCCCCTTCAGGCGCCGTACGCCTACGTGTTCGCCGACGGCAAACGCATCATCATCACGCATGGCGACGCCTGCATGACGGATGCGGAAAAGGACGCGCTCGCGAAGCATTGGAAGGCTGACCTGTTCATCAGCGGGCACATCCATACGACGGTGCTCGAAAAGCGCGGCCATACCGTGTTCCTGAATCCGGGATCGGCCGCGCTCTCCAAACGCGAGGATGGAAAGAACACCGTCGCCGTGCTGGAAAACGGAGAAATCCGGATTTTCGATCTGGCGTCCGGCGAAGTCTTGATGCAGTTGGCGCTTTGAACGGGCAGGCTTGGAAAAACAGGAAGGAATAGCAGGGATATGAGGAAAGACCATTTGGTAAAGGGACTGGCTGACGGACTCCGCATTTACGCGGCCGTGACAACCGATCTGGTCAACGAAGCCATCCGGCGGCATGACTGTTATCCGGTCGCGGCGGCCGCGCTCGGCCGCACGATGACCGGGGCGCTGCTCATGGCGGCGAACCTCAAGAACCGCGAGGCGCTCACGGTAACGTTCAACGGCGGCGGGCCGCTCGGCAAGGTCGTCGCGGATGCCACGCCGGAAGGCTACGTGCGCGGCATGGTCATGGATCCGCATGTCAATCTGCCGCTGAACGCAAAGGGGAAGATCGATGTGGGGGGCGGCGTCGGTATGGCCGGCCAGGTCACCGTCACGCGCTACACGGGACTCGCCGACCCGGTGAGCGGCAGCGTGGCGCTCGTCGACGGGGAGATCGCCGATGACCTGACAAAATACCTGTTGGAATCCGAGCAGACGCCGTCAAGCGTTGGTCTCGGCGTGCTCATCGATCCGGATTTTCATTGCATCGGGGCGGGCGGCTTTATCCTGCAGCTCATGCCGGACGCGACGGATGCGTGCATCGATAAGCTCGAGGCGAACCTGGAGCGCATCCACTCGGTCTCGCATATGGTGGAGCGGGGCATGGACGCGAAGGGCATCATCGCTGAGGTCCTGAAGGGCTTTGACGTCGAGTATCTGACCACGACGGATCTCGCCTTTCGCTGCAACTGCTCAAAGGAGCGCATCGCGGAGGTCCTTGCGACGCTTCGCCCATCGGACCTGCAGAGCCTGATCGACGATGGGAAGGCGGAGGTCACCTGTCATTTCTGTAATACGTCGTATGCGTTCACCAAAGAAGAATTGCTGGCAATTCAGCAAAAGCAGCAGGAACATGCAGGGAAACAGTCCTAGTTAAAACGTTACACTTTTTGTTGACAATTGTATAATCTTCCTGTAAACTGTAAAGAACAAGCGACAGGAGGAGAGTATACGATATGCAAGAGAAACAGAAAGCTGGTAAGGACCGGGACGCAGTCCATCCAAACGAGGACAATCGAAACGAAGCCAATCGGAACGAAGAAATCGCTGCGCATACGACCATCGCGGATGTCTACCGTGCAGCCAAGCAGCTCGAAGGGGTAGCGCGCAAAACGCGTCTGATTCACAGCGACTATTTTTCCGAGGTTTCCGGGAACGATGTCTATCTAAAGCCCGAGAACCTGCAGCACACCGGTGCCTTCAAGCTGCGCGGTGCCTACAACAAGATCAGCCAGCTCACGGAAGACGAGAAGAAAAAAGGCGTCATTACGGCGTCTGCCGGAAATCACGCGCAGGGCGTGGCCTACGCTGCAAAAAGGCTCGGCGTCCGGGCCGTCATCTGTATGCCGGCTACAACGCCTCTGCTGAAGGTGGAGGCGACAAGGGCGCTTGGCGCCGAGGTCGTCCTGCACGGAGATGGTTTTGACGACGCCTATGCCTACAGTCTGGCGCTGCAGAAGCAGCACGGCTACGTCTACATCCATCCGTTCAACGATCTGCAGGTGCTGCTCGGACAGGGCACGACCGCGCTGGAGATCATCGATGCGTTGAAAGATGTCGATGCGATTCTCGTGCCGATTGGCGGCGGCGGCTTTGCCTCTGGCGTCGCGCTCGCGACGAAGCTCGTGAACCCTTCGGTCAAGGTATACGGCGTGGAACCGGAGAACGCGGCCTGTATGAAGGCCGCGTTGGAACAGGGGAGGATCGTTACCCTCGAGAGTGCCGACACCGTCGCGGATGGCTGTGCGGTAAAGACGGCGGGTACGCTGACCTATGTGTTCTGCAAGAAATACCTGGACGGTATTTTCACGGTTTCCGAAATGGAAATCATGGGCGCGCTGCTATCCCTGATCGAAAAGCATAAACTCATCGCGGAGGGCGCGGGGGTCCTGTCCCTCGCGGCGCTTTCCAAGCTGCCGTTCAAGGGCAAAAAGGTCGCTGCGATCGTATCGGGCGGCAACATCGATATCTCCACGATTTCCGCGCTGATCGAGAAAGCGCTTGTCGCGCGTAGCCGGGTCTTCTGTTTTGGCGTGAAGCTGCCGGACAAACCGGGGCAGCTGCTGAATATTTCCCAAATTCTCGCCGAACAGAACGCAAACGTCATTGAGCTCAACCACAATCAGACGAAAGTGACGGACAGCTTCAAGAAGGTGGTCCTGGAGGTCACCTGTGAAACCCATAACGAGGCGCATGTCCAGCGCATCATCGCGGCCCTTCGGAAGGCGGGCTACGAGCCGGAGCGCGTTTATTGATTGGCGCAAAGGCCCAGGACGCGGCAGATTTCCCGTTCGTCCGTGATATGGAGACGACATTTTTCGAGACCGTCCTGCATGAGTGTTGGCAGGGCGGCCTCTTTTTGGTATTGGCGAAAAGCGGATGCCGGGGCCTGTTCGAGCAGCAGCTGGCGACATTCCGGCGAAAACGGCAGGACTTCAGAAATGACGGTGCGGCCCTGGTACCGGCAGCCGGTGCCATCCGGCGCGTCTTTTTTCAGCTTCCGGACCAGGCGCTGTGAGACGATGCCGGTGAGCGTCGCGGCGAGGAGATAGCGTGGCACGCCCATCTCGAGCAGGCGAAAAATCGTTGAGATGCAGTCGCTCGTATGCAGGGTTGCCAGCACGAGATGGCCGGTCAGTGCGACACGGACGGCGAGATGCGCGGTTTCCTCATCGCGGATTTCGCCGAGGAGCACGCATTGGCAGTCCTGTCGCAGCAGGGCGCGGAGGCCGACGGGGAACGTCAGCCCGGTCTGTGCGTTGATCTCAATTTGGGTGATGCCGTCGAGGATTCGCTCCACGGGATCCTCGAGGGTGAGGATGCTTTTGGACGGGTCCTTGAGTTCCTCAATGGCGGCGTAAAGGGTCGAGGATTTGCCTGAGCCCATCGGCCCGACGATCAGGATAAGGCCCTGCGGCCGGTGGATGAGCGTGCGGAAACGCTTCAGCGCATCCGGCAGATAGCCGAGCTCTTCGAGGGAAAGGGCGCGGTCCGATCCGGTCATGAAGCGCAGGACCATCGATTCCCCGTCGATGGCGGGAATGGAGGAAACGCGGATGTCCGGGTAGACTTTGGAGGCGCGGATATGCCCCTCCACCGGGGTCAGGTGATTGGTGATATCCATGCCCGCGAGAATGCGGACGCGCGAGAGCAGCGGCCCCGCGAGCACAGCGGGAAGGGGCGGTGCGGATTCCTCGAGCAGCCCGTCTATCCGCAGGCGGATGTGCAGGCCGTCCTCTCGCGATTCGAAATGCAGGTCGCTCGCGTGTTGCAAAAAAGCGTCCCCGAGCAGTTCGTCCACGAGCGCCTGCACGGCATGCGGCGGGGCGCCCTCGGCGTTCCTGCCGTGGTACGGCATACCGGCTTCCCGGATCGCCGCGCGGGTAAGCCGCTGCATGTTTGTGTTTAATGCCATAGGACATACCTCCTTTTGAATACTTTTGTCTATAAGGTTCGATGCCGTTGACAGAATTCCTTCTGAACGATACAAACTTTTTTTACCAATCGCGATATTTCGTATTTTGTTTTGCTTTTTGCCTTTTGCCCTTATTTATGCTATGATATATTTTTGTAAGAGTCTAAAGGATTATCGGATGCGGGGAGCCGGTTTTTTCGGACACATAGGAGGGGCGTCTTGGCTGCAATAACGTATGAACTGATCAAGAAAGATGAAGAGACCGGTGCTCGTGCCGGTATCATCCACACACCGCACGGGAGCTTTCCCACACCGATTTTTATGCCGGTCGGCACGCAGGCTTCGGTGAAGGGCGTTTCGCCGGACGAGCTCAAGGATCTCGGCGCAGGGATTATCCTGTCGAATACGTATCATCTGTTCCTGCGGCCTGGCATGGAGCTCATCAAAGAGGCGGGCGGTCTGCATAAATTCATGCATTGGGACCGCGCGATCCTGACGGATAGCGGCGGTTTCCAGGTTTTTTCGCTCGGTGAACTGCGCAAAATCACCGAGGAAGGCGTGACCTTCCGCTCGCATCTCGACGGCTCGAAGAAGTTCTTGTCACCGGAGATTTCGATGCAGGCGCAGATGTGCTTCGGCTCGGATATCGTCATGGCGTTCGATGAATGTGTGCCGTATCCGGCGGATCACGCCTATGCGAAGCAGTCGACCGAGCGCACCCTGCGCTGGGCGAAGCGCTGTCAGAACGTCATGACCGCACCCAATCAGGGACTTTTCGGCATCGTGCAGGGCGGCATGTACAAGGATCTGCGGCAATGGCACGCCGGGGAGCTCGTCAAGATGGACTTCCCGGGCTACGCCGTCGGCGGCCTGTCGGTCGGCGAGCCGCAGGATCTCATGTACGAGATGCTTGACTTTACGACGCATTTGCTGCCGGAGAACAAGCCGCGCTATCTGATGGGCGTCGGCACGCCGGACTTCCTGGTGAACGGTGTCGCGCGCGGCATCGATATGTTCGATTGCGTCTATCCGACGCGCGTTGCGCGCAACGGCATGGCGATGACCTGGAACGGGCGGCTGGTCATGAAGAACGCGGAGTACACGCATGATTTCCGTCCGCTCGAGGATGGCTGCGGCTGCTATGCGTGTCGGAACGGCTACACGCGCGCCTACATCCGTCATCTCGTGCGGGCAAAGGAAATCTTCGGTCTGCGCCTGCTCTCGCTGCACAACCTTTGGTTCCTCGAGGAATTCACGCGGCGCATGCGGCAGGCGATTCTCGACGGCCGTTTCGGGGCGTTCCGCACGAAGTTCCTGGCGAATTATCATCCGCACGCGAAATAAGTTGTGCGGTTTGATGAGAAGAATCCTGTATATTAAAGGAGTGCTGAAACGATGAATTCAGAATTGTACACCTGGGGTATGCTCATCTTCATGGGCGCGCTGTTTTATTTCATGCTTTACCGTCCGCAGAAAAAACAGCAGAAGAAACGCAAGGAAATGCTCGATTCGCTCAAGGTCGGCAGCCGCGTTATGACGATCGGCGGCATCTACGGCACGATCAAAAAGCTTACGAGCACGGTCGTGACGCTGGAGATCGCCGATCACGTTGAGATCCAGGTCACCCGTTCGGCCATCAACGCAACTGTGCCGGAGACGCTGGAAAAGAAGGAGAGCGAGGACGCGGACGAAGCCGCGGAGGACTGAAACCGGCAAGGCGGAAAGGAGCGTTAAGGATGAAGGCGGAACAGATGGATGCCGCTTTGATACATGCGCATAAACGAAAATTGCGCCAGGAAATGCTTTCCTGGCGCAGAAGCATCCCTGCGCGGGTGCGGGAGGGCTGGAGCCGCACCATCGTGCAGCATGTCCTATCATCCATGCCCTATGCCAAAGCCCATACGATTTTCGCCTATGCTTCGATGCCGGGCGAAGTGGAGCTTGACGAGCTGCTCATGGCCGTCCTTGCCGATCAGAAGGTGCTCTGCATCCCGGATCTCACGGCGGAGAATGGCGAAATGCGCGCGACGCGGCTCCATCGTCTGGAAGACCTGGTGATCGGCCGCTTCGATATCCGGAGTCTGCCGCCCGATCGGCTCGACGTCGTCCCGCCGGCTGCCATAGATATTGTGTTCGTCCCCGGCGCAGCGTTCAGTCCGGATGGATCGCGGCTGGGGCTTGGCGGCGGGTACTACGACCGGTTCCTAAGGAAAACCGGCGCGCTCCGCGTCGCCTGCACCTTTGACGGGCAGATCGTGGATGCCGTGCCGATGGAAGCGTTTGATCAATGCGTGGATGTCATCCTGACGGAAAAGCGGACCATCGACTGCCGGAAGATAAGGAAAGAGAGCGTTCTGCATGGAGATTAAGGTCGGTATTGCGAAAACATCGAAATACGCGATGGAGGTCTGCGGCGATACCTGTGATATCGTTGAGCGCCCGTACGGCGGCATATCCGCCATCATCGCCGACGGCCAGGGCAATGGCGTCGCCGCACACCATACATCGAGCTGGGTCGTCAACAAGGCGGTTTCCCTGATCTCGGATGGCGCGCGCGATGGCGCCGTGGCACGCGCCGTGCACGATTACCTCTATGCGATGAAGGATCACAGGGTTTCCTGTACGTTGACCATTCTGTCGGCGGACCTTGACAGCGAGACGGCCGTCATCAGCCGGAACTCGAACTGCCCCGTGCTGGTGCATACGGAGGCGTACGATACCGTTTACGATGAGGAGGTTCAGCCCATCGGCGTGCACAAGCGCATGAAGCCGCTGATGTACGAGATCCCGCTCGAGGCGGGCATGCTTATAGTGTCGTTTACCGATGGGATCCTGCACGCCGGGCGAAAGCGCAATGGGCATGGGGCCGAGCTCGCAGAGATCCGGAAAATCATCGCGGACAATGGGCCGGAGGATGCGGCGTATATCGCCAAGGCCATCATGGACTATGCGCTGACGCTCGATCAGGATAAGGCCGGTGACGATATGACCGTCGCGGTGCTCGGCGTTACGGATGGCTCGTCGTCCTCGCCGCGCATCGAACAACTCGAGCTCACCTATCCGTATTGACCGTGCAAGGTTTAGAGATTGAGGAGGTTCTTGGTATGCGGATTGCGATTGTCGGGGTCTGCGCGTCGGGAAAGACAACGCTTGTCGCAGGTCTGCGAAAAGCGGGGTACGATGCCTACAACGTGGCACAGGAGCACTCCTGTGTGCACGATTTTTGGAACAAGCATCATCCGGATATCCTCGTGATGATTGACGCGACGCTGCCGACGATCCGGAAACGCCGCGTCGTCTATTGGGGGCAGGATCGCATCGACACGCAGCACAAGCGCCTTGCGGACGCGCGGGCTCATGCGGATCTCTACATTCAGACGGACGCCTACAGCGCCGATGCGGTGCGGGAGCAGGTCATCGCGTTCATCAAGAAATGGGAAACAAAGCATCAGGCGGCCTGACGGTTTCCTCCTGCGTTCACATATAACAACACTAGAAAGGGCTGAAACTTTTGAGAAAAGATAGTCTCATCAAGCTCATCGTCTGCATTCTAGCTATCGTCTGCGCGTTCGTCTTCGGCGTCCGGCCTCTCGCGGAATCCATCCGCCAGGGCCTCGACCTGCAGGGCGGTACGCACGTTGTCCTCGAGGCAGAGGATACGGATGCCGCGAAAGTAAACGATGATGCGATGAACCGCGTAAAAACCATCATGGAGAAGCGCGTCAACGCGCTCGGCCTCACCGAGCCGGTGATTCAGCGCGAGGGCGAGCGCCGCATGATCATCGAGCTGCCGGGCGTCAAGGATCCGGATTCGGCAATCAAGACCATCGGCAAGACGGCCATGCTCGAATTCAAGGATGAAGAGGGCAATACGGTGCTGACCGGCACGGACCTCAAGGACGCGCAGGCGGCGACGAACCAGCAGAACGGGCAGAACGTTGTCAACCTCGAGTTCACGGATGAGGGCGCGAAGAAATTCGCGGATGTCACCTCGAAGAACGTCGGGCGTACGATCTCCATTCTGCTGGACGGCGAGGTGTTGACCGCACCGAATGTCCGCGAGCCGATCCTCGGCGGCAAGGCCGAGATTTCCGGGCAGAAGACGCTCGAGGAGGCGCAGAACCTCGCGATTGTCCTCCGCTCCGGCGCACTGCCGGTCAAGGTCAACATCATCGAGACGCGTACGGTCGGCCCGACGCTCGGACAGGACTCGAAGGATAAATCCGAGTTCGCGTTCGTCATCGGCATCGGCGCGGTCCTGCTGTTCATGGTGGCCTTCTACCGCATGTCCGGCTTCATCGCGGACATCTCGCTGATGGCCTACACGGTCATTTTGCTCGGCATCCTCTATTTGATGGACGCGACACTTACGCTGCCTGGCGTAGCCGGTATCATCCTGTCCATCGGTATGGCGGTCGACGCGAACGTCCTGATTTTTGAACATTTCAAGGAGGAATATCAGATTCAGGGCAAGACGCTGCGCATGGCGATGGACTCCGGGTTCAAGCGTGCGTTCACGACCATTTTTGACTCGAACATCACGACGATCATCGCGGCGGCTGTTCTATTCTTCCTTGGAACGGGCACCATCCGCGGCTTTGCGATTACGCTTGGCCTTGGCACGCTCCTGTCGATGTTCACGGCAATCACGGTTTCGCAGTACCTCCTGAAACTCATGATCAACTCGAAGCTTTTTGAGAATCCGGCGGCGTACGGCGCGACGGGCTTTATGCTTTGGAAAAAGGAGGACCTGCAGCATGAATAAATTCGATATTGCGGGTCATCGCAAAATTTGGTTCCTGTTGTCGCTGTGCGTGATCATCCCAGGCTTTGTCCTGATGATTGCGCGTGGCCTGAATGGGCAGCAGCCGCTGAACTTTGGCATTGACTTCACGGGCGGCACGATCATCGATCTGAAATTTGATGCGCCGGTCGGCCTCGCCGACGTCCGCAGCAGTCTGGACAAATACGGCCTCGGGGGCAGCACCATCCAGCTTTCGGGTGCGGCGTCCGGCGTCACGGAGTCCGAGAACGTCATGATCCGCGCAAGGGACATGGAAGAGGACGAGCGCAAAGAGGTCATGGGGACGCTGAAAGAGGATCTCGGCAACTATCAGGTCCTCCGCGAGGAGAAGGTCGGCGCGACGATTGGCGGCGATCTGATCACGAACGCGCTGCTTGCACTGGTCATTTCCTGGGCGCTGATCATTCTCTACGTCGCTTACCGCTTTGAGTGGAAGTTCGGCGTGGCCGCTGTCCTGGCGCTGATTCACGATATTTGCGTCGTGATCTCGGTGTTCGCCATGACGGGGCGCGCGGTGGATTCCTCATTCGTTGCGGCACTGCTGACGATTGTCGGTTATTCCATCAACGATACGATCGTGATTTTCGACCGCATCCGCGAGAATATGCGCCTGCATTTCCGCCGCGGCGGCGATCTCAATCGACTCGTCAACGTCTCCGTATACCAGACGCTCACGCGTTCGCTCTATACGGTGTTTACGGTTCTGTTCACGACGTTTGCCCTGTTCTTCTTTGGCGGCGATACGACGAAGGACTTCGCGTTCGCCCTGCTGGTTGGTTTCGGCAGCGGTGCGTATTCCTCCATCTTCATCGCGAGCCCGCTTTGGATCATCTTCCGGAACCTTGGTGATAAGCATCATGCGGCAAAGGTCGCTGCGATGAAAGCCGAAAAGGCGCAGAACTGACGGTTGCCGATGGTTGGAAAACGGCAGACGAAAAACCGCTCCTTCCCGTGGGAAGGAGCGGTTTTTGCGTACATGTTGCGTCTGCGGCAGGCTCTCGAGGAGATGCCGATCAGAACTTCAGGTTCTGGAAACGCTCGACCGCGCGCTTCGTATCCTCGCGGTCGCCGAAGGAGGTGAGGCGGAAATAGCCTTCTCCGCACGGACCAAAGCCGGCGCCCGGCGTGCCGACGATATGGACATCCTGGAGCAGTTTGTCGAAGAAGTCCCAGGAAGGCATGTTGTTCGGCGTCTTGAGCCAGATATACGGGGCGTTGACACCGCCGTAGGCCTTGAGGCCGGCCGCCTTGAGGCCCTCGCGGATGATGCGCGCGTTCTCCATGTAGTAGCCGACGAGCTCTTTGACTTGCTTCTGGCCTTCCGGCGTGTAGATGGCAGCGGCACCGCGCTGGACGATGTAGGCCGTGCCGTTGAACTTCGTCGTGTGGCGGCGCATCCAAAGCTGATTGTACGGGACGCGGGAGCCGTCCGCTGCGCGGCCGGTCACGCCCTTCGGGATGATCGTGTAGCCGCAGCGCGTGCCGGTGAAGCCAGCCGTCTTCGAGAACGAACGGAACTCGATAGCGACATCCTTCGCGCCCGGAATCTCGTAGATCGTCGTCGGGACGTCCGGCTCAGAGATATAGGCGGCATAGGCGGCGTCGAACAGGATGACCGTATCGTTTTCCTTCGCGTAATGCACCCATTTCGTGAGTTCTTCCCGCGAGAGGGTCGTGCCCGTCGGGTTGTTCGGGCAGCAGAGATAGAGCATATCGACGCGGTGATCCGGCAGAGACGGCGCGAACCCGTTCTCCGCGTTGCACGGCAGATAGGTAACGCCTTCGAAATGGCCGTCCTTCTGCAGCTCTCCCGTGCGGCCGGCCATGACGTTCGTGTCGAGGTAGACCGGATAGACCGGGTCGGTGATCGCGACCGTATCGTGCGGGCCGAAGAGCTCCTGAATGTTGCCGGTGTCGCTCTTGGAACCATCGCTGACGAAGATCTCATCGAGACCGAAGTGGATGCCTTTCGACTCGTAATTGTTCTTCAGAATCGCTTGGGTCAGGAAGGGATAGCCCTGCTCCGGGCCGTAGCCGTGGAACGTTTCTTTGTGCGCCATCTCATCGACGGCTTTGTGCATCGCCTCGATGCAGACCGCTGGCAGCGGCTGCGTGACGTCGCCGATGCCGAGGCGGATGATGTCGGCCTCCGGATGCGCCTTCTTGTACGCTTCGACGCGGCGGCCGATTTCTGCGAACAGATAGCTGCCCGGGAGCTTTCGATAGTTGTCGTTGATTGTTGCCATGAAGAATACCTCCATATCGTATGAGAAAGAATTTTTCTCAATATAACATTTTCAACATATTATACCATAGTATTATGTTATAATAATAGACCTTTGGCAAAAATATTTTGTATCCAAGCGCAAAATAACCGTTTGTTCAGAAACATATAAATATAAGTTATTCTATCTGACAAAATCATAAATAATACTTTACTTCTATTCCGGAACTGTGTATAATGAAGCCGTTGCCGTTATCGAAGACCGATTCGCAAAAGGGCAGACGTTCCATCGGGATCCCATGGAAAAGTTTCGAACAGAAAAGAAAAATTTATTTCCAGGGGGAAGGAATCAATTCTGCCATGGCGAATAATAGACAACAAGGGGAACCAAAAAGATTACTTGCAGACAATCGGAAAGTACACGATACAGGGGTAACGGTGTAAGCTTTCTGCGTAAGTTGTTTTTGCTTATGTTCCCATCGGTCTTATTTATGGAAAGGGGAGTTTTTTATGGAAATGCTTTTAGGACTAATCGTCCTTCTCGCATGCCTGGTTATCGGCGTGCGGCACGGCGGTCTCGGCCTTCCGGTCGTCAGCGGTGTCGGCCTGGTAATCTTCGTATTCGTGTTCGGGTATAAGCCCGGCAAACCGCCGATTGATGTTATGCTCACGATTATTTCGGTTGTCACCTGCGCGGGGTACCTGCAGACGGCCGGCGGCCTTTCGGTCATGCTGCATTACGCGGAGAAGTTCCTGCGCAGCAATCCGAAACGCATCACGATCTACGCGCCGATCACGACTTGGCTGCTGACGATCCTCTGCGGCACGGGCCATGTCGTCTACACGATGTTCCCGATCATCTACGATATCGCGATTCACGAGAACATCCGTCCGGAGCGCCCGATGGCCGTTGCCTCGGTTGCTTCGCAGATGGGTATCTCCGCATCCCCGGTATCCGTTGCCCTCGTTTCGATGGCAGGTTTTATCTCGGCCGCGGGCCTTCCGTTCACGGTCCTGAACCTGCTCTCGGTATCCATTCCGGCGACGTTCTGCGGCGTAATCCTCGCCGCTCTTTGGAGCTATCGCCGCGGCAAGGACCTCGCGGATGATCCGGTGTTCCAGGAATACATCAAGGATCCGGCACATTACGAGGAGGTCTACGGTGCCAATAGCAAGTCTTCTGCAGCGCAGCAGAATATGCCGGCCAGCTGGTACCGTTCGATGTGGATTTTCTTTGCGGGCATCATCATCATCGCCGCGCTCGGCAACATGCCGCAGCTGCTGCCGCATTTCCCAGATGCAAAAATTACCATGACGACGGTCATCCAGATGGTCATGCTCTGCATCGCGGCCGTCATGCTCTTCTGCTGCAAGATGCAGGCGAAGGATGTCGGCAACAGCCAGGTGTTCCGCGCCGGCCTCGTTGCGGTCGTATCCGTTTACGGCGTCGCGTGGATGGCTGATACGTATTTCTCGAACCATATGACGTTCATCAAGCAGGAACTCGGCGCCCTCGTCGTCGCGTATCCTTGGACGTATGCGCTGGCGCTGTTCTTCACGTCGAAGCTCGTGAACTCGCAGGCCGCTGCCGTTTCGATCATCGTTCCGCTCGCCATCAGCATCGGCGTTGATCCGGTGATCATCGTTTCGTTTATCTCGGCCTGCTACGGTTACTTCTTCCTGCCGACCTATCCCTCGGATCTGGCCTGCATTTCGTTTGACCGTTCCGGCACGACGAGAATCGGTAAATATGTCCTCAATCACAGCTTCATGATTCCGGGACTCATCGGCGTGTTCACAGGCTGCTGCGTCGGCTATGTCATCGCGCATATCCTGTACTGAGCATTCGGTTATCATGAGTCAAACAGCAAGGGGTGGCGGTGTCGTCATCCCTTGTTTTTGCAAAAGGGACATTAGGAGGAAGCAAAATGCGGGAATATACCTTTCATTATGGACGCGGGACGAAGTCCTTTTCCCTCGATGAGACGCGGGTGATCAAGGAAGTCGATATGCCGGCGGTCAAGCCGCTCACCGATATCCGCAAGGCCGTACTCGATGCGATCTACCATCCTATCGGGCAGGAGCCGATCGATCGGATCGTGAAGCCCGGCGACACGATTACGTTCATCTGCAACGATCCGACGCGCGTGGCGAACAGCCAGGACTTCATGCCGATCCTCGTCGAGGAAATGAACCGGCTCGGCGTGCCGGATGAGAACATGCAGATCGTTTTCGCGCTCGGCGCGCATCGTCTGATGACGGAGGAAGAAATGCGCGAGGGCGTCGGCGAAGAGGTAGCGGGGCGCCTCAAGATGTACAACAGTGACGCGCGCGTGCCTTCGAATTTTGAATATTTCGGGACGACGAGCCGGTTCACGCCGGTCCTGATCAATAAACACATCTGCCACAGTGATCACGTCTTCCTTACCGGCACGATCGTGCATCATTATTTCAGCGGGTATGGCGGCGGCCGCAAAGCTGTGCTACCGGGCTGCGCGGCGCTCGAGACCATCCGCCACAATCACAGCTTTATGATGGACCCGCACGCGGGCCTCGGCAAGACGACGGGCAACCCGGTCTACGAGGATCAGATGGAGGGCGTCGGCCTTTGGGCAAAAGGGCGTTCGGTCATTCTGTTCAACGCCATTCTCGATGCGGAGCATCGTTTCCTGCGGATTTTTGCCGGCGATTATGTCCAGGCACATCAGGAGGCCTGCAAATTCGTCGATGAGGTCTACGGCGTGCCCATCCCGAAGCAGGCCGATGTCACGATCGCGAGCTGCGGCGGCTATCCGAAGGATATCAATGTCTATCAGATGCAGAAAACCATGGACAACGCGGTGCTTGCGACGCGGCAGGGCGGCGTGGTCATCCTGCTCGCGGAGTGCGAGGAAGGCAGCGGAAACAAGGTGCTCGAGGATACCTGCCGCGAACTGAAGACGGCGGATGCCATTGAGGCGAAGCTGCGCGAGCGCTTCCTGATTGGTGCGAACAAAGCCTATGCTGTTACACGCTTGACGAAAAAGGCGCATTTCATCCTCGTGACGGGTCTTGATCGGAAACTCGCGAAAGAAATGCTCTTTGACGGCGCTGTGGATACCGTC
Source organism: Selenomonadaceae bacterium (assembly GCA_022773425.1). Taxonomy (GTDB): domain Bacteria; phylum Bacillota; class Negativicutes; order Selenomonadales; family Selenomonadaceae; genus UBA2897. Next base: position 15,749 of record JALFBM010000058.1, read on the forward strand.
GAGGAGGCCTTGACGCTTGCCAAAAAATACGTCGGCGACAACCCGAGCTATATGCTGATGCCGACCGGAAGCCTGACCGTTCCGCTCCTTCAGGAGAATTGACCTGGTTTTGAGGTGCAGACGAGAAAAGCCATCGAAGAAGCTTTCTTCGATGGCTTTTTTATCGGAGTCGTTCGTTTTGGGGATGTCAGGCTTAGGTCATCGGGACGCCCGGCTTCCCGGCCTTCGCGTTTTGTTCCATGCGCTCGCGGAGGATTTCCCGGCAGAAATCCATGAAGGACTGGGCGGCTTTGGAGATGTAGCGGTCCTTTTTCCACGAAAGGCCGATGTTGACCGGATCGAAATCGGCTAGCGGGATGGCCTTGAGGCCTGGCGTGTCCTGCGCTACGATATCGAGCAGAAAGCAGACGCCGACGCCGTTTGCGACAAGGCCTTTCAGCGTGTTGACCTGGTTGGATTCCAACACGATATTCGGCGATATGGCCTCGTCCTTCATCTTTGCGAGCACGGCCTCGCGGATGTAAGAGCCTTCCTTTAACAGGACGACGTTGGATTCCGCGATATCCTGTAGCGTCAGACTGTCTTTCTTTGCCAAATCGCTGTTTTCTGGGACACAGCATACGATGTGATTCTGCGACATCGGCAGGTCCTGCAGGGATTTTGGCGTTTTCGAGAGAATGATGATGCCGAAATCGAGCTCATCGCGTTCCAGCTGCTCGCGGATGGCCATCGAGCCCTCTTCGTGCAGGTGAATATCGAGGTGCGAATATTTCTTCTGAAAGCTCGAGAAGATTTTTGGAAAGAGATAGGCGCCGATCATCGGAGGGATACCGATTTTTATCGTGCCTTTCTGGAGCTGTTTATAGTCATTGACCTCGAGTACGGCGTCCTGGATGTTGCGCAGGGCGAGGTCGACCCGGTTCAAGAAGACCGCGCCCTCAGTCGTCAGGGCCAGCTGCTTTTGGCTGCGATCAAAGAGTGTGATACCGAGCTCGGCTTCGAGTTTCTTGATGGCGACCGTGATATTCGGCTGGGATACGCGCAGCCGTTCCGCCGCGCGCGTAATGTTCCGGAGCCGCGCCGCCATCTGAAAATACTCGAGTTGTCGTAGTTCCATGCTATCGCTTCTTTCGTTTGAAATCGGACAAAGAAAATAAATTAACTTTATCCATTCCCTATTATACCATATTTTCCAGCAATGTATGATAAAATAAGCAAAATTTATCAAGAAAACTTTATGAGAGCCCAGACAGGGCGCGGCCTGCGGGCGTTCGAGGACTTCCAGAAAGCCGATTTGCCGCCTTTTTGCCGCCGGAATTTCAGACGGGCGGCAAAATTGCGTTGACAGGGCATCACGCGAATAGTATAATAAATTAACCAAAGAGTTAATTTTAGCGAGGCGAGGCCTTGAAGATCACATACGCAAACCGGAAAGTTGAGAAATACTTTACTGATTTTTCGAAGTTGAAGAAGAAACTTCCGATGGATTGGGTTCGGACTATAAAGAAGCACTTGGACAGGCTGGAAGCAGCGGAAACATTTGGGGACTTCCTGCTCTTGAATCTAGGGCATCCGGAACAACTGTCGGGCTACAAGAAGCCGCGGTATTCTCTGCATATCACGCCGAACGTCCGGTTCATCTTGGAACTGGATGCGAAAAAGGAAACCGTGAAGCTGTGCACAGAACTTGAAGTAGAAGGGGTGAGCGATTATCATGGCGGCAAAGAGAACTGGTATATCCGCTGATCTGATTATACATCCGGGCGAAACGCTCTTTGATGTACTGGAAGAGCGGAAGATGACGCAGGCGGAACTGGCGTTGATGACAGGGGTGAGCCCGGCATATATCAATCAGATCATCAAGGGAAAGAAAAATATTTCTATGAAGTTCGCATTTGCGCTGGAACGCGCTTTGGGCGTGCCGAAATCCTTCTGGATAAACCTGCAGACGCACTACGATATGGAAAAGTTGGAATACGAACAAGAACACATGCCAGACGAAGACACCGAGTATCATCAGAGGAAAACAGCGATATAACAAGCATCATGGCTTGACTTTTCTGGATTTTTCCACGCTTGACTTGACATTTTTTGTCAAGCTGGAATGCAGGATTCTGGGAAAAGTCAAGCGGAAAAGCAGATATAGGAAAAGCCCGCGGGAATGTCTCGCGGGCTTTTGCTATAGGATTTCATCGAGGAGATGGACGGTCTTGGCTTTGCGCTGTTCGAGGATGTGGGAGTAGGTCTTGGCGGTGGTGTTGATGCTGGTGTGTCCGAGGCGCTTGGAGACAACTTCGAGATCTTCGCCGGCCTCCAGCAGCATGGTGGCGTGGGTATGCCGCAGACTGTGGAAGGTGTAGCCGGGGCCGAACGTCGTGCGTGTCCAATGGTTGAACGGGGCGAAGAGCTTCGGGTTCAGCGCGCCGCCGCGGGCAGCTTGGCAGACAAAGATGGGCGGCGGGGCACCGTACTGCATCGCGTTGATGAGCTGGCCTTTGCGCTGGCGTTTCAGGATATCCTGCAGCGCGCGCCCGTAGGGGATCACGCGCCGGCTTCCAGACGTTTTGGGGGCGGGCTGGATCTCGGGCCCGTTGACATTGATGACGGTCTTGTTGATGTGGATCTCGCGCGCATCGAAGTCGACGTCCTTCCATGTGAGCGCACAGATCTCCCCGATGCGGGCGCCGGTGTGGTACGCGATCAGGACGGGGAGGTGGAACGCGTGCCCGGGCGGGTACTTCTCCAAAATCTGATGCACCTGATCGCGCGTGAACGCGTGGGACGGAACGGCCGCGGCGGCGTCACGCGGGACGCGGACGTTCTGTGCCGGATCCTTCTGGAGGTATTCCGCGAAATCCGCGGCATACGCGAACGCCCGCTTGATGACCGTGAGCGTGATGCTGATGGTCGAATGCGAGAGGCCCTGCTGCTGGAGCTCGTTGACGAGCGCCTGCAGGTCGGTCGGCTTGACGGCCGGGAGCCGCATATCCCCGATGATCGGGAGGATGTGCAGCCGCGCCATGCGCTGATACGTGGCAATGGTGTTCTTGCGGAAATTATGCGGGCAGTAGACATCGAACCATTCCTTGAAGTAGTCGGAGACCGTCATCTTCGTCGGTTCGAAATACGCCCCGGTGCCCTGCAGCTCGACGACGGCCCGCGCATAGGCGGCGGCCGCCTCGGCCTTGGTATTGCCGCCGACGACTTCCTTGCGCTTGCGCTTGCCACCGGCCGTGCTGATCTCAATGGTGTAGTACCATTTCTTGCCGCGCTTCCGTAGATACGGCATAAAAATACCCCTTTCCAACTGAAAGAGGGCAGGTGTATAATAAAACTGCTTGGGTTTACACACCTGCCCGGGAACAGCAGCCACGCCAATGGCTGCCCGGATGCCGTCCATGCGCCAACATGGGCGGCTTTTCTTATGGTTTCTTTTTTGCGATTTGTACAAATGGCAAAACGACGGCCTTGCCGTTCCGCTTGCGGGCGGGGCGGTCTTTTTTTATGCGCGCTTTTCGCCGTCGAAAGTCTCGGAGGCTGGCGGCCCTTTTTCTTGCGCCTCCAGCTCTTGCCGGTATTCCTCGACCTTTGCCTCGCGGGCGGCGGCCTTCGCCGCGCTTTCCTCGTCGGCGTGTTCGATCGCATCCGACAGGCCGCGGAGATGCTTCAAGATGTGTTTCCGCTCGTCTGGCGACAGCGCAAGCAGATAGCGGGCCACCTGCTGCTCTGCGGCCGTCAGCTCGTACTGCTTCGAGAACGCCGCGAACAGCGACGTTTCTGTATCAAGCGTCATGACCCCCTTGCCTGTCCGAAGCCATTCTTCATTGATTGGGAATTTTGCACAAATCAATTGTAAGAATGTATCAGTCGGGACGGCACGGCCACCTTCGTAGTTCGCGATTGTATCACGACTGCAACCAAGAGTTTTACCAAATTCGGATTGTGTCTTTTTCAAAGATTTCCTAACCGCCTTGAGCCTATCCTGCATATCCAAAGTATCACCTCCCCCCGCTTGGCTTAAATATATAATAATATTTTTTGCGGTGTAAGTCAACACAAAAATGTATTTATATGTGTTGACAATCACTATAAACTAAACTATAATGTGTATAACAACATAGATAAGAAAACAAACAGATGAAAAGTACACAAAACCGCTATACTGTCCCTAAAGGGCCAGTATAGCACACTCTATATAGAGTGCCGAAAGGAGGTGAGACGATGCGCGTATCCATTCAATATCTATTGCCAAACCATAAAGCAGATGAAAGTGATATTATGACCATCCATATAGAAGGCAGAAAGATTAAGGACATGGAGTTTTATTACATAAGGAAAAAGCATGGCATAGTAGAGACTACACCATGCAAAGCAACAATCATCCAGAGCAGATCAGATGAGAACCATGGCCGTGACAATGCCACCAGTACGATAAAGCCGGATGGCACCGCCTTTTTCGAGCTGGACAAGCCAGTCGGTAAGTAACTGGAAGTCGTTAAGGCCATATTTGCTTTGAAGATTGGCAAACAAAGTAGAAAACAGGACTGCTTGACCGATACCTTTGACCGAGGCGGTAGGAGCAATCCTGATTTCCTCCAGAAGATTTATAGTCATGCGAATACCTCCATTCCACGACTTATTGTAGCAGAATAGGGAGAGCCAGTATAGCACACCATCTAGAGGATACCGAAAGGAGGTGGAACGATGGAGAATAAGCAAATCGTAGAGACCGGCTATACGTTTTCTCGTAAGCGTCAGTTGGATGGCATAAAAATAAGCATAGCCATAGAAACCCAAACGGATATGGCTATGCCCCTGCTGTTGACACGCTGTGCAACATTGACCCATTGCGTGTACCTAGACATGGCTAGAGACATCAACGAACGTAAGCATTGATAAGCTGTTTCTGGCCATTATAGGTATCGTAGTCTACGCGCGATACAAAAGCCGCAGAATTATCAGTTTGCAATCGATCGCCGATTCGAACATCGATACCATAAAGGAAAGAAACGAATTGCTGACCATGGTCGGAATTGGAAAGCCCCTTCACGGTAGCGACTTGTTTTCCCTTGCGGACGATGGCGTAATCGACAAGGTCGAAAGCAAAATCAGAAAAATACTGCTTGGCCGGGACAGGTAAAACACCCATAAAAACACCCCCTTTCCTGCATCCATTGTAGCAGAAGGAGGGAGGCCAGTATAGCACA
>JALFBM010000011.1 GCA_022773425.1 Selenomonadaceae bacterium
AGTCGGTAAGATCCTTTGCCGGAAAGGTATTCTTTCACTCTGGCAAGCATCCAATCTGCCGAATGTTTCCTTTTGCCCATAGAAAAATCCCCCTAAAGCAGTTTGGTTATTTACCGTGTCTGCTTTAAGGGAATCATATCAGGACACCGGCCTTTTTTCATTTTCGTTTTTCGATTTCCACGGTAGTTTCCTCGACCACCGCGGTCTGCTTTGCATCGACGACTTCGATGTTGTCGAGCATACCTTTGACCTGTGCGCGGATGCCGGCGAGGTAGATCCCCCGGACGGTCTGTTGCTCTTCTTTTTCCGCCGGCGTCAGGCCGACGGTGCGCTGTTTGCGCGAAAGTTCGTTGATGCGGGCAATCAGCTCCTTGGTAATCATGGGCACTCCTTTCTCGATCGCTTCTCTTCGAATTTCCTGTCTATTCCCCAGTGTAGTCTGCTTTTTGGTTTTGTGCAAGTATTCATAGAACCTAGAATGAAAAAAAGAACAATAAGGGAAATTTATTTGACACAGCAAAGAAAATGGGAAAAACGCCTTCCTTTTTTGCCTGAAATCCGCTAAAATAAAAGGAGGACATGGCTTGACGGAAGAGGTGAGTGGTATGTCGTTTCCGACCATACTCAAACATCTGCGCGTAGAAGCGGAGATGTCGCAGTCCGAATTGGGCGCGGTACTGCACGTGACGCAGCAGACGATCGCGCGCTGGGAGCGGGGACTCTCCGAGCCGAACATCGGCATGCTCGTCGAGCTCGCGCGGGTTTTCCACGTGTCGTTGGAGGATTTGCTGGGCGTCTGCCTCGAGAGCGGGAAAATCGGAGAGTGCTGGCAGGTCTGCTGCGGGGTCTTTTCCGAGGGCCGCAAGCCGTATGAGGTTCAGGACATGGTGACCTGGACGTTTACGACCAAGGAAAAGGCGGTGAATTTCTATCAACTTCTGCGCATGGTTGAGGGCTGCAACGACGTGCAGCAGCGGATGTACGTCGATATCGATGCGCTGCACGCCTACTGTGTGTCGGACCGCCACTACATTTGGATGCGCAAGGTATTCGATGAGCATACGCTGGGGGAAGCGTAACATGGCATAGAATTTTTCTCGAACGTCTTGCGGTTTGCGTCGTATATGCTATAATAAAACCAAACGAATGAATAAATGCTCATATGTTAATAAGAGAGGGAAGAGCCATGACCAAAACGCAGAAGAAAAACCTGTTCCGGATTCTCCTTTCCGCCGCCCTTTTGATCCTGCTGTCGTTTCTGCCGCTTTCGGGCGGGCCGCGATTCCTTGCCTATTTCGCGGTGTATCTGATAGCCGGTTACGATATCCTGCAGGAAATGTGGGAGGGGATCTGGAAGCGGGAACCGTTTGACGAAAGCCTGTTGATGGGGATTGCGAGCCTCGGCGCGCTGGCGCTCGCGGCCTATGAAGACGGAGATTACACCGAGGCCATCGCGGTCGTGCTGTTCTTTCAGGTCGGTGAGTGGTTCGAGTCTTATGCGGTGGGCAAGAGCCGACGCGATATCTCGGCGCTCATGGATATACGCCCGGATTACGCCAATCTGGACGACGGAAACGGGGGCCTGACGAGGGTCGCGCCGGATACGGTGGCGGTCGGCTCGGTCATCGTCGTACAGCCGGGAGAGCGGATCCCCCTGGACGGCATCGTGATGGACGGCGCATCCAGCCTCGATACGGTCGCGTTGACCGGCGAAAGCCTGCCGCGCGAGGTCCGCGCGGGCGATGCGGTCTTGAGCGGCTGTATCAATACGAACGGGCTTCTGCGCATCCGTACGACGAAGGCGTTCGGGGAGTCCACCGCGTCGAAAATCCTTGCGCTGACTCAGCAGGCCAGCGAGAGAAAGTCTCGCTCCGAGGCGTTTATCACGCGGTTTGCGCGCGTTTATACGCCAATCGTCGTCTATGCAGCGGTGGCGCTTGCCCTTCTGCCTCCGCTCGTGCGTCTGTTCCTGCTCGGTGAGGCCCCGCTTTGGGGGACCTGGATTTACCGCGCGCTGCTGTTCCTGATCGTCAGCTGCCCGTGCGCGCTGGTCATCAGCATCCCGCTCAGCTTCTTCGCCGGGATTGGCGGGGCAAGCCGTCACGGCGTGCTCGTCAAGGGGTCGAATTATCTCGAGACGCTGGCGGATGTCGATACGGTCGTCTTTGATAAGACCGGTACGCTGACGCAGGGCAAATTCGCGGTCGCGGCCGTGCACCCGTCGGAACTCAGCCCTCAGGATCTTTTGCATATCGCCGCGCATGCGGAGCGCTTTTCGCATCACCCGATCGCTGAGTCGCTGCGCGAGGCCTATCCGGATGAGGCGGACGGCTGCGAGGTCACAGACGTTGAGGAGATCGCGGGCAAGGGCGTCCGCGCGAGGGTCAATGGCAAGGTCATCTATGCCGGCAATGACCGACTGATGGCGGATATCGGGATCGCAAGCCAGCCCTGCCGCCGCAGCGTTGGGACGACGGTGCATATCGCCTGCGATGGCGCGTACGCGGGGCACGTTGTGATCTCGGACGTCGTGAAGCCGCACGCGGCGGCCGCCATCCGAGCTCTGCGCCGGAACGGGGTCCGCGAGACGGTCATGCTGACCGGCGATTCCCGCCGCGTCGCGGAGCCGGTCGCGCGCGAGCTCGGGATCGATACGTTCTGCAGCGAGCTGCTGCCAGCAGACAAGGTAGCAAAGGTGGAGGCGCTGCTGGCACAAAAGGCGGGCGGCCGCGGGAAGCTGGCCTTTGTCGGCGACGGCATCAACGACGCGCCGGTGCTTTCGCGTGCCGACGTCGGCATCGCGATGGGCGCGATGGGATCTGACGCGGCGATCGAGGCCGCGGATATCGTCCTGATGGACGATGATCCATGGAAAATCTCGGTCGCACAGCGCATCGCGCGCAAGACGCTGTGCATCGTCCGCGAGAACATCGTCGCCTCCATCGGCATCAAGGCCGCCATCCTGGTCCTTGGCGCGTTCGGTCTTGCGAGTATGTGGGCGGCCATCTTCGCCGATACCGGCGTCCTGATCCTCGCGAGCTGCAACGCCGTCCGCGCGATGTTTTTCCGCGAATCCTCGCTGCGGGAGGCGGCCGCTTCTGCGAAACCATGACAGCCGTCCGCGGTAGAATAGGGAAGGTTCTTGCTCGGGATCAGAACATCCCGAGCATTTTTGTGACGAAAATCCAGCCGAACATAGTGAAGCACGAGAGGGCGGACGAGAAGATGACGGTATTGCCGGCGAGGTTCGCGTCGCCGCCCATCTGCTGGGCCATCGTGAACGAAGCGACCGCGCACGGCGTCGCGGCGATCGCGAGAATCGTGACGAACTCCGGCCCGCGGAAACCGAGTGCAGCGGCGGCGGAAAGGAACAGGAGCGGCGCGACAAACAGGCGCCCGATCAGGCAGGCGCGGAGGTCTCGGACGCTTTCGGCGACCTGCCCGCGGTCGAACGTCGCGCCGAGCACGATCAGGGCGAGCGGCGTCGTGCAGGCGCCGACCTGTGCAATCGGCTTCATCAGCGGATCGGGGACCGGGATGCCCGCGAGGTTGAAGACGAGGCCGCAGAAGATACCCTGGATCATCGGATTTTTCATCACGCCTTTGAGAATCTTGACGAGATTGAACGTGCCGCCGCGGAACGCCTCGAGCTCGGCGACCGAATAGATGTTGTAGAGCGGTACGACGACGGCGATGACGACGGACGGCAGGACGGCGGCCTCCTCGCCAAAGATGTTGACGACAATCGGGATGCCGAGAATGACGAAGTTACTGCGAAAGATCGCCTGCGTGATGACGCCGCGCCGGTCGTTGCGCTTCTCGAACAGGACCGCGAAAATCAGGCTCAGGATCAGGAGCACGGTGACACCCCCGGCGCTGAACAGCATGAGCCGCGGATTCCAGACGTCAGCGAAATCCGCGCGGTAGATATTCGTGAACAGCATGCAGAAGAAAAAGATGCGGAAAATCATCTTGTTCAGGTGCTTGAGCTCCACCGGATTCATGAAGTTTTGCTGCTTGACGAGCAGGCCGATGCCGATCAGCACGAAAATCGGGAATATGGCGCCGAGGGACACCCAAAAATTTTCAATCATAGTTCTACCTCACTGCGTTTTGACGGATCTAGGGCTGCGAGCATCGCCGGTTTCCCCTTTGGGACGGCCGACCCCGCGGCTCTTTTATTGTACGCCCGGGCTAGGGGAAATGCAATGGGAAGGGGGATGCGTAGTCACTCCATAGGACAAAGGTGGTAATTTACACCATTTAATTGTTACAGAATCGCATAAAACAAATGGAAATAGTTGAACTTTGTAACAAAAATCGGATATAATATACATAGTGGATCCGATGATGTGGGAGTCTTCGCATCCGCAAAAGAAACAAAAGAATCAAAAGAGTCAAAAGAATCAAAGGGACAAGGGGGAAGTTATGATGAAAGCAACCCAGGAACAGTGGAAGTACATTCGCCGCATTATCACTTCTCATTACGGGCCGCTGTCGAGCCTGCCGGACATGGAGGATTATTCCTCCTGCGAGATGTGGCTGGACCAGAACGCACCGATCTATGAGCGGGGCCGTCAGATGGACCGGCAGCTTCATCCGTATGTTTATTCGGTTGACGTGGAGGTCAATGCCGGATAAAAAAGTACGCAGCCGCGAAACGTTTTCGTGACTGCGTATTTTTTTTTGCCTTTTTGCCGGGGTCATTCCTCTGGTGCGAAAAACGTCAGGATCGTGTGGATGGCGAAATCGAGATGCTTCGGATTCGTGAAAATATGGCTGCCGCCGTCCACCGGCACGAACTCGATGACGTTGTCCTCGGCGAACTGCCGGACGACGTCGTACGGGACTTTTTCGTCCGCGGTACCCTGTACGATGATCGTCTCGTCCGCGATATCGAAATACTCGCAGGCGGTGACGTCGTTTTCCCGGAGCTCCTCGAGGAAGGACGGGTCGAGCTTCATCTTGCGCTCGAAACCGACGAGGACTTCCTTTCCCTTGGCGAGTTTCTTTTTGTCCTCCGCGGTCAGCATGTTCTGCATCAGCTGGTACATCGGGATGCCGGGGGCGCGCAGGGCAATGCGGCGGAAGGGATTCTCGTGGTCCTTGAGGTAGACGAGACCGAGGTAGCCGCCGAAACTCGTCCCGTAGTAGTCGACGTACTCTGCCCCCATCGTATCCTTCGCATAGTGCACGGCGAGATCGAGGTAGGTGAGGCATTCGGCGAGGGAGAGCTTTTTCCGCGCGTCGGTGCCGTGGCACGGCCAATCGAAGCAGAGCACGCCGTCGTGCTTGTACTTCGCGGTGAGGCGTTCGGCGAATTTCTGCGCGGAATGGTTCTCCTTGTTTCCGCCGAAGCCATGCGTGCAGAGCACGATCTCGCGCACGGCCTTCGGATCTTTTGCGTAATATTTGCAGCGGATGCTGTATCCGTCTTCGTTGATATCCAAGTATTTTTCCATGTTTCTTCCCTGCCCTTGACGTTGTGACCCTAGAAAACAGTTCTAGTATAGGGAAAATAGGCAGCGCCGTCAAATCGGGCTGGCGGACAAGGCGGGGCTGTGCTATCCTTTGAGGAGAAGAAGGTGGAAAACATGCCGAAGGTTACGCGCGAGGATATCCCAAACTGGTTTCAGCGACAGACGGGATTCGACGTGTCCATCGATGAGCTGAAGCGGGCGGCACTGCTCGATCGGATTGCCTGTGCGGATGAACCGATGAAGCTCATGCGGGAGGTCTGGGGCATTACGCCGACCGAGCTCGAGCGCCTGCTCGGCGCACCGCCGCGCACGGTCGAGCAGTGGTTCCGCAAGGAGGCATCCCGTCCTCCATCCTGGGTGATCCGCTTGATCGTCGAGAAATGCGCGGCCTATCAAAAGGAGCGGGGGCAGGAATGACGCAAAGGGGCTGTTCGCGGCATGCGAGGGAAACAGCGTCAATATCGGTAAAAATCCGTCAAAAAAGTGCAGGATATATCGAATAAGTTATTGATTTCACAGGTTACGCGTCGTATAATTATTTATAGTGAATGGAAAAGCATCGCTATCTGTAGGAGGATTGTACTGATGAAAAAATTCGAAGTCGTCGTGAATTGCCCGCTCGGTATCCACGCGCGTCCTGCGGCACAGATTGCCCAGACGTGCAGTGGGCTGAGAGTGGCCGTGACACTCGAAAGCGACCATGCGTCCGCGCAGGGCAGCAACGTGCTTGAGATCCTGAGTCTCCACGCAGCCAAGGGCGCGAAGGTCAACGTCACGGTGGATGGTCCGGACGAAGAGGAAGCGGCAAAGGAAATCCAGCAGATTTTCGAGACCATGGACCAGAAGGACAAGCAGGTCCCCGTCCTCAAGGTTGCGTTCTTCGGTACGAAGGACTATGATCGCCTCTACTTCAGTGAGCTCGCGAAGGATAAGGGCGAGGGCACGTACAATGTGGAGCTCAAATATTTCACGAGCCGCCTGACGAAAGAGACCGCGCATCTCGCCGATGGCTATGATGCCGTGTGCATCTTCGTCAATGACGAGGCGCCGCGCGAGGTCATCGAGCAGCTCCATGACGGCGGCGTCCGCCTGATCCTGCTCCGCTGCGCCGGCTTTAACAACGTCGACAAGAAGGCTGCTGCCGAGTACGGCATCACGGTGCTCCGCGTGCCGGCTTACTCCCCGTACGCGGTGGCAGAGCATGCCATGGCGACGATCCAGGCCGCGAACCGCCGCCTGCACAAGGCATACAACAAGGTGCGCGACAATAACTTCGACCTGACGGGGCTCCTCGGCGTTGACCTTCACAACAAGGTTGCCGGTATCCTCGGCACGGGCCGTATCGGCCAGTGCATGGCGCGCATCTGCAAAGGCTACGGCATGACGGTCCTCGGCTGGGATGCCTTCCCGAACAAGAAGCTCGAAGAAGAAGGCCTTCTGACGTACGCCTCGAAGGAAGAGGTGCTGAGCAAATCGGATCTCATCTCGATCCACGCGCCGCTGATCATGGGCGAGGGTGGCACCTATCATCTGATCGACGAGAAGGCCATCTCGCTGATGAAGAACGACGTCATGCTCGTGAATGCGGCGCGCGGCGGCCTCATCGATACGGAGGCTCTTCTCGCAGCGCTCCAGAAGGGCAAGTTCCACGCGGTCGCACTCGATGTCTACGAGGGCGAGGATGCGAACGTCTACACGGATCACAGCTTCGACGTTCCGACGGAGGATATCACGGGTCGCCTGCTGATGTTCCCGCAGGTCATCCTGACGAGCCATCAGGCCTTCTTCACGCGTGAGGCGCTGCAGGCCATTGCGGCGGTCACGATGGAGAATGCCCGCAACTTCAACGAAGGCTGCCCGCTCGGTGCCGCCGAAGTGAAGTAAGCACAAAAGCAAAGCCAAACCTTCCCATGCGGGAAGGTTTTTTTGTACAAGAAAAGCTGCCGCACGCAGTTTTGCGCGTACGGCAGCTCTTTCGTTCCATCGGTCGGAATAGGGGGTATGTTGGAACGGGGGATTAACGGGAGGGCTTTTCACCCGGGATGTCTTTGATAGCATCATCGCCGCGCTGACCGGTGCGGATGCGCACGGCGTCGGCAACGGGGATGACGAAGATCTTGCCATCGCCGAATTTTCCGGTGCGCAGGACGTTCTGCGCGGTCTCGAGGACTTTGTCGACCGGAATCTCGCTGACGATGGTCTCGACCTTGATTTTCGGGACGAGGTTGATGTCGTATTTGCGGCCGCGGTAGACTTCTTCGTGGCCTTTCTGCAGGCCGCAGCCGAATACCTGGCTGACCGTCATGCCGAGCACGCCGATTTTGTTCAGCGCGTTCATGAGCTCGTCGAGTTTGTTGGCTCGCGTGATGATTTCGATTTTCGTGATACTCATGACCGTACCCCCTTATCTGTCGTCAGAGTGCTTGCGTTGGCCTTCATGACCGTGTTCGCGAGCATCTCGCTGGAATCCTCGAAGCCGCCGAGAATCGGGCTGCCGCCGAACGAACGGCTGTAGCCGCGCTCGCCGTGCTCGACGATATCGAGACCGGAGAGCTCCTCTGCCTCATCCGCACGCATCGTGCAGAAGAAGTCGACGATATGGAAGAGGATGTAGGTGCCGACGACGGCGAGAACAATCGCTACGACAATGCCGACGCACTGTGCGAAGAACAGATGGGATTCTCCGTAGAACAGGCCGTTTGCGCCATCCGGGTTGACTTCCGTCGTTGCCCAGAGGCCCGTGGCGAGGGAGCCCCAAATACCGCCGACGCCGTGGATGCCGAAGGCGTCGAGCGAGTCATCGTAGCCGATCTTTTCCTTCGCGATGGCGACGGCGAAGTAGCAGATGCCGCCGGCGAGCAAGCCGATGATGATGGAGGGAATCGGAGAGACAAAGCCAGCGGCCGGCGTGATGGCGACGAGGCCGGCGATGCAGCCGGAAATCGCGCCGAGGATGGTCGGTTTGCCGGTGGATTTCCACTCGACGAGCACCCAGGAAACCGTAGCGGCTGCCGCGGCTGCCTGCGTGACGACGAAGGCGTTGGAGGCGAGGGCATTTGCGCCGAGCGCGCTGCCGGCGTTAAAGCCGAACCAGCCGAACCACAGGAGCGAAGCGCCGAGGACGGCCATTGGCAGGTTATGCGGGAGCATGGCCTTGCGACCATAGCCGAGGCGCTTGCCGAGCAGAATGCAGAGCGTCAGTGCCGAAACACCGGACAGGATATGAATGACGAGGCCGCCGGCGAAGTCGAGTGCGCCGAGCTGTGCGAGGAAGCCGCCGCCCCATACCCAATGTGCCATGGGGTTATAGATGAAGAGTGCCCAGAGCAGCATGAAGATGGCGAGCGGGGCGAACCGCATGCGCTCTGCGAAGGCGCCCGTGATCAGGGCCGGCGTCAGCGCGGCGAACATGCACTGGAAAATGACATAAGCGAGTTCCGGAATCGAGGCGCTCTCCATGATGCTCGAGCCGACGCCGACGAGGCCGAGCTTGTCGAGGCTGCCGATCAGGCCGCCAATATCCGGACCAAAGACCATCGTGTAACCGATGATTACCCATTCCACGGAGATCATCGCGAGGATGAAGAAGCTCTCCATGATGGTCGTCAGGACGTTCTTGCTGCGGACGAGGCCGCCGTAGAAGAACCCGAGCCCTGGCGTCATGATGAAGACCAAAGCCGCGCTGACGAGTACCCAGGCTGTGTTTCCTGTGTCAATCATAGCCATTCAACCTTTCCTTGTCTGTTGACGAAAAAATAAAATAATATCGGACTGTCTGCATCATCCCCAGAAACGCAAAAGGCGCCTTAGGTGCGACAGAAAACCTGCGCACCCAAGACGCCATTGTCTCTGGTTCGTTTGACAGACAACCAACAGAGAAGTGGAATTGTGCTAGAAGGAATAAAGCAGAAGTCCGAAGCCATACACAGAAACTTTGTGCATCGCTTCGGACTTCGTTGTCCTCTCTGTTGATGGTTTTATTATAGCATGAATTCTGTTTCTGTCAATTTTGTTCAGCCATGTATACAAGAATACATGGCTGCTTTTTTGTTATCGCTGAAAAGAGCATCTATATAAACGTAGTTTGGCGGCCGGCCTGCAGTGATGGCAAATTTTTTGTTATCTTTTTGTATACCTACTTGCAATCCTGTATACAGTATGCTAAAATATGAAACAATTCGGGCGGAGAAAATGGATATTTCAGGAAACATGTAAACTGACTGTCTATACCTCTCGAAGAATCGTTTTTCGTATTATTTTGTATGATTAGAGAGGGAGAGTTTCATGAAGAAGTTTTTTGCAGCGGCAGTTGTCGCAGGCATGACGGCATGCATGGCAGGTTCCGTTTCGGCAGCAGCGAACCCGTTCTCGGATGTTCCGGCGGATCATTGGGCGTATGATGCGGTTTCGCAGCTCGCCAAGGACGGCGTGATCGAGGGCTACGGCGACACGACGTTCCAGGGCAACAAGAACATCACGCGTTATGAGATGGCGCAGATGGTTGCCAAGGCGATGGCAAAGACCAACGTTCCGCAGAGCGACAAGGCTCTCGTCGACAAGCTCGCGGCGGAGTTCTCCGACGAGCTGAACAATCTCGGCGTCCGCGTCAGCAACCTCGAGCGCAATGCCGACAAGGTGAAGTGGAACGGCGAGGCTCGTTACACGTACACGAAAGAGGATCATGACAATACGCCGTCGAAGAAGAGCTATCCGCTGCTCCTCCGCATGGAGCCGAAGGCGGAAATCAACGCGAACTGGTTCGTCAAGGCCCGTATTGATGCCTCCACGAATCTCAATACGGACAGCGGCGATTCGACGGCAAAGCTGCAGCGTACCTGGGCTGAGGGCCGCTATCCGTTCGTGACGTTCCGCGCGGGCAAGCTGCCGTTCGAGTCCCCGTACGATGCCTATATGACGCGCAACAGCCAGATGTCCGGCGCAGAGGCGGAGTTCCCGCTCGGTGCTGGCTTCTCCGTGAAGTTTACGGGCGGCCGTCAGGCACTTTCGAAGGTATCTTCGGCAAAGGCTACGGATATCGGGACGGCAGCGGTCCAGTACAAGCAGGGCAAGCTCTCCGGCACGGCGCTGTACCTCTATGGCAAGAACGATGCGTTCAAGACGAGAGATGGCTACAAGAAGGGTGAGAACAAAGCCGGTATCTACGAAGTCGCCGGTACGTACCGTTTCGACAAGAACGCTGCTCTCTCTGGCGCATACGGCGAGAACGAGAAGGCAGACGCCTATGAGAAGCTCGGTTTTGCGCAGTTCAACTACAAGGGCGTACAGCGCGAGAATCAGGGCACGTGGGGCGCTTACGTTGCCTACAAGCACAACGGCCAGAACATCGGCTTCGATCCGAACACCGATGCGCTTGCCTACAACCAGAAGGGCTGGGAAGTCGGCGCGCAGTACATGGTGTTCAAGAACACGATGGCTTCCGTGAAGTACTTCGACGGCAAAGACCTCTCGAACGATAAAGACGCTTCGAAGTTCTTCGGCCGCGTTCAGTTCTTCTTCTGATTGCCGCACATCCTTGGCTTTTTCGGCCTCCCTCCCTGTGAGGGAGGCCTTTTTGCGGTTGACAGGAGAGGGCCGAGCCGATACAATGGGGGCAGGAAAAGCAGGCAGCAGGGGCAGCGGCCCCGCGATATGGAGATGGGAAATATGGAGAAGCATGCAATCGGGGAATTGTTTGACGCGATGCTCGCGTTTGACGCAGGCGATGCCAGGCGCATCCAGCACTTTATCAAGGTGCATGCCTTTGCCAAGCGGATCGGGGAGAAAGAGGGCCTGCTGGAACACACGCAGCGCGTGCTCGAGGCGGCGGCGCTCGTCCATGATATCGGCATTCATGCCGCCGAGCAGAAATACCGGAGCACGGCGGGGAATCTGCAGGAAAAAGAGGGCGCGCCGCTGGCCGCGGCCATGCTCGAGAAGCTCGGCTGGCCGTCCGACGATGTCGCGCGCGTGTCGTACCTCGTCGGCCATCACCATACCTATCGGGGCGTCGACGGGAAGGATTATCAGATTCTGCTGGAGGCGGATTTCCTCGTCAACGCCTATGAGGACGCGATGAAGACGCCGCAGATTCAGGCCTTTGCGGAAAAAGTATTCCGTACGGAAAGCGGGAAAGCCATGCTGAAGACCATGTTCGGCTGAATGCTCTGTGAGCAGCAAGAACCAATGCAAGAATCGGAAATCGAACCGAAGCGCCAGAAAGGCCCTCCACGCCTCGTGGAGGGCCTTTCTGGCTGTGTATTATATTTAGGAGAGCTTACGAAAGCCTATATATACTATAACAGACTTGATAATGATTGTCAATACCATTTGAGAAAATAATGGTCATAAAATGGGGACGAGCCAGGCGGCCTTTCGTCACCGGTCATAGCGGCGGTCAAACTGCGGCATCCAGGCCCGCGCGTGATGGTCATAGGTCTTTACCTCGATGTGGTCCGGGTAGAGGTAGAGCGAGTTCGTCCAGATTTTCTTGCGGTCGAGGTCCGCATTATGGATGTCGACCAGCGTATCCGAATAGCGGTTGATCCCGTCCGCCGCGTAGCTGTAATTGGTCGCCGGTGTATGCGTGTGCCCGGAAATCCAGAGCCGCACCTGCGGATTGCGGGCGAGAATCGCCTGCAGGCGGCCCTCCGGCTGTGCGCACCCGCGCGGCGTGTTGACGGATTTGTTGTAGTTCAGCAGTGTTCCCTTGAGCGGGCCGTGGAAGAACACGAGCGTGGTTTCCGGATGCTGCGACAAATCATCCTCGAACCAGTTCAGCTGCTTTTCTCCGATCTCGACGGGCAGCGGTCCTTCCGCGGACAGGAAAATCAGATGGTATCCGGCGATGTCCTTGGTATAATAGCGGCTGCTAAGATGCCAGAATTTGGCGTAGCGCGCGAGCTTTTTGGCCCAGGATGCCGGCGAGGCGACCTTTGCACCGCCGTCTGGCTTGCGCTTGTCCGCGTAGAGGAATTCATGATTGCCGTTGATGACCCAGAGCGGCGCGTGAAGCGGTGCTACAAATCCGGTGCAAAAAGAAGGGAAAAACAAGAAAATCCTGCGGGAAATATGTTTCACGTGAAACGCGCAGGCCCCGGCACGCAAATAAGCGGCGCGGCTAGTTCGAGGCGGCCTGGACGAGGAGGGCGACGGCTTCTGGGATCTGCACGCGCTCCAGGCTCGAGTAATTGATGAGAAAGGTTGGAATCGCATCCCTTTGCGGGTGCGCGTAGTAATCGCTGATGGCATGGATTCGCAGCCGCGCGGCCTGGAACGCACGCTTCAGCTCGTCTTCGCTTTGGCCGCTGCGGATCTGCAGGAGGAAATGGAGTCCGGCGCTCGGCTCGATGATATGCGCTGCGTTTTTTAACGCGCTCTTTTTCAGGCAGCGGACGAACAGGTCACGCTTGCGCCGGTAGAGCGTGCGCATACGGGAGAGATGCTTCTCGAAATATCCCTCCTGGATAAACTGCGCGAGCGTATACTGCTCAAAGGTCGAGACGGGGCAGGCAAGAAAGCCGAGCTTCTTCTGAAAGGGTTCGATGAGGCCGGGCGGGAGGACGAGGTAGCTGATGCGGATGGTCGGCGTCAGGGTTTTCGTGAAGGTGTTGAGGTAGATGACGCGCGAACCGGCATCGATGCTCATGAGCGTTGGCAGGGGCCGTCCGGTGAAGCGGAATTCGCTGTCGTAGTCGTCCTCGAGGATGTAGCGGTCCGGCGTTTCGCTCGCCCAGGCGAGGAGCTCGTAGCGGCGCGTGACCGGCATGATGAGGCCCGTCGGGAAGTGGTGTGAGGGACTGGTGTGGGCGATGGCTGCGCCGCTTGCCCGCAGATCCGCGATGCAGATGCCGCTTTCGTCCAGTGGGATCGTGCAGGTGCGGGCCTCACAGCTCTCGTAGATGCGGCGCATCTTGCCGTAGCTGGGATCCTCGAGCGCAAAGAGCGTATTCTTGCCGAAAAAGCGTGTGAGCAGGGCGTAGAGGTACTCACTGCCCGCGCCGATGACGATCTGGTCCGGTGTGACGGCGAGGCCGCGAAAATCCGCGAGATGTGCGGCGATGGCGCGGCGCAGAGCGGGCGTGCCGGCCATGGGAGCAGGCGTCATGAGCGCGCTCTTTTTTTCCGCGATGGTTTGCCGGAGGACCTTGCTCCAAGTGGAAAACGGGAAGCTGGCGGCCGGCAGCTCATTGGATGTGAGATCGAAGCGCCAGGCGGACGCCTCTGCTGCACGCGGGGCTTTGCGTCGTGCATCTTCGCGCATCGTTGTTACCGGGTGTAAATGCGGCAGCAGGTTCAGCGTGTGCACGTAGTAGCCGCTTTTCGGCTTGGCGTAGAGATAGCCCTCATCGACGAGCTCGCTGTAGGCTTTTTCGACCGTTGCGATGCTGATGCCGAGCTGCGTGGCGAATTGCCGCTTGGAGGGCAGGCGCTCGCCCGCGGAAAGGGTTCCCCGCAGGATATCCTCCTTCAGGAACTGTATGAGCTGTTCGTAGAGAAAGCCACCCTTCTGGCCCTCTTTTTTCTGCAACGCGTAGAGCCGCATCGACCATCACCTGTCCAATCTGACCTTGTAAAAAAATATAGTTTTGAGACTTTTTATCGGTTCACTTTTGATTATACTAGAAAGCAGGTTCAAAGAAAAGCGAAAAGCGAAAGCAAAGCAAAATCGAAAGGATGACCGAATATGGCAAACAAGGCGAATACACCGGAGGAACAGCAGGCACTGAACCGCGAGCTCGCGCAGATGTTGAAGGGCGGCGTCATCATGGACGTCACGACGCCGGAACAGGCGAAAATCGCGGAGGCTGCCGGCGCGTGTGCCGTGATGGCGCTGGAGAGGATTCCGGCAGATATCCGTGCGGCGGGCGGCGTCTCCCGCATGAGCGATCCCGCGATGATCCGCGGCATCCAAAAGGCGGTCTCCATTCCGGTCATGGCGAAATGCCGGATCGGGCATTTCGCGGAGGCCCAGGTCCTGCAGGCCATCGAGATCGATTACATCGATGAGAGCGAGGTCCTCTCCCCGGCAGACGATCGCTACCATATCGATAAGCGACAGTTCCGGGTGCCGTTCGTCTGCGGGGCGAAGAATCTTGGCGAAGCGCTGCGCCGCATCGCCGAGGGGGCAGCGATGATCCGCACAAAGGGCGAGCCGGGCACTGGCGATGTCGTGCAGGCGGTGCACCATATGCGCCTCATCCAGTCGGAGATCGCGGCGCTCGCGGCAAAGCGCGAGGATGAACTCTTCGAGGCGGCGAAGGAGCTCCGCGTGCCGGTGTCTCTCGTCCGTTATGTCCACGATCATCACAAGCTGCCGGTCGTGAATTTTGCGGCGGGTGGCGTTGCGACGCCGGCGGATGCCTCGCTCATGATGCAGCTCGGGGCGGAGGGCGTATTCGTCGGTTCGGGTATCTTCAAGTCGGACCAGCCGGCAAAGCGGGCGCGGGCTATCGTCGAGGCGGTCACGAATTTCGATCAGCCGGAAATCGTGGCGCGGGTATCAGAGAATCTCGGCGAGGCCATGGTTGGGATCAATGCCGAGGAAATCCAGGTACTGATGGCGAAGCGCGGAGAGTGAGGCGGGGAACATGCGGAAAACCATTGGCGTGCTCGCCCTGCAGGGGGCCTTTATCGAGCACGAAAAAATGCTCCAGCGCCTCGGCTGCGAGACACGGGAGCTTAGGAATGCGGCGGATCTGCAAGCGCCGATCGACGGGCTCATCCTGCCGGGCGGCGAAAGCACGGTGCAGGGGAAACTGCTGCGCGAGACCGGGATGTTTGACACGATCCGGTCGTGGATCGTCGGGGGGATGCCGGTTCTTGCGACCTGCGCGGGACTCATCTTGCTGGCGGAGGAACTGGAGGGGGACGAGACGCGGTATTTCGCGACGCTCCCCGTCCGGGTGAAGCGCAATGCCTATGGGCGGCAGCTCGGGAGCTTTGTTGCGGAGGAAGCGGTCCGGGGCATCGGGCGCATGGAAATGCACTTCATCCGCGCGCCTTATATCGAGAAGGCCGCGCCGGAGGTCGAGATCCTCTCAAGGACCGGCGGCCATATCGTCGCCGTGCAGTATCGCCACCAGATCGCGTGTGCCTTCCACCCGGAGGTCACGGCGGATACGCGGCTTCACGCGCGTTTCCTGTCGCTGTGCGAAATGTATGCCCTATCGATGCAGAAGGCAGGCTAAGGGCTCGCGCCACGCGTCCAGCAGGTCGGGCAGGCGCCAGCGTGCATTGGCGGGACTCGTCGAGGGCATCGAAACGATGCGGAGGTCTTCGCGCCTCAGGAGGTCTTTATTGTAGCGTTTGAAGCACTGGAACGACTTTCCGCCATTGCAGCATATCGTATGGATTTTCGGGTAACGGCGAAGGAAGGCCGAAAAGTCGTTGCCCGTTTCGTTCCGTATCGCGCTGTCGAGGCTGCCGTCGCGGTGGCAGCTTGCGATCGCATCCCACAAGGCGATGTGGTGGCGGAGGAGCATGGCCAGGCGGTCTGCATAACGCGCGGGAGCCTCGGTCTTCCCTTCCAGCAGCTCTGCCATCATTGGCCAAAATCGGTTGGTCGGAAACGCGTAATATTGCTGGGCTGCCAGCGAGGCAGCCCCCGGCATCGAGCCGAGGATCAAAACCTCACAGTCCGCATCCACAGAGGGCGCCAGACCGAAGCAGTTCGGCTCCGGCGCTTTTTTTGCTTGTTTCACGTGAAACATCTCTTTCTATATACGCGACACACGGCTGCCGGCCAAAGGGCATGTATGTCCCGTGGCCGGCAGCCGTGCGCGATCGGTTGAAAAATCGGAATTTAGCAGGCATGGCCGGTGAGGGCGTCAGCGAGCTTGACGGCTTTGACGCCGTCGGGCGCGTAGGCATCGGCACCGGCCTCGTCGGCGTATTCCTGCGTGAGGGCGGCTCCGCCGACGATGACCTTCGCGTGGCTGCCGGCCTCGTGGAGTTTCGCGATGACGGTGTCGATCTGCGTCATCGTTGTGGTCATGAGCGCGCAGAGCCCGACGATATCGGCCTGTTTTTCGATGGCGGTCCGGACGATGGTATCGGCGTCAACGTCCTTGCCGAGGTCGACGAGCTGGTAGCCGGAGTTTGCGAGCAGGGCGCCCGTGATGTTTTTACCGAGGTCGTGGACGTCGCCCTTGACGGTTGCGATGACGACGGTCCCTTTGCTCGGTCCCGCGGCGGCGGGGAACCGCTCTTTCAGTCGGTCAAAGGCCGTGCGCATGGTTTCGGCGGAGAGCAGGACCTGTGGCAGGAACATGCGGCCGGCACCGAAATCCTCGCCGATATCGGTCATTGCGGCGGTCAGGGCCTTTTCCGTGATTTCGTTTGGCTCGTGCTTTTCTTGAATGGCCTGGTCGACAAGCTCGGCGACGACATCCTTTTCGCCTTCGATGACGGCCTGCTTGATGCGCCCGAGGGTATCCTGCGGTGCGGACGCGTCATTTTTTTTTACCGTTTTTGTGACGGCTCCGTTGTGCGTCCCGTAACCGCTCCAATCGTGGCGGCTGAAGGCGAGCCCGTTCGGGTCCTTGCCGAGGAGCGCGGAGGACGCTGCAAGCGCATTCTGCATGGCCTCGTCGTAGGGATTCATGATCGGTGCATCGAGGCCGGCGGCGAGGCACATCGCAAAGAAGGTGCTGTTGATGAGCGGGCGCGCGGGCAGGCCGAAGGAGATGTTCGAGAGCCCCATGGTCGCCGGATACCCGAATTCCCGGCGATAGCCCTGCAGCGTTTTGAGTACCTCGTTGCAGGCATTGACGTCGGCCGAGACGGTCATGACGAGCGCGTCGAGCAGGAAGTCGCCGTCGCGCAGCCCCTGCTCCTTGGCTTTTTCAATGATCGTGCGCACGGCGCGGAGGCGGGCCTCAGCGGTTTTCGGCACGCCGTCCTCCGTGATGGGCAGGCAGAGGATCGCAGCCCCGTATTTCTTCGCGAGAGGCAGGTATGTTTCGATTCGGTAGTCCTCCGCAGTTACGGAGTTGATCAACGCGCGTCCGGGGTAGGCGCGGAGACCGGCCTCGAGGGATGCGGCATCACCCGTGTCGATGACGAGCGGCGCGTCGGTCAGCTGGGCGATTTCCGTGACGGCCTGTTTCATGGCGGCGGTTTGGTCGATGCCGCCGACGCCCATGTTGACGTCGAGCAGGTTTGCGCCGGCCTTGACTTGGTTCACCGCCTCTTTCTTGACGGAGAGCAGGGAGCCGCTTTTGATTTCCGCCGCGAGTTTCTTTCGGCCGGTCGGGTTGATGCGCTCGCCGATCAGACGGGTTGGCAGGCTTTTGTCGATGCAGACGGTCCTGCTCCGGCTCGTGAGCGCGAGCATCCGCGGCCCGTCGTTAGGCGCCGGTTCGTCCATGCCGCGGACGGCTTCGGCCATGGCGCGGATATGCGCGGGGGTCGTGCCGCAGCAGCCGCCGATATAGCTGGCGCCGGCCTCGACGAGCTTCGGCGCCCAATAGCCGAAGTCGTCCGGGTGCATCGGGAATACCGTCGTCCCGTTTTCGAGAATCGGCATGCCGGCATTCGGTTGGACGGAGATCGGCTTCGTGCAGCTGTCGTGCAGCTTTTGGACAATGGGCACGAGCTGCTCCGGGCCCAGCGAGCAGTTGACGCCGATGATGTCCGCGCCCATCGCGTCGAGGGTCACGGCGGCGGACTGCGGGTCGGTGCCCGTGACGGTGCGGCCGTCTTCGCTGTAGGAGAGCTGGCAGATGACCGGGAGATCCGTGGCGTCCTTTGCGGCGAGCAGGGCGGCGCGCATTTCCTGGATATCGATGCAGGTCTCGATGATCAGATAGTCCGCGCCGCCCTCTGCCAGCGCCTCCGCCTGCTCGCGGAAAGTGGCATAGGCCGTTTCAAAATCGAGGTCGCCGAGCGGTTCGATAAAGCGGCCGGTCGGTCCCATGGAGCCAGCGACCTTCGCGCGGTCCAGGACGGCTTCCTTCGCGAGTTTTACCGCCGCCGTGTTGAGCTCGCGCGTGCGGTCTGCGAGCCCGTAATGGTCGAGCTTCAGGCGGCTCGCGCCGAACGTGTTGGTCTCGACGATCGTGGCGCCGGCCTCCACATAGGCTTTATGGATGGATTTTACGACATCGGGATGCTCGATATTCATGAGCTCGGGGCATGCGCCGGGCTTCAGCCCGCCGGCCTGCAGCATCGTGCCCATGGCGCCGTCGAAAATATGAATCATGGTGATAACCTCTTTTCTTTTTGGGGGTTGTTTTTTGGCTCGGTTAGACCTTTCGAGAGGGGCAGTCTGTCTTGGGGCAGGCTGCGCAGCCGCTTGGCATATGGGCGTGTGCGCGGTCTGCCGCGCCATTTTCCTCTGCCGGATACAGCCCGATGATGGCCGTGATGCTTTTCCGCGGCATCAGCATCAGGGAGGAGGACAGCGTCACGCCGATTTTTGCGGCATCGATGATGCGCACGAGCTCCGGCTGTGCGGTGAGCGGCCAGTCGCCATAGCCCGGGCTGAAGCGCCAGCGCATGGCGTACCCCTTGGCCGCCGCTTTCGGCCGCAGGTAGTTCTCCATGCCATCTGCGACCTGTTCGACCGCGGCGGACGCGGCGGTATCGAGCAGGACGCCCTCCGCGTAATGCCCCTCGTCAAAGCGCTTCGTCGCCTCCTGTTCGATGGCGTCGCCGACCGTCGCCGACAAGACGATGACCTTTTCGCAATGCGCGAGGTGCTTGGCGATTTTTTCCCCCTCGAGGGGAAACGGCGGATCGGACTGAACGACATGCGTCTGGCAGTCGTAGTCGTAGAGCTGCCAGATGCCCTGCGGCTTGGCGAGCAGCAGGGCGTCCTCACACGCCGCGCGGACGATGCCCTCGTCGAAATGCTTCGCGCTGGCGAGTCCGGCATAACGTTTCGTTTCCTTCGCATCAATTTCGTGCAGGGGGGCATGGAAAATAGGCATAAGCATCGACCTCTTGAAAATGTTTCATGTGAAACATCGGAAAATCGTGGATTTTTTTGCCGTTTCATATTATCATAAAGAGTAGAAACGACAAAAGGAAGCGGTTCAATCTGTGTTCTTCATTTTAACATAGATTGCGGGAGAAGTTACCATGTAACTTTTTTCTAACCAGGTATTCCATATGGATATATAGGTAGAAGGTGAAAAGCTTCTGCCTATAGGAAAGACGGTGAAACTTTGGCGAAGACGATAGCGGTGGCGAACCAGAAGGGCGGCGTCGGCAAGACGACGACGGCCGTCAACCTGGCGGCTTGCCTCGCAGAAAAGAAAAAGCGTGTCCTGCTGGTCGACTGCGATCCGCAGGGCAACGCGACGAGCGGGTACGGGATCCAAAAATCGGGAGCGGAGCGGACGATCTATTCGGTTTTGATCGATCATCTGGCCGCGCGTGAGGCCATCCAGCATACGGAGTACCGCGTGGATGTCCTGCCGGCGAACATCAACCTCGCGGGAGCGGAGGTCGAACTCGTCGCGGCCATTTCGCGGGAGACGCGGCTGAAAAAGGCGCTGGAGGCGGTGCAGGCGGATTATGATATCATCCTGATCGACTGCCCACCGTCGCTCGGCCTGCTGACGCTGAACTGCCTGACGGCTGCGGACTCGGTGCTGATCCCGATCCAATGCGAGTTCTACGCGCTCGAGGGCGTGACGCAGCTCATGAATACCGTACAGCTCGTGCAGGAGAATTTGAACCCCGCGCTGACGATCGAGGGCGTTTTGATGACGATGTACGATTCGCGCACGAAGCTCGCCGAGCAGGTCGTCCAGATGGTCCGCGAGAATTTCGGCGACGTCGTCTACCAGACGATGATCCCGCGGACGGTACGCCTGTCCGAGGCCCCGTCCTACGGGCAGCCCATTCTGTACTACGATCCGCGGTCCAAGGGTGCGGAGGTCTATCGCGCCCTCGCAAAGGAGGTCCTGTCTCGTGACAACTAAAAAAGGCGGTCTCGGCGGGCAGGGCATGGGGCTCGGCGCCTTGCTCGCGCAGAAAAAGCCTGTGCCGGAAAAGGACAAGGTCCAGGAAATCGCCATCGACCGGATCCAGGCGAACCGGTATCAGCCGCGGCAGGATTTCGAGGAAACGGCGCTCGATGAGCTGAAGAGCTCCATTCAGCGCTATGGTGTGCTGCAGCCGCTTCTCGTCCGGAAGGTCAGCGATGCCGGCGACTACGAGTTGATTGCCGGGGAGCGGCGCCTGCGCGCGGCGAAGCTCGCGGGCCTGAAGACGGTCCCCGCGATGGTGCGCAGCTATAACGACGCGGAGACGAGCGAAATCGCGATCATCGAGAATATCCAGCGCGAGAACCTCAATGCGATCGAGGAAGCGCGGGCCTATGGCCGGCTGATCCGTGAATTCGGCCTCAAGCAGGAGGAGCTCGCGGCCAAGGTCGGCCGCAGCCGCCCGTATATCGCGAACAGCCTGCGTCTGCTAAAGCTCGATGCCAAGGTGCAGGGCTATCTCGTGGACGGCGTGCTCACGATGGGACAGGTGCGGCCGCTCGTGCGTCTTGACGATCCAGCACTGCAGCGCGCGACGGCAGCCTATATCGAGGAACATCAGCTGTCGGCCCGCGCCTGCGAGACGCTCGTCCGGAAGCTGGCCGAGAATCCGGACTACCTGCAGGAAAAGGCGCAGAAGAAACCGGCGGCAGGGGAGCAGAATGTGTATCTGCGTGATGCGCAGGAGAATCTGTCGGCGTTTTTCGGCACGCAGGTCAAGATCGTGCCGGGCAAGCGCAAGGGGCGGATACAGATTGACTATTATGATGAAGACGATTTGAACCGGATCCTCGACCTGCTGCGGGCAGGCGGGGCCAACGGAGAGAAGACAGAGGCAGAAAAACAGCGCAAGATCGAGGCGCTGCGCCAGTTCTCGGTAAAGGGAAAGCTGACGGTTTAAGTGAGAAAAAAACGAGGGCCGCGGCGCGATTCCGAATGGATGCGCGCCACGGCCCTCGCGGTATTCCGGGGGGTCTATAGGCGGGACACGGTCTGAACGAGGACCATTATAAGGAAGGCGAGAGAAAAAGAAAGGGGAAAATCTGCTGTGCTTCTGCTTTTTCATGGACGCTGTGCCCCTTTTGTGTTAAAATCGAGGGTAGTGTGTAGCATCCCCAGGAGGATGCTGATGTTTCATGTGAAACAATTGTGAGAAAGAAAAGGGGCATTGCAATAGACAATGGATGCACAGGAAATCAGTAAGCTCGTACTCAACAATATGACCTATATCGTCGGCGTGCTCGGCGTGCTCGTCATCGTGATGTACGCCATCATCATCAATCTTTACATGAATCTGAACTATTTAAAGAAGCGGTACCGCAAGATGATGACGGGCGTCGACGGGGCGAACCTCGAGCGTATGCTCATCGGGCATATCGATGAGGTCAAGCATGTCGTCGAGGAGAATCAGGCCATCAAGGCGGAAAACCACCGGATCGATGAGAAACTCAATACGGCGCTTACCCGCGTTGGCGTCGTGCGCTTCCGCGCGTTTGACGATATGGGGAGCGACCTTTCCTATGCGGTGGCCTTGCTCAATACGCATAACGACGGCGTCATTCTGTCGAGCATCTTCGGCCGTGAGGACAGCCGCAGCTATGTCAAGCCGATCAAGAATGGCGTATCGACCTATACGCTTACCGAGGAAGAGGAACACGCGCTGCACGACGCGATGGCGCAGGAATAACGGGAAGGAAAGGAGGACGTCCCTTTGGACAGCTCAAACGAGCAGAAAGAAAAACAGGTACTAGATCAGGCGCCCGCGGCGGAGCATTCCGTGAAGGCGAAAGCCAAGAAGCCGCCGAAGCAGATCACGATCAAATGGATCCCGGACGACGGCGGAGAAGTCAAGAGCATCCGGCTTTCCGAGCGGCTGCTGAAATACGGCATCGCGTCGCTCGCGGTCGGCGCGCTGCTGTTTGTCGGCGCATTCAGCTACGCGGTGTACAGCACGATCGCAGCGCGCAACTCCGCGGCGGAGATCCAGGAGCTCCGGCAGGTCAACAACATCCAGCAGGAGCAGCTGCTGCAGCTTTCGAAAAAGGCCAATGCCCTGCAGGATCAGATGGAGCAGCTGACGCAGACGGAAAATGAGATCCGCCGCATGTCGGGCGCTCAGCCGGCCGCGGATACGACGGCTGCCGGGGACGGGCAGAATGCTTCCGCCGCCGGGGATGACGGAAACGGCGGCGACGGTACGCATGACGGCCAGGGCGGCCCGTATGTCCGCCCGGATATCGACAAGGTAGGCCAGGTACTCGATATGGTCGAGAAGCAGGTTGCCGTCCGCAAGCAGTCGCTCGAGGAGCTCAAATCGCAGCTCAAGGATAGTCAGGGCCTGCTGATGCCGGAATCGGGCCTCACGACGATCCCGGGCAGCACGACGCCTTCCATCTGGCCGGCGCGCGGGGACGTCAGCTCTCCGTTCGGCCTGCGCTGGAACGGCTCGGACTTCCACCCGGGCATCGACATCGCGAACGATATGGGGACGCCGATCGTCGCGACGGCGGACGGTACGGTCGTCACGGCGGGCTGGAATTCCGGCGGGTACGGCAACATGGTCGACATCGACCACGGCAACGGCATCATGACGCGCTATGGCCATGCGATGCAGGTCGTGGTCGTGGCCGGACAACACGTGCGCCGCGGCCAGGTCATCGCCTATATGGGGTCGACCGGTTTCTCCACGGGCCCGCATGTGCACTATGAGGTTCACGTGAACGGACAGGTCGTCAATCCGGCAGCTTATTTATAAAAAAGGACGGGATTCCCGCGTATTGCGCTTTCCATCAGGAGAGCCCGATACGCGGGATTTTTGGTCTTTTGTTCCTGTTTTTTTAGGATTTTCTGTCGTTTTTCGTCGGTTTTGGATAAAAATAGGCCATGTGTATGGAAAAAATCATGGTGTATTCATGTATACATTTTCTATATACATTGACACGGCAGGTATGCCTTTTTATAATAGTAATTACGTAACACTGTATACGTTATAGACAAACAATTGTGCTATCATATGAAGGAGAGAGCGCTATGTGTAGGATTGGTTCGATCAAGAGCAAAGTACCCATTCAACCGTCCACGGCTCTGCGCCTGATGCTGCCGCAGCAGGAAGGTCATGACAACTCCGGTTTTGCCATGGTCATGCAGGACTTGTACGGGATTTTTTCGAATTACAAGGACAAGCCGCTCTTGTCGCTGGCCTGCACGCAGCGCGGCGCCCAGCTCGTCGAGGAATACATGGATGCGCATAACTTCACGCAGATCGCGGAGTGGATCCCGATCCCGGATAAGCGCCCGGGCCTCGACATTCAGGCGATGCCGTACTATATTTTCCGTAACTACGATTATCCGGAGGGCATGGAGAACGCGCGCAAGGAGACGAAGGAGAACCTGCTTCTCGATACGCGCCTCGCGCTGCGCAAGATCCTCGAAGAGTCCGGCGAGGGCTATGTGTATTCTTTCTGGCCGGATGTTCTGACGCTGAAGGAAATCGGCGATCCGCGCGACATCGCGACGTATTTTCATCTTTGGGATGACAACGGCTGCCTGATGGCGAAATCCATTGTCGCGCAGTGCCGCCAGAACACGAACTACGATATCGTGCGCTACGCCGCGCACCCGTTCTTCCTGCAGGGCTATACCCTCTGCGCGAACGGCGAGAACACGTTCTACACGAAAAACAAGGAATTCCAGAAATCGCTGCACCGCGGCTACATCGGCTTTGAGTCCGATTCGCAGTGCTTCCTCAATACGCTCCACTACGTGCATCATGAGCTGAAATGGCCGCTGATGTACTACAAGCACGTCATCACGCCGCTGCCGTTCGAGGAAATCGCGGAGCGCCCGGACAAGGACGTGCTGCTCGATATCCGCGAGAGCCTCGCGAACCTCGAGATCAACGGCCCGAACACGATCATCGCCGTACTGCCGGACAAACGCATGATGACCTGCTGCGACTCGAAGAAGTTCCGCCCGGTCGTCGTCGGCCGCACGGACGATATGGTGGCGATCTCGTCGGAGGTCTGCGGCCTCAACGAGATCATGCCGGACCGTGACCAGTCGAAGGACATCTACCCGAACGAACGCGAGATTGTCATCATCGACAATGATTTGGAGGTATCGAGATGCGCACAGTAAAGACTCAGGACGTGGGAGTGAACGACCTCCCCTGGAGAATCGAATATCATCCGGAACGCTGCACGATGTGCGGAAGCTGTGTCGCCGCGTGCTCGTTCAAGGCCATCAAAGTAAAGGTGCAGCGCCTCGACAAGACGATATCCGTCGAGAACGTGCCGACGCCGGTTAAAAAGCATGAAGCGCGCCCTGTCATCTATCAGGTGGCCAGCCTCACGGATTACTGCCGCGGCTGCGGCATCTGCGAAAAGATGTGCCCGAACCAGGCCATCCGCCCGGTCCGCAACCCGGACACCCGCAAGACGCTGTTGTCGAAGGATCACGGCCCCATCAAGCGCGGCGGCCGCAACAACCTGAACGCATGGCGTGCGCTCGACAGCATCGTCGTCGGCCGCATCTCGCAGATGACGGACCCGTCGCTCGATGCCGCGCGGCATACCTTCGATATGCGCGCGCCGTTCGGCCGCGTGCTTTCGGCCAAGGAGCTCCCGTTCAAGGTCGTCAACGGCAAGCTCGTCCCGACGGCGAAGACGCCGCCGGTTCACTGGATCTACCCGCTGATCTTCTCCGATATGTCCATCGGCGCGCTCTCGACGCGCGCATGGGAGGCCGTCGCGCTTGCGGTCGGCTACCTCAATGAGAAATGCGGCATCCCGGTGCGTATGAGCTCCGGCGAGGGCGGCATGCCGGTGAAGCTACTTGAATCCGACTACCTCAAGTACTTCATCATCCAGATCGCGTCCGGTCATTTTGGCTGGAACCGCATCATCAAGGCCATGCCGCATATGAAGACGGATCCGGCGGGCATCCTGATCAAGATCGGCCAGGGCGCAAAGCCGGGCGACGGCGGACTCCTGCCGGAGGCGAAGGTGGCCGAGCACGTACAGGCCATCCGCGGCGTCCCGAAAGCGACGCTCGCTTCGCCGCCAAACCATCAGGGCCTTTACTCCATCGAGGAGTCCGTGCAAAAGATGCACCTCTCGATGAACGCGGCCTTCGGTTTCCGCGTACCGGTCGCGATCAAATGCGCGGCGTCGTCGACTTCGGTTTCCGTCTACAACAACCTGCTCCGCGATCCGTATAAGATCTGCGGCGGTTATTTCATCGACGGCATTCAGGGCGGCACCGGTGCGGCAAACGAGGTTTCCCTCGACCACACGGGCCATCCGGTCGTCTCGAAGATCCGCGACTGCTATCTCGCCGCCGTCAAGCAGGGCCTGCAGGGCCAGATCCCGCTGTACGGCGGTGGCGGTATCGGCATGACCGGCGATGCGGCGGCCGACGCCTTTAAGATGATGTGCCTCGGTGCGAATGGCGTATTCGTCGGCAAGATCCTGATCCAGCTGCTCGGCTGCATCGGCAACGAGCATGGCCGCTGCAACTCCTGCAACACGGGCAAGTGCCCGATGGGAATCTGCACGCAGGATGTCCGCCTCGTCAAGCGCCTCGACGTCGACCGCGGCGCGCAGAAAATCGTCGACTATGTGCTCACGTTCGATACCGAGCTCAAGAAGCTCATGGCGCCGATCGGCAACTCGTCGCTCCCGATCGGCCGCAGCGACGCCCTCGTCTCGACGGACAAGGACGTTGCGGAACGCCTTGGTATCCAGTACGTATGTTAAGCGAGGGGGAGAGCTAGAATGTTTGAGATGGAAACCATGAAGGGACATGACCGCATGTCCACGCAGGATCTGCTCCTCGCCATTGAGAAAGCAGTCAAGGAAGGGGAGACCGAGTTCCATATCGCGGCATCCGGCCAGCACGATATCGGCGGCCCGTTATGGCACCCGGAGGGCAAGACCCTGCACTTTTACGTCACGAATCCTGGCCAGCGCCTCGGCTCGATGTGCCTGCCAGGCACCGAGATTTTCGTCCAGGGCTCGACCTCCGCGGATGTCGGCTGGCTCAACGCGGGCGGCGTCATCACGGTGACGGGCGATGCCGGCGATACGGCGGGGCACTGCTCCTCGGGCGGCAAGATCTTTATCGGCGGCCGCGGCGGTACGCGCACGGGCTCGCTCATGAAGCACGATCCGCTCTATGAGGAGCCGGAGCTCTGGATCCTGAAGAATGTCGGCTCGTTCTCGTTCGAGTTCATGGGCGGCGGCCGCGCGGTTGTCTGTGGCTGGGACAGCGAGAGCTTTGAATCGGTGCTCGGCGAACGCCCGTGCGTCGGCATGGTCGGCGGCGTCGTTTATGTGCGCGGCCCGATCGGCAAGGTGCCGAAGGACATCAAGAAGCTGCCGCTCGACGAGCAGGATATTGCATTCCTTGAGGGCGGCATGGACGAATTCCTCGAGCATATCGGCAAGCCGGAGCTCAAGGACGATCTCACGAACTGGGACGACTGGCAGAAGCTCCGCCCGCTGACCTTTGCGGAAAAGAAGCCGAAGCCGGCCCCGAACCTCGCGGAGTTCCGCAAGCGCGAATGGGTCAAAGGCGGTATCTTCTCCGATGTCGCGCATGATGATTTCGTCGTGCACCCGACGCTGAACCACGGACTTTACCGCCTGCGCGTCCCGAGCTGGAACAACGCGGCATACGCGGCGCCATGCGAATTCAACTGCCCGACGGGGATCCCGACGCAGCTCCGCTACAAGCTGCTGCGCAACGGACAGCTCGAAGAGGCGCTGCAGCTGATTCTCAAGTATTCGCCGTTCCCGGGCTCCGTCTGCGGTTCGGTCTGCCCGAACCCCTGCATGGACGCCTGCACGCGCGGCAGCGTCGACGAGCCGATCCAGATCGGCGGGCTGGGCTATAAATCCGCGTTCACGAAGGTGGAGCCGCCGAAAGAGCATACGGGCAAGAAGGTCGCCGTCATCGGCGGCGGTGTCGCGGGCCTGTCCGCGGCATGGCAGCTCGCGCGCAAGGGCCACAGCGTCACGGTTTACGATGACGCGGCGCATATCGGCGGCAAGCTCGAGCAGGTCATTCCGCGCGGGCGTCTCTCCCATGAGCTTCTCGAGGCCGAACTGGGGCGCATCGAGAGCGTCGGCGTCGTGTTCCAGCCGAACACGAAGGTGGACAAGGCGAAATTCGCGAAGCTCCAGCAGGATAACGATGCGGTCATCGTCGCGACGGGCGGCACGAAGTCCCGGTATTTCAACTGGGAGGGTGTCGAGAACCTCACGATGGGCCTCGAATACCTCAAGCAGATCAATCGCGGCGAGAAGCCGGCAACCGGCAAGCACGTCGTCGTCATCGGCGCCGGCAACTCCGGTATGGACACCTGCCGCGGCGCCTATGAGATGGGCGCTGAGACCGTCGTTGCGGTCGATGTGCAGAAGCCGGCAGCCTTCCAAAAGGAAATCGACTACATCGAAGGGCTCGGCGGCAAGATCGTCTGGCCGTTCTTCACGACGAAAATCACGAAGGATGGTGTCTACGCGAACGACGGCCGCTTCATCCCGGCCGATCAGGTCATCGTCTCCATCGGCGAGGCGCCGGAGCTCGATTTCCTGCCGAAGGATGAGCATCTGAAGTTCTTCCGCGACACCTGGATCATCCCGGATGCCCATCAGGAGATTCTCCCCGGGGTGTTCACGGCCGGCGATACCATCAAGCCGGGCCGTCTGACCGATGCCATCGGCAGCGGCCGCAAGGCCGCCTGGTATGCGGATCAGTACCTCGCGGGCGCTTCGGCATACAAGCCGTTCCCGCAGAAGAAGCAGATTCCGGCCGAGTGCCTGTCGAAGGAATACTTTGAGAAATGCCATCACTGCGAGCTCGGCGATCCTGTGGATGACAAGACGCGCTGCGTGAGCTGCGGCACCTGCCGCGACTGCAAGATGTGCCTCGAGAGCTGCCCGGAAAAGGCCATCACGCGCATCGAGCATGAAGACGGTACGAAGGAATATGTCAGCGATCCGGCTCGCTGCATCGGCTGCGGCATCTGCGCCGGCGTCTGCCCCTGCGGCGTATGGACCATGCAGGACAACCCGGAAAAGATCCCGATGTACTCCACCGGCGCCAAGGCGTAATCTCCAGGGACCACGACAAGGGAATACCATGGAATATAGGGAAGCGCCATCACGCATCCCGCATCAACAAGGCGGATCGCCACGAGACATCGTTGGCGGTCCGCCTTGTTGTACCGCAAAGAGCCCCGCGCCAGTTTTTCCATTCCCGATTTCAAGGTTATTATAGTCGAAGTTTCGAGGGCCGTGTTTTCAAAATCTAAAAACATTTTCAGGATTTTCCGCCTCGTGGATGCAGGGGAAACCCATCATCGGAATTGTTACAATATTTCAAAAACCTTCCATTTCTTATTCTGTGGATGAAACGGCGTTTCAACTCGTTTTGAATTTATTGAACGCGAAGAAGGCCAATGTTATAATCAAAAGCGAATTAAGAGTCCGGCGCAAGAGAAACGAGGCGGCGGGCAGAAAGAGAGGGATAGGGATTCTTTATGGACAAGCAAAAGCTATTCGACAAATTTGTCGAGTTGATGGGCAATTTCGCGCAGATTCGGGCAGTCGCCGCGCTGCGTGACGGCTTCATCATGACGACGCCGTTCACGATTGGCGGCTCGATTTTCCTTCTGCTGGCGAATCTGCCGATTCCAGGCTATCCGGCCTTCATGGCCAGTATCTTCGGGAGTGATTGGGCGGCGGCGCTGAATGCGGTCGCGGGTGGCACGTTCTCGATGCTCGCGCTGATTGTCGTCCTCACCATCACCTACAAGTTCGTGGAGGCGGAGGACGGGGACGCCATCATGGCAGCGGTGCTCGCGATGTCGACGTTCCTCATCCTGATGCCGCCCGACCTGACGGTGGACGGCGTCACGGCGAAGAACGTCATTCCGCGGAACTGGGTCGGCAGCAATGGCGTCATCACCGCCATCCTGGTCGCATTTCTCACGAGCAAGGTCTTCTGCTACTGCGTGAAGAACAACATCACGATCAAGATGCCGGATGCGGTGCCGGCAGGCGTCTCAAAGGCCTTTACGGCGCTCGTCCCCGGCACCATCCTCTTCACGATTGCCGCGGTGCTCTACGGCCTCTGCCATTACCTCGGCGCGACGACGGTGCCGGAGCTGATCTTCAAGATCATCCAGACGCCGCTGCAGGGCCTCTCCGATACGCTGCTCGGCGGCAGCATCATCGTCGGGCTCCAGCCGCTCCTGTTTTGGGCAGGTATTCACGGACCGAACATCGTCGGCGGCGTGGTAAGTCCGCTGATCCTCGCCAACGCGCTCGACAATCAGACCCTGCTCGACATGGGGCAGACGCTTCTGATGAATCCGTCGGCAAAGATCATCACGGCGCAGATGAACGATGTTTTCGTCAAGGGCGGCGGCTGCGGCATGACGCTCGGCCTGCTCATCGCCGGTCTCATCAAATGCCGCTCTACGCAGATGAAATCCATCCTCAAAATGTCACTGGTCCCAGGGATCTTCAACATCAACGAGCCGTTGATCTTCGGCCTGCCGATTGTGTTCAATCCGTATTTGCTTGTGCCGTTTATCTTCACACCGCTGATTGCCCTGTTCGTCACCTACGCGGCTATCGCGTTCGGTTTCATGCCGGCGTTCAGCGCGGTGCAGGTGCCGTGGACGACGCCTCCGGTCATCGCCGGCCTGTTGCTGGATGGCTGGCAGGGTGCGGCTGTCCAGCTCGTCAACCTCGTCATCGCGACGCTCTGCTATTATCCATTCTTGCGAGTCCAGGATCAGGCAATGCTGAAAGAGGAGGCCGCAGACGAGGCCGCCGGCGAGGCGGATACCGCAAAATAAGGAAACCTTTGTACATTGCTTATGGGAAAATCGAATTTTATAGGGGGAAGAATAATGGGAAACAAAAAATTAACGACAGTGCTCCTTCTAGGTCTTACGATGAGCCTGACGGGCACGGCCTTCGCCGCTGCGCCGACCGCTTCGAACGCGGACCTTGGCGCCCGTATCGCGGCGCTGGAAGCGCAGCAAAAGCAGCTCTCAGAGCAGATCGCTGAGCTGAAGAAGGAGAACAGCAGCCTGAAAAAGACCAGCGTCATTGCGAAAAGCAATCGCACGGCCATAACGAATCTCCGCCAGGATGCCAGCCGCTTCCAGTACAAGGGCTTCGGCCGCGTCGCATGGGAGAACAATTCGGATGCGCTGACCTATAACGATACGAACGATATGCGCCGCTTCTATGTCGACCTCGAGGGCAAGTACCGCGTCAACGACAAGTGGAGCATGAACTTCCAGTGGGAGACGCTGCAGCGCTATGCGAAGTACCACACGGGCGATGGTACGACCTACTATCATGACAGCAAGAACGGTCACCATGACGATGAGGACAGCGGGATTCAGCGCATCTGGGCCGAGGGCGACGTCGGCAAAGTGCATCTCGATGTCGGCCGCAGATGGCGTGGGATGGGCTACAACTTTATCTATTTCGGCAATGAGTCGGATGGCGTCGTCGCGAGCACGCCGATCCCGGGAAGCAATCTGACGGCCGAGGCGTTCTACCTCTCGCCGACAGACCGCGGCTATCATTACAGCTTCTATGGCGCCGGTATCCGCGGACAGGTCGGGCACGGCCTGCAGATGGATGTCCGCTATGGCAAGCTGAACAAGAACAAGCATGAGAGCCTCGGTACGAGCTACTATGTGACGCCGAACGAAGAATATTACAACTCCATCGGTTCGCAGGCCATGCTCGTCAGCGCGATGTGGAATCCGAT
This sequence comes from Selenomonadaceae bacterium, assembly GCA_022773425.1. Classification (GTDB taxonomy): domain Bacteria; phylum Bacillota; class Negativicutes; order Selenomonadales; family Selenomonadaceae; genus UBA2897. The sequence goes on from JALFBM010000011.1 coordinate 31,274, forward strand.
GAAGAACATCTTCCTGCTCGGTGATTACGTCCGTACGAACCGCCAGGCTGGCGCGCCGCTCTGGACGAACGGCCCGGAGGTCTCCGGCACCAGCAAGAATACCTGGCATGTCCGTCTGAACTATCGTTGGCCGGATCTCAACAGCCCGGGTTCCTTCCAGCTCTATGGCCGCTGGTTCGACTATCCGTACAACGAGAACGACCTCGTCGGCGCATTCGGCGATAAGGAGGACAGCTTCTTCCTGTCCGGCAGCAAGGGCTGGGCGTTCGGCTTCAAATATGTTCCGGCGAAGAATATCGAGTGGGAAACGGCCTATCAGTGGGCGGCGGCGCACACGAGAATGTGGAAACCGCAGCCGGGTGCCCGCTATGAGCACAATGTCCTGCGCACCAAGGTGGATTTCCATTTCTGAGACTCTATGACAGATGCTGGCCCGCAGAGATAGCGGCAGCAAGAAAAGGGGTAACTTATCATGAAGAAGATCGTACTGCTCTGTGCATCGGGGATGTCGACGAGCATGCTCGTGAAGAAGATGCAGGAGGCGGCAAAGACGGAAAATTACGCGTGCTCCATCGAAGCGTTCTCGGCCACCGAGGCTGCGACGAAGGCGGCGGATGCCGACTGCATTCTGCTCGGCCCGCAGATCCGTTTCCAGAAGAACAAGATTGCGCAGGAGGTTCCGGGCGTTCCGGTCGAGGCTATCGATATGCGCATGTATGGCCGCATGGACGGCAAGGGCACCCTGGCATTTGCCCGGCAGCTGATGGGAGAGTGATCGAGGATGGAAGGACAAGAATTGATTGCATTCCAGATCATCTCTGCGGTCGGCACGGCGCGCAGCAGCTACATCGAGGCAATCCAGGAGGCAAAGAAAGGGCATTATGACAAGGCGGCAAGCCTCATCAAGGAGGGCGATGATGCCTTCGTCCAAGGGCATGACGCGCATGCAAAGCTGCTCGAGGATCAGGCGAACGGCAAGAGCGAGCCACTCGGCATCCTCCTCGTGCATGCCGAGGATCAGCTCATGAGCGCCGAGGCGTTCAAGACCATTGCCCTGGAATTCATCGACGTATATCGACGTCTCGATGGAAAGGAGGAGCAGGCATGAGCCTTCCAAAAGGATTTCTTTGGGGCGCTTCCTTTGCCGCGCATCAGTTCGAAGGCGCCTGGCAGGAGGGCGGCAAGGGCGTTTCGGTCGCCGATGTCATGACCCTCGGCGGACCGGGCAAACCGCGTGAAATCACGGACGGCGTGCTCCCGGGGAAAATCTATCCGAACCATGATGCCATCGACTTTTATCATCGCTATAAAGAGGATATCGCGCTGATCGCGAAGCTGGGGATTAAATGCTTCCGCACGAGCATCGCGTGGACGCGCATCTTTCCGCGCGGTGATGAAACGGAGCCGAACGAGGCGGGCCTTCAGTTCTACGATGACCTTTTTGACGAGCTCGCGAAATACGGCATCGAGCCGGTCATCACGCTCTCGCATTTCGAGATGCCGTATCACCTGGTCAAGGAATACGGCGGCTGGCGCAACCGGAAGCTCATTGATTTCTTCACGCGCTTCGCGGAGACCTGCTTTAAGCGCTACAAGAACAAGGTCAAGTACTGGATGACGTTCAACGAGATCAACAACCAGCGCAATGTCGATGATCCGTTCGCGCCGTTTACGAATTCTGGTCTCGTCTTCCAGCCGGGGGAGGACAAGTATGCGGTCATGTATCAGGCGGCGCATCACGAGTTTGTCGCCTCGGCCAAGGCCGTCATCCTCGGGCACAGGATCAACCCGAATTTTGAGATCGGCTGCATGATCGCGACGTCGCCGGTCTATCCGGCGACGGCAAAGCCGGAGGACCAGATAGCGGCCCTGAAGGAAATGGACCGCACGTTCTGTTTTGCCGATGTCCAGTGCCGCGGCTACTACCCGCAGTACCTGCTGAAGGACTGGGAGGCGCGGGGCATTCATGTGAAGATGGAGGAAGGCGACCTGAAACTTATCGATGAGGGCAAGGTGGATTATTTCGCGCTTTCCTACTACATGAGCTTTGCAGCGGCATACGACCCGGCGACGGATAAGGGCAAAGAGGTGCCGAATCCATACCTCAAGCCGTCGGACTGGGGCTGGCAGATCGATCCGGTGGGCTTCCGCTATATGCTGAACGTGCTCGCCGAGCGCTATGACATGCCGCTCTTCGTCGTGGAGAACGGCATCGGCCTCCACGAGGAACCGGATGCAAACGGCGTCGTGCAGGACGATGCGCGTATCCAGTATTTCGCCGCGCATATCGCCGAGATGAAGAAGGCGGTCGAGCGCGACGGCGTCAGCCTGCTCGGCTACTGCCCGTGGGGCACGATCGATATCGTCTCCGCGAGCACCGGCGAGATGGAGAAGCGCTACGGCTTCGTCTACGTCGACAAGAACAATCGGGGCGAGGGCACTTTGAAGCGCACGCCGAAAAAATCCTATTACTGGTTCCAGAAAGTCGTCAAGAGCAATGGGGACGACCTGAGCTTTTGAACGCATATAAGGGTGAAATGGGAAAAGAAAGGGAGAAAGAATCATGCTCAAGTTGAAAAAACGCACGCTGATAATGGCGCTGGCGGCTGCACTAGCGGCCCCAGCGGCACTGGCTCCGACGGCGGCGATGGTCTGTGCGGCACCGGCAACGGAGGTCACGGAGTCGGATGCCTTTGCCGATGATTTCACGACGGGGAAGGCCGAGCATTTCCAGCCATCGGACGGCTGGGGCAATGGCAGTGTCTTCAACTGTTTCTGGCACAAGGAGAACGTCGATTTTAGCAACGGGGATCTTGAACTCATCATCGACCAGTCGCCGAATCCGGCAGCCGATAAATATCCGTACTCCGGCGGGGAGATTCGCACGAAGAAAACCTATGGCTACGGCCGTTATACGTGCGTGATGAAGGCCATCAAGAACGATGGCGTCGTTTCCTCTTTCTTTACCTACACCGGTCCGTGGGATGGCGATCCATGGGATGAGATCGATTTCGAGGTGCTCGGCAAGGATACCACAAAGGTCCAGCTTAACTATTTCCGCAATGGCAAGGGCGGCCATGAGAAGCTGATCGATCTCGGTTTTGACGCTTCGGAGGACTTCCACACGTATACGTTTGACTGGCTGCCGGGCAAGATCATCTGGTATGTCGATGGCAAGGAAGTGTTCCGCCGCGAAAACGAAGACCTGCCGGTGACGAAGGGCAAGATCATGATGAACGCATGGCCGGGCATCGGTGTCGACAACTGGCTGAAAGCGTTCAAGGATAACAACCTGCCGCTCGTTGCCGAGTACAAGTCTGTGACCTACACGCCGTACAAGAAATAAGAGGTGCCGCACATGCAGAAACCATTCGTAAGAAAAATCCTGCTGACGCTTGGCTGTATGATGGCGTTCGGCGGTACTGCCTTTGCGGCCGACACGGGAATCTATGTCGATCAGGTCGGCTATCTGACCGGCCATGACAAGATCGCGATGGTGCGCGATACCGGCGAGACCTCGTTCTCGCTGATGGATGCAAAGACGGGAAAGACGGTCTATACCGGCAAGCTCACGGCGGCAAAGCGCGATGCGAATACGGAAGAGATGGTTCGCTATGCGGATTTCTCGGCGATCGAGACACCCGGCACCTACAAGGTGAAGATCGGTGCGGCCGAATCGTATCCGTTTGCCATCGGCGAGAATGTCTATGCGAGCGCAAGTGCCCGCACACTCCGTTCCTATACGCTTTCGCGGAGCGGAACGCCGATCGATGACAGCGCGGTCACAGGCTTGAAACTAAAGGGCGGGCACATGCAGGACCGGGAAGCCTCGAGCTACTTTACCGATAAGGTCACGAAGAAGGGACAGACCTACGATGTTCTCGGCGGCTGGTATGATGCCGGCGATTATGGCAAATACACGACGACCGGTGCCCTTGCGGCAGCCGAGCTGATGTATGCCTACGAGAACAACCGCGGTCATTTCACGGTGGGCCAGCTTGCTTTCCCTAAAGAAACTACGCATACGGATCGACTGCCGGATGTCCTGAACGAGGTGAAATACGAGCTGGACTTCCTGCAGAAGATGCAGCGAAAGGACGGCAGTACGTTCCATAAGGTTTCGGGCGCCACGTGGCCCGGCTTTGACAAGTCGCCAGATACGGATACGCAGCCGCGCTTCCTCTACAGTACCTGTACGGCGAGTACGGCGATGTACGGCGCAAGCCTTGCCATCGGTGCGCGCATCTACGCGCCGTTCGATGCGGCGTACGCTTCGCAGCTTAGGAAGAACGCCCAAAAGGTCTGGGCATATCTGGAAAAGGAGAAATCGTCCATCTACCGCGTCGATCCAGGACAGGAAAGCGGATCCGGCCCGTACAACGATACGGACGACCGGCAGGAACGGCTCTGGTTCGCAGCAGAGATGCTCCGCACGACCGGGGATGCCTCCTATGGCCGGTATCTGATGGCCCACGCGGGAGAGCTTTCCGCGATGCCAAGCTTCTTTACCTGGGACAATACGCTGGCACTTGCGCAGTACGCGTACCTGAAAGCGGACAAAGCGGACGCAGCGCTCCGCGCGAAGGTGCAGAAAGCTTTCCTCGGCTATGCAGACAAGATCGTGGCAAAGATCGCCGCAGATGGCTTCCACTGCGCGCTCGCCAAGGACGAATACACCTGGGCCTCGACGAAAAATGCGATGACGCAGGGCGATATCCTGCTGATGGCCAATGAATTCGCACCGAAAAAGGCATACGTGGAGGGGGCGCTTTCGCAGATCCACTACATGCTCGGCCGCAACTCGCTTGGCAAGAGCTTCCTGACGGGGGTCGGCAGCGACTATCCGCACCATCCGCACAACCGCATCTATGCGAGCACAGGAGCCTATGTACCGGGACTCCTCGTCGGCGGGCCAAACGCTGTTCTGGGCGGCGACCCAGACCAGACGGCATACCTCAAGAGCCGTCATGTGCCGCCGGCGAAGGCTTATCTCGACGTTCAGACCTCGTGGTCGACGAATGAGTATGCCATCGACTATACGGGCACTGCGGCGTATGCGCTTTCGTATTTTGCGAAGTCGGCGGCACACACAGACCGCCAGCTTCAGAAGGATTAAACCGGACAGAGACGGCAGAGTGCCATGCCGTCTCCGTCTCCGCATATCGTCGGAATATTCACAATCTTTTTAGAAAGAAAAGAAGGGAATGCTTTTATGCAAAAGAAGAAAAAGGCTGCGCTGACCCTTGCCGTTCTTGTCGCGCTGGTATCCTGCGGCACGGAGCCTGGATCGGCCGCCGTCCAGCAGGATGCAGAACATGCCGTCCAACAGGCTGTGCAGGCCGGCGCGAAGGTAAGCGGCGAAAAGGCGCAGGAACTCGCGCACAGTACACTTCATGTGACGGCGCTTGAGGTCCCGAGCGGTTCGGCCCTGACGAAGGAGAAGATCCTGAAGCTCGTGCCGGAACTCGGGAAAAGCGATATCGACGTCGCAAGGCTAGGCCGGCAGATTGCCCTCTACAATACGAACGGCAATGCGTTGAAGCTGGCGGTTAACTTCCAGCAGGTAAGCGGCGGTTACAAGGTTCGCGCGGCGGGCGTTAAAGGGGAACGCGTGGAAGCGGGACTCTTTGTCTCGAACAACGGCTCGACCTACACGGGCGATTGGCGCGGCACGCTGACCTACGTGGATCGCAACCTCTCGGGCCGCGGTGATACGTTCGGTGCGGCCGTCGTGAACGCGCTCGACAAACCGGACGCTGTCCACGAGGGCGCAATCTCTTATACGCTGCCACTCCCGCACGCGGCCGATACGCTGACGCTGCAAGGGAGTGCCTCGGACAGCAAACTCCATGACCTCGCAAAAGGGTATCCGTTCGACATCACGGCGAGCGGCAAAAGCGAGCGCGTCCGTCTCGCCTATCAGCATTATCTCGCGCATGCCGCACATGAGACGGATGCCTGGGAGTTCGGCGTCGACTATCATCATACGGACAACGACACGGTCCTCACGCTGGGCAGTACCATTCCGCTTGCGCATTACGACCTGCGGCATGTGGATGCGGCGCTTGGCTTCCGCCATGCAGACGCAGGGCGCACGCATCGCTTTGGCTATGCCTTGGGCGTGCAGAGAAATGTTTTGGGCGACCGGCAGGATTTTCGCCAGATGACAGGGGATGCGGCGAAGCATTTCACCGTTTTTCACGGGAGTGCGAACTATCATAAGCGGCTGCCCCAGGATTGGCTCCTTTCCTTCCGCACGGCAGGGCAGTATACGGATGATTCGCTGATCGGCTGCGAGAAGTTCGGCGCGGGCGGCCAGGATTCGGTCCGCGGCTTCGACGAGAACATCCGCACCGCGGACCGCGGCATCTCCGGTTCCCTCGAATGCTATACCCCGCGTTTCCTCAAAGGCGTTCGCGCGCTGGCCTTCGTCGATGGTGCCGCGCTGCGCAACAACGGAACCGGTGTGGATCATACGGATCTTGCAAGCTGTGGCCTCGGCCTCCGCTTCCATCAGCAGGATCTCTACCTCTCGCTGGATTATGCCTTTATCCTGCATGAACCGGACAGCGTCGAGCGCGACCCAGCCGGACACCGTCGGTTCAGCTTCTTCGGTGGTATCACGTTCTGAGAAAGGAGGACGAACAAATGATGAAGAAAAGAAAACAGATGCTTGCGGCTGCGATTGCGCTGGCGCTTTCCTTTGGTTTGCTGCCACAGGTCCAGGCGATGCCGCAGGGCGGTGAGGTCCTTAGCGGCGGCATCGACGTGATCCCGGGGCTGTCGGACGGTGGCGTGGACAGTCAGGACTGGAGTAACGGCAAATGGGGAATCAGCGGCGATGCCGCGAAGGACGCGCTCAAAAGCCTGAATTCTGGAACGATGATCCGTTCAAGTTACCTCACGGATGATGCGAAAGCCGTCGTCCTCCGCTGGAATTCCTTTGATATGGCGGCAGGCGAGAACCTGACGCTCAATACGGCGGAAAAACATATTCCCCTCGTCAATATCGTAAGTGGCGGTACGGCAACGTCACTCGGCGGCATGATCAAGCAGAAGGGCGCTGAGGCATGCTATATCGTCAACCCGAACGGCATTAATGTGAGCGGGACGTTGAATGCGGCCAACCTCACGCTTTCGACGGCAGAGGCCGCCGACGATGCCTGGAAAGATCCGGAGACGGCCCTTGCCTCCGCCGCGGCCAAGGGCGACGTCTCCTTTGCGAGCGGCGCGGAGGTCACGGCATACCATCACTTCGCTGTACAGGCTGCGACACTGGATGTTGCGGAGGGCGTGACCATCACGCTGAATCCGGACGGCAACAACAATTACGTCGATGATGGCACGGGAACCTATGTGCCGGAAAAACCGTCCTGGGACAAGAGCACGCTAAACCTTGCGGCGACCGGGGATGTGACGGTCGCCGGTACGATCACGGTGACGCCCGATACGAAGATTGCGGGATCCGGTACGCTTTCCGGCAAGCATCTCAATATCACAGGATCGATCGCGGATGCCATTAAGTCAGTCGAAGTCGGTAGCGGCGCGGATACGCCAGTGAAGCCAGGTGAGCAGCAGCCAAGTGAGAATCCTGATCAGCCAAGTGTGAAGCCTGATCAGCCAAGTGTGAAGCCTGATCAGCCAAGTGTGAAGCCTGATCAGCCAAGTGTGAAGCCGGATCAGCCAAGTGTGAAGCCTGATCAGCCAAGTGAGAAGCCTGATCAGCCAAGTGAGAAGCCTGATCAGCCAAGTGTGAAGCCTGATCAGCCAAGCGTGAAGCCTGATCAGCCAAGTGTGAAGCCGGGCGAAACGCCAGCTGAGACGCCGGAAGAGAAGACGGAAAAATTGGCCCGCGCGGTAGCAGATGCACAGGCTCCGCAGATCGTCAGCCAGGTAAGCCAGACGGCCAGCCAGAAGGCCTTCGATTTGGGGCCCATTCCGCAAGGCGATGCAGGCGCCGACAGCATGCTGGAGCCGGCAGTACCATCGGTCACGAACGAAACGCCAGCCGACGTTTCTTTCAGTGAATAAATAGCCTGCGGGCGGACTGGATTGTCGGCCCGCAGCATCCAAGGTTTTCTTTTATTCTAACCCCTTCTGTAAGAGGTTTCCCCTAACCCCTCTCATAAAGTCAAAAAGAAGCGAAGCATATTTTCATGCGTCGCTTCTTTTTGGCAGGAATTTCCAGGGGGAATGTCTAATGTTTTCAAGGTGTAGGGAAATGGCGGAAACGAAAGGCGGGCACTATGGAAAATTTGATTCAGACGCTGAAACGCAAAGATGGCTTCTCGGAGACCGAGACGGTCATTGCCGACTACCTGCTCAAGCATTTCCGCCAGCTTCCCACGATGTCGACCCGGCAGCTGGCCAAGGAAACCTTTTCGAGCTCGGCGGCCATCGTGCGGTTCTGCCAGAAGTTCGGCTTCAGCGGTTATACGGAATTTCGCGTGCAATTTCTCGCGGAAATGGTTCAGGCCCTTGAGGAATCGCGTGCCTTCGATCTCACCATGGACACCCGTGACACGGTGCAGTCTCTGATGGAAAAGGTGACCGGTATCGAGATCGAGGCGATCAAAGATACGAGGAAGCTCCTGGACCCGGCCCTTTTTGTGCGGGCCTTTTCGCTCATCAACAAGGCGTCGCTCATCGATTTCTACGCGATGAACGACAACCTGAACGTGGCGAATATGGCGGCCGCGAGTTTCATCATGGCGAACAAGTGCTCGACGGTGCAGGCGGCAACCCTGACGCAGTACCTGCAGGCGACGGCGGCGGGGAAGGACCATCTTGGCTTTTTCATCAGCCGCACGGGGGAGAACCGGATCCTCGCGGAGATCGCGCGGCTGCTGAAGGGGCGTGGCTGCTCCCTCCTGCTGATTACGGGAGAACCGGACTCGACACTCGGGAACCTCGCCGATGTCGTGTTCCCCGTCGCCACCGTGAAGCCGATGCAGGAACTCGGGCCGCGCGTCTTTTTGCTCACGGCACAGTACGTTATCAACATCATCTTTGCCGTGCTGATGACCCGTGTCGACTATCAAGCTTCCACAAAGAAGGATCAGTGGCTCAGCGAGCATTTTCACTTTTAAAAAGGGCCTGGCCGTCGGCAGGTCGGCATGCTCCGCCCGGCTTTGACGGGAGCGGGACAGTGCGGTAAAATGTGGGTGTCGGAAAACGATAGCGTTACCAGGAGGAAAAGCAGCTATGAAAGTATTGATGATCAACGGCAGCCGCCGCGAAAAGGGTTGCACGTATACGGCCATGACGATTATCGCGAAGGAACTCAAGGACGCCGGTATCGATGCGGAAATCGCCTTTGTCGGCCGCGACGCCGTGAACGGGAATCTCCCCGCTCTCGTCGCCTCGCTGAAAGAGAAATGCGCCAGTGCGGACGGTTTCGTCTTTGGCTCACCGGTCTACTACGCTTCTCCAACGGGGGAAATCGAGGTCGTCCTCGATCGCCTGTTCGGCGTGGCCGGGAAGGAGCTCGCGCATAAGCCGGCCGCGGTGATCACGTCGGCGCGCCGCGCGGGGACGACGGCGACGCTGGATGCGCTCGCGAAGTATCCGTGCATCAACCAAATGCCGCTCGTGACGTCGAGCTACTGGCCGATGGTGCATGGCAATACGCCGGAGGAGGTCCTGCAGGATGGCGAGGGCGTCGCGGTCATGAAGAACCTCGGCCGGAATATGGCCTGGATGCTTCGCTGCCTCGAGGCGGGGCGGAAGGCCGGTGTCGATGTCCCCGAGGGTGTGGCGTACAGCAAGACCAACTTCATTCGTTAAGGATCGTACCGCAGATAGGAAAAGGACGATGAAAACAAAACATTGGATTGGACGGTTTAGCCTATCGGTTCTGATCAGCTTTTTAGCAGCGGGTTCTCCCGCTGTTTTTGCTAACGGCGCCTGGATCGATACGGCAGAGTATACAACGTCGAGCGAGGACCGAGCGGCGCTGGTGCGGGGGGCAGAGAAGGCGATGGCAAAGCCGATTCCAAGGCTCACGGACAAGAAGCAGGCGGCGCCGTCCGGGGATAAGCGGGACTATGTCAGCCTCGCGATTTACTGGTGGCCGGATCCGGAACATCCGGATGGGGCGTATGTGCGCCATGATGGGAAGATCAACCCGGAGAAAGAGGATACTTCGCGTTACGACGCGCCGCGCCTGCAGCAGATGACGAAGCTCGTGCGGGCGCTGGCTCGCGGCTGGGCCGTCAGCGGTGATGTGCGCTATGCAAAACGCGCGGCCGAGATCCTGCGCGTATGGTTCGTCGACCCGAGGACGCGCATGAACCCGAACCTGCGCTACGCGCAGACGATCCCGGGACGCGAGAAGGGGAACCATAACGGCATCATCGACACGGTGTCTCTGATCGACGTCGTGGACAGCCTGTATCTGCTGGAACCGTCGGGGGCGTTCCCCGCGGCGGAGCGGAAAGCGGTGAAGGCGTGGTTCTCCGCGTATCTGGACTGGCTGAGGACGAGCGATCTCGGCAGGCAGGAGGCTGCGGCAAAAAACAATCACGGGGTTTGGTACGACGCACAGACTGCCGTCTACGCGCATTACGTCGGCCGGGATGACCTCGCACGGCAGATCGTCGCGGCCGTCCCGGAGAGGCGGATGGAGAAGCAGCTGGCGGCAGACGGCACCCTGCCGCTCGAGCTCGCGCGGACGCGTCCGATGAACTACAGCATGTATGTGCTGCGCGCGTATCTGACGCTTGCGCGCGTCGGCGATGCGCTCGGCATCGACCTCTATGACGCGCGGACGAAAAATGGCGCGGACCTCACGATGGCATGCGAAGCCATACTCCCCTATGTCAGCGGGGAGAAAACCTACGAGAAGCCTGACATCACCCCGTTTCACGTGAAACAATTCTTTGCGGCCATCCATCTCGCACAGGATACCCACCCGGGATTCTTGGCTGGCATCACGCTCCCGTAACCCCTCCACCAATACTTGATTCTTTCAAACACATTTTTGCCGTCTTTTACGGGTAAAAAAGACCGGCCGCGGAATTCCCGCGGCCGGTCTTTGCTTTGACTCGGTCTTTGTGCTTATTTTTTTACAAACGTGATATGCGCGCCTTCGGAGAGAACCGGGAGCGCCTTGCCCTTGACGATAATCTGGCCGGGCATAGAGCCTTCCGCGTTGAATACAATGGTGCAATGGCCTTCCTCACGGATGTTGTGGTTTGCGTCGTCGCCAATCCACTCCACCGTGTATTTCACGCCGCCCATCAGGAGTTTATCGCCCTTTTTGATGTCCTCCTTGAGCTCATCCGGCGTATGCTCGATAACCATTTCCGCCAAATTCGGGCGCACCCCCTCGTCGAGAAGGATGACGCTGTTATTGTTCTCAAGAAAATTTTTTGCGAGGTTCCCAATATTGGTGATGGCAACATCGTATTTCGCTTCCATGATGTTTTTCGCTCCTTTATTCCCAAATACTCCCGGCAGCATAGCCACAGCTATACCCATACGCCTTTCATTATACCACAAAAAAGGATAGAAACGCTAAGACAGTTGACCGATTTTCGGGAATTTTCGGCAAGTCGGTCACTTCTTTTTCTTGCTTTCCTCGAACGCCTGGAGGATCCGCCGCTTGGCGATCTTGCCGGTCGACGTGCGCGGCAGGCTGTCCATCTGGTGGAATTCGCGCGGGATTTTGTAGAGCGCGAGGTTGGCCTGCAGGAATTTCTTGAGCTCGCGGACGTTGACGGTCGCGCCCTCGTTGACCGTATAGAAGCAGGCGCCGGCCTGCCCGCGGATTTTGTCGTCGATGCCGATGACGGCGGCCTCGTAGATGCCCGGGAACTGATAGATGAGTTCCTCGACCTCGCGCGGGTAGATGTTTTCACCCATGCTGATGATCATGTCTTTGATGCGGTCGACGATGTAGAGGTAGCCGTCCTCGTCGACGCGCGCGACGTCGCCCGTATGGAACCAGCCGCCGCGCATCGCGTCGAATGTGACATCCGGGAGGTTCCAGTAGCCGAGCATGACGTTGCCGCCCTTGACGACGAGCTCGCCGGTCTCACCCTGCGGAACGGGCTCGCCGTTTGCGTCGATCAGCTTCCATTCCATATCGGGGACGAACGGGCCGCACGAGCCGACCTTCGGGCGCTCGGGCGGGTTCAGCGTGACGACCGGGCTCGTTTCCGACAGGCCGTAGCCCTCGCAGATATCCACGCCGAATTTTGCCATAAAGTCCTGCTCAATTTTGAGCGGGAGGGTCGTGCCGCCGCTGACGACAAGGCGCACGGTCTTCATATCTTCTTTCGATGCGAGCTTCGTGAGCAGGCTGCAGATGGACGGGACGATGTAGAGGTCCGTGACCTTTTCGTCGCGGATCGTGCGGATCGTCTCCTTCGGCGTGAACTGGTCGAGCACGACGACCGTCGCACCGACGAGCAGCGGATAGAGGACGGAGCAGGTCCAGCCGAACGCGTGATACATCGGTAGCACGCAGAGCACGTTGTGCTTGGCCTCGCAATGCATGTAGCGGATCTGATACGCGTTGAACGTCAGGTTATGATGCGAGAGCACGGCGCCCTTCGGGTTGCCGGTCGTGCCGGACGTATAGATGATGCATGCCGGCTGCTGGTCGTCAAAGTCTGCGTCGAGTGCTGGAGCAGCGGGAACGCCGTTCTTTTTTTCACCGAGCGTGCGGATGTCGTACTGCGTGACCTTGAGCCCGCAGCGGAGCGCAGCCATCGCGTCGACGAGATTCAGCGGCTCGTAGGTCAGCAGCGTCTGAATGCCCGCATCCTTGATGATGTAGGCGATTTCGCGGTTGCTGAGCTGAAAGTTGATCGGCACGGCGATGGCGCCGAGTGAGCAGATGCCCATATAGGAATAGATGAAGGCCGCGCTGTTCCGCGAGAAGATGCCGACGCGGTCTCCCCGGCGGACGCCGGCCGCGTAGAGGCGGTCGCGGCAGTTTGTTACCGCCTGCTGCAGCTCGGCGTAAGTCAGCCGCTTTTCGTGGTCGATGACGGCCATGCTGTCCGGTGCGCTCTGTGCGTTCCGTTTGATGAGTTCGTGTACAAACACGGTAAAAATCACCCTTTCAAATTTGTGAGTTTGGTTTTAAGACCTGGTACTATTTTACAAAAGAAACGTCCGACTGTCAAAAAGGCAGAGATTAGCTTTTTCTGCCGACTCTATTATAAACAATTCGTCGCCGGAAAGACAACTGAAAACCGGTTGGAAAAAAGAAATGTGGGAAATTGGAATTTCTAGTTGACAGATATAGCCGAGTTATGCTATAGTAATATCTGTCGTTAAGACATGGGGTTATAGCTCAGTTGGTTAGAGTGTCTCGTTGACATCGAGGAGGTCACAGATTCGAATTCTGTTAACCCCACCATTTAGAACGCACAGCTTCGTCTAACGGCGAGGCTTTTCTTTTACGCTCGCCTAGCTCAGTTGGCTAGAGCATCTCCGTCACATGGAGGAGGTCAGGGGTTCGAATCCCTTGGCGAGCACCATATGGAGGACATAGCTCCGCAGAAGATTTTCTGCGGAGCTTTTTTGTGTGTCTGCGCAAAATGTCTTGCGGGGGATAAGTTTTGGCAGATGCGGCTGCCAGGGAGCAATGCCTGCCAGCTTTCCTAGGGAGATGAGAGATACGACAAGGATAAGACTTATCCTTCAGGAAATCTGCGTCAAGCCTCCCTGTGCCGATGATCGGCAGCGGCAGGAATTGCTATCAAATACTTCTGGGTATGCCCGTTCTTCCCACATCACGGGATAAAATTTAATTTTTTTAAAAAAACTATTGACATTCGCGTGGAAAAGAACTATGATTTACGCAGAAAAACAAGATAAATCTTGCACAAAGAATTAAGAACGTGTGTGCGTACACGATGAAACCGTACCATCATGCCGTAGACGAGATGGTAGGTTTATGTGTTTTTCGCTTGTCATCGAATCCGGACTTGGCGTATAATCATAGGTGAAGAGAGCGGTTCAGGAGGAGGCATGCCAATGGACAGAGCGAATCGAACGGATGCGCTGAAAGCCTGGGAAGATCTGACCATCGCGGATAACTTTATCTTCCAAAAGGTCATGCGCAAGAAGCGCCTTTGCAAGCGGCTGATTGAAACGATTCTGAACATCAAGATCCGCAAGATCACCTTCGCAGAAACGGAGAAGGATATCCATGTGCGCCGTGACAGCAAGAGTGTGCGGCTCGATGTCTATGTTGAGGATGAGCAGGGCACCCTCTACGACATCGAGATGCAGACGACGGACTACGCCGATCCCGCGGAGCTCCCGAAGCGTACACGCTACTATCAGGCCATGATGGATATGGATGTGCTGAACAAGGGCGAATTCTATACGAAGCTGCGGAAGACGTACATCATCTTCATCTGCACCTTCGATCCCTTCGACCGAAGCCTCAGCCAGTATACCTTCCACGAAACCTGCGCGGAGGATGCAACGTTGGCGATGGGCGACGAGACGACGAAGATCTTCCTGAACAGCAAGGGCCGGCGCGAGGGCATAAACCCAAACCTTGCCGCATTCCTCGACTACATCGAGGGCAAAGCGCCGAAAGGGAAATTCACAGAAACCATTGCCGATGCGGTAGAAGCAGCGAAAGAAAACAAGGACATGAAGGTGGAGTATATGACGTTTTTCATGGAGCTACGCCGCCGTGAAGAAAAAGGCCGCGAAGAAGGAATAGTAAAAGGCCGCGAAGAAGGCCGATGGACCACTCTCGCAGAGTTGGTTCGTGAGGGTATCCTTTCACTTCAGGAAGCTGCGAAGAAAGCCGGTATGTCAGAAGAGGCATTCCGGAAGCTCGCGGCGCTCTGATCGGGCTGCCTTTGCTTGATGCAAGAACCACCCTGCAGTTGCTGTGCTGCAGGGCGGTTCTTGCATCGCATTCTTCGACTACCTCGAGGGCAAATCTGCGGATTTTTCTGACGAATTTTCGCCCTTTTTGCAGGATTCTGACGGGGAATGGCGAAAGGTAAGGGTGTAAACGAAAGGAGTAGGAAACAAGGGAAAGGGCGTGGTTTGTATGAGTAAAAATCAGAGAAGCGCGCTGATCGTGGTGTTGGTCGGCGCTATCCTATGGTTCCTGCCGGAACCGGCGGGGGTGACGCCGCTCGGCTGGCATCTGGCGGCAGTGTTCATCGCGACGGTTGTCGGGTTCATCCTGCACCCGTTGCCGATTGGTGCCGTCGCGTTCATTGCGATCACGTTTTCGGTGCTGACGGGGCTACTGAGTACCAAAGACGCGTTGGCCGGGTTCGGCAATTCGACGATCTGGCTGATCGTCTGCGCGTTCCTGTACTCGCGCGGCTTCATCAAGAGTGGGCTCGGACGGCGCATTGCGTTCGCGATCATTCGCGCCATCGGCAAGAGCGCGCTTTCGCTCGGCTATGCGATCGCCTTCAGTGAACTCATCATTTCTCCAGCGACGCCGTCGGCTACGGCGCGCGGCGGCGGCATCATGTATCCGATCGTGCAGAGCCTTGCAAAGGCGCTTGGCTCCGAGCCGGGGGAGACGGCGAAAAAGATCGGCACGTATCTCATACAGGTCGGGTATCATAGCGACGCGGTGACGTGCACGATGTTCGTGACATCGATGGCGGGCAACCCGCTCTGCGTGGCGCTGGCGGCTAAGGCGCTCGGCGTGGAGATCACGTGGATGGACTGGGCGCTTGCGGCGATCGTGCCGGGCCTGCTCGCGCTGCTCCTCGTGCCGTACGTTATGCTAAAGCTCACAAAACCGGAGCTTGTGAGCATCCCGCATGCGAAGGAACTCGCGCAAAAAGAGCTCACGGAGATGGGCCCGATGTCGAAGGCGGAGAAATATCTGCTCGTCATCTTCCTCGGGTCGCTGCTGTTTTGGGCGACGTCTGGGCTCACGCATATCGGTGCGACGCCGGTCGCGATGACCGCGGTCTGCATCATGGTCATCGTGGATGTCATCAACTGGCAGGATGTCATCCGCGAGAAAGGCGCCTGGGACGCGATGTTCTGGATGGGCTCGCTGATGACGCTCGCGACGGCTCTCTCGAAGTCCGGCATCATCAAATGGATGGCGGAATCGGCGGGCGCGGCCATCTCGTCGCTCGGCCTGAGCTGGGTGATCTCGGCCGTGATTCTGCTGCTCTTTTACACCTACATCCATTACTGCTTTGCGAGTGTCACGGCGCGCATCAGCGCGCTGTACGCAGCGTTCATCGCTGTGACGGTCGCGGTCGGCGCGCCGCCCCTGCTGACGGCCATCGTGTTCGGTATCTTCGCCGACGTGCCGATCTCGCTGACACACTACGGCAATGGCTGCGCGCCGATCTACTTTGGCGCCGACTACGTGTCGCAGGGCGAGTGGTGGAAAAACGGCTTCGTCATGACGACCATCACGACCGCCATTTACCTGACCATCGGTGCAGGCTGGTGGAAACTCCTTGGCCTGTGGTAAAGAAATCGTAGATTCTCCAACCGAAAAGGACGGCTGCGCGGCAGCCGTCCTTTTGTTTTCGTGGATTTGGTTGTTTAGAGGGATTGGACGGCGGCGCGGATCGCGTCTTCGTCTTTTTCGGTCATCTTGTTCGCGACGCGGATCATGGGGATGGCGATCTCGCAGCCGGCGATGCGGAGTTCCTGGTCGACCTGCTGGATGCTTTGCCCGCCCCAGCCGTAGGAGCCAAAGGCGAAGGCCTTGTGGTTCTTGGGTGCGAGGCCTTTGAGGTAGCAGAGGAAGCCGGCGATGGTCGGCATCATCTGGTTGTTGATGGTCGGGCTGCCGACGGCGAGGTACTTGCTCGTCAGGATATCGGCCACGATGTCGGACATCTCATTTTTCTTGATGTCGTAGTAGGAGACCGGCATGCCCTTGTCGCGGAACGCCTCGGTGATGGTCTTGGCCATGGATTCGGTCGTGCCCCACATGGAGTCAAACACGACAACGGCCTTGTCCTCGAGTTCGAACGAGGACCATTTCTGATAGGCGGCGAGGATTTCCTGGACGTTTTTGCGCCAAATGATGCCGTGTCCGGTCGCGATCATCTGGATGTCGAGCGGAGCGAGGGCCTTCATGGCTTTTTTGGCCTGCATGCCGTAGAGCATCAGAATGTTGGCGTAGTACTTCTTGGCCTCGTAGAACAGCACGCCGCGGTCGACCTCGTCGTCAAAGCGCTGGCTCGTCGCGTAGTGCTGGCCGAACGCATCGTTCGAGAACAGGATTTTCGCCTCGGGGCAGTAGGTGACCATGGAGTCCGGCCAGTGCAGCATCGGCGTCGGCACGAACTGCAGGGTGTGCTTGCCGATTTTCAGAATGTCGCCGGCCTTGACCGGCTCGTAGCGCAGCATACCGTAGCGCGCCGTCAGGCCCTTGAGGCCCTGCGGAAAGCTCGTGTAGATGGTGGCCTTTGGGCAATGCTCCATCATGAAGGGCAGGGAGCCGGAGTGGTCCGGCTCGACGTGACTCGACACGATGACGTCGATGCTCGACGGATCGATGACGGACGAAATGCGCGCGAGGAGTTCCTCTTTGAACGGCTCCTTGACCGTGTCGATCAGCGTGATTTTGTCGTCGAGGATCAGATAGGCGTTGTAGGTCGAGCCGCGGCTCGTCGCGTAGCCGTGGAATGAACGCATGGACCAGTCGATGGCCCCGACCCAATAGATATTTTCTGCGATTTTTACTGCTTGCATAGCTTACCTTCCCTTCGTGAATCGGACATGGGAACTGTGCATATCTCATGCTTCCTCTATCTTACCATATTCCGCATTCGATGGAAAAGAGATTTTATGTTCTCTTTATATATTTTTGCCGAATATATGGTAGAATAAGAACAAACTAGCGTGGAAAATGGGAAAAAGACAGAGAATACGGTAAGTTTCGTTAATATTTCGTTGCATTTTGCAGGTTTTAAGGGGAATTTCAATGCGTCATTCATTTCGTTCTATGAGCCGTCGGGAAAAGGGGATCGCGGGCGTGCTGGTGTTCGTGCTGCTCTGCGCGGCCATGTATCTGTATTTCGGTGCGCAGCAGGGCAAGAAGATCCGCGCGAAGAGCACAAAGCCGCTCGTCGAGGTCATGACGCTGACGCGGCAGGATATGCTGCGGCATGTGGATCTCTCGGGGCAGACAGTCGCGGATGCGAATGTGCCGCTCGCGCCGAAGTACACGGGGCGGATCAAAGCGGTGTACGTGGACCTTGGCGACCACGTGACGGCAGGGCAGGTGCTGCTCGAGCAGGATACGAGCGACCTCGATATCTCGATCCAGCAGAATCAGGCCGCGACAGGGGCGGCGAGCGCGGACGCGCGTGAGGAGGCCGCCTCGTATCACGCGAACTATGTGAAGGCGCGCAACGACCTCGACCTCGAGGCGGACAAGTATCAGCGCAACCAGTACCTGTACTCGATCGGCGCGATCTCGCAGGATACGCTCGACTCGGTGAAGCGCGAATACCTCGCGTCGAAGGCCGCGTTCGATGTGCTCGCGGACCAGGCGGACGACGGGACGGCGGCGTCCGTGCAGTCGAAGGAGTACACGGCGGAGAAACAGCAGCGCGCGACGGAGGCACTTTTGCATCAGCGGTCGGATCTCTATCTGCGCGCGCCGCGCGACGGGGTGATCGGCTATCGGAACGCCGAGGCGGGCGCGATCGTGAACGCGGGGACGAAGGTGTTCTCGCTCGTCGACAACCGCCATATCAATGTGGACTGCCAGCTCGCGGAGGCGGATGCCGCGATCCTCGAGCCGGGCATGGCCGTGCAGGTGACGATCGACGCGCTCGGGCAGGATGTCGCCGGGCGCATCGTCTACGTGAGCCCGGCGATGGACGAGGATGCCAAGACCTATACCGTCCGCATCGAGCTCGAGGACACGGATCTTTCGATCAAGGCGGGTCTCTACGCGCATACGAGCATCGATATTCTGCAAAGGCCGGACACGCTGTTTGTGCCGAAGGAGGCCGTGGTTTCGCGCAACGGGCATACAAAGGTCTACATTCTCAACCGCGAGGGCAAGGTCGAGGTGCGCGAGGTAAAAATCGGCCTGATGAACGATGAACATGAGGAGATCCTCGACGGGCTCGAGGAAGGGGATATCGTCATTCTTAGCAACCAGGACAAGCTAAAAGACGGTATGCAGGTCGACACGAAGGAACGTGAGACGGATCCGGAATCGGGGGATGAAGCATGAATATCACCCGGTTATCCATAAAGCGGCCGGTCGGTATCTCGATGGTCGTGCTGTTCTTTGTCGTGCTCGGCCTCTACAGCTATTACCGCATCGGCGTCGAGCTGCTGCCGGCGCTCAACACGCCGAACATCACGGTCATGGTGAAATATCCGGGCGCGAGCGCGGAGTCCGTGGAGCAGGAGGTCGTCAAGCCGGTCGAGAACGCGTTGTCGGGCATCTCCGATGTTGACCAGATGACCTCGACGGCGAGCTACGGTTTCGCGCGCGTCTCGCTAAAACTGAATTTCGGCGCGAATGCGGACACGACAGCTATCGACGCATCGAAGAAGGTCGAGGCCATCGCGAACAAACTGCCGGATGAGGCGGAGGCGCCGGTCGTTTTCAAGCGCGACATGAACGATAAGCCGATCGTCGAGCTCGCGGTCATGAGCCAGCACAGCAAGGCGGTGACCTACTCGCAGACGGAGAACGTGTTCGAGGAAGTACTCGAGCAGGCGGGCGGCGTCTCGGAGATCGAGCTGCACGGCGGACGGGACAAGGAGGTCGCCGTCGAGGTGGACCGCGACAAGCTCGCCGCGTATCATCTGACGCTCGACGCGATCGCAAAGGCCATCAAGAGTGAGAACCAGCTGCTGCCGTCAGGCTCCATCTATACGGACACGACGAAGTCAGACGTCCGTGTCATCGCCCAGTTCAAGGATGCGAAGGAGATCGAAAAGATCCAGGTCAAGAACACGGCGGGCAAGCTGATCCCGCTGACGGCGGTTGCGACGGTGCGCGAGCAGGACGCGCGCACGGAGCGCTACGGCCGCCTGAATGGCGAGGACGCGGTCAACGTGCTGATCTACAAGAACAGCGATGCGAACGTCGTCGAGACCGCGGACAACATTCTAAAGAGCGTCGAAAAGCTGCGCAAGGATCACCCGGACTATCAGTTCGTCGTCGTGTCGAACGATGCGGACTACGTCAAGACCTCGCTGCACAACACGCTCGGGACGCTCGTCGAGGGCCTGATCACGACGGGACTCGTGCTGTTTCTGTTCCTGCGCGGCTGGCGTTCGACGGCAGCGGTCATGATCGCCATCCCGACTTCGCTGATCGCGACGTTTTTCGTCATGTACATCGCGGGCTTCACGTTCAACATGATGTCCCTGATGGGCATGACGCTCTGTATCGGCATCCTCGTCGATGACTCGATCGTCGTGCTCGAGAACATCACGCGGCATCTGAAGCTGGGCGAGGAGCCGGCGCTAGCGGCCGAGCACGGACGGACGGAGATCGGCATGGCGGCGATCGCCATCACGCTCTGCGACGCGGCGGTGTTCATGCCGATCGCGTTCATGAACGGCATGACGGGACAGTATTTCCGCCAGTTCGGCCTGACCATCGTGTTCGCGGGGCTGTTTTCACTGTTCATTTCGTTCACGCTGACGCCGATGCTCGCATCGAAGTTCTTCGCGGGCGGCTACCACGTGCCGAAACGTCGGCTCTGGGAACGCATGGACCGGCTCGAGGCGTGGGCCGTCGATACCTATGTGCGCGTGCTTCGCTGGAGCTTTGGCCACAAGAAAAAACTGCTGCTCGGCATCACGGTGCTTTTTGCGGCGGTCGTCGCGATGGTGCCGCTCGGGCTCATCGGCTCGGAGTACATGCCGCAGACGGATGAGTCGAGTTTCACGATCAATATCCAGGGACAGGTCGGCACGTCGGCCGAGGAGACAAACAAAGTCGCGGAAAAGCTGGAGCAAAAGCTCGCCGAGATCCCGGAGGTCGAGTACTACATGACGCAGGCCGGCGGCAGCAACGCCTACGAGGGCCGCATCAAGGTGCAGCTCTACGACCGCAAGGACCGCAAGCGCTCGGTCTGGGATGTCGCCAATGAGATGCGCCGGTTCGCGGCGGGAATCAAGGAGGCGGATGTCCGTATCGCGGAGACGCAGACCTCGGTCGCTGGCATTTCTGGCGGTGGTGGTGGTGCCAAGGGCGGCGGGGGCACGCTGCAGGTCGAGTTGCGCGGCAGCGATAACGACAAGCTGAGCGTGGCTGCCGAACAGGTCATGAACCTCATGAAGAACGACGTGAACGGCATCACGGATGTCAACAGCTCGTATACGGAGGGCATGCCGGAGCTGCAGCTGACCGTCGACCGGCAGAAAATCAAGACGCTCGGCACGTCGCTGGCGGATGTCGACACGGCGTTCAGCTCCGCCATCACGGGCGTATCCGCGGGCGAGCTCAAGAACGACGTGAAAAACGACGGGCAGGACACGAACATCAAGGTCCGGTTTAAGGGGGCGGACGGCTACAAGGCGTCGGATGTCGCGCATGTGCCGGTCTCTGCGGGCGGCAAACTCATCTACCTCGGCGACGTCGCGACGATCAAGAACGGGCGCGGCCCGGTCTCCATCCGCCGCGTCGACAAGCAGCGCTCCATCCGCATCGGCGCGAATATCTCCGGGCGCCCGCTCAATGAGGTCATGAAGGATGTGCAGAAGGCTGTGCGCGGCGCGCATCTCGAGGATCAGGGCGTGACGTACAAGTTCCGCGGGCAGGCGACGAGCATGAACGACACGTTCAAGGAGCTGCTCGCCGCGCTGTTCCTCGCGCTCGTACTCATTTACATGCTGCTCGGCGTGCTCTACGAGTCGACCATCACGCCGATCATCCGCATGTTCTCGCTGCCGCTTGGTATCATCGGCGCGCTCTTTATCCTGTTTTTGACGCATAACACGCTCAACCTCTACTCGTTGATCGGCATCCTCGTCATGGACGGTATCGTCGCGAAGAACGGCACGCTGCTGCTCGACTACACGCTGACGCTCATGGACCGCGGCTATACGGCCCACGACGCCGTCATCGAGGCGGGCAAGGTGCGCCTGAAGCCGATCTTCATGACGACCATCACGATGATCGTCGGCATGCTGCCGACCGCGCTCGCCGTGACCGCGGGCTCCGAGACGCGGAGTTCCATGGCCTGGGTCATCATCGGCGGACTACTGACCTCGACCGTCTTTACCCTGATCGTCATCCCCATTCTGTTCCTGTTCACTGAAAAGCACCCGCCGTGCACGTGGCTCGCCTCGCTCCGCGCCCTCGTCCATCGAAGCGGGGCGGCTCCGGCCCTGCCGCACCGAGAGGTATAGGGGTGGCCCTTCTGAAAAAGCTCGAAAAATGAAAAAAGGGCTTGCAAAACATCCCGCGTTGCGGTATACTATTACTCGTTGCCGGGATGTGGCACAGTTTGGTAGCGCGCTTCGTTCGGGACGAAGAGGCCGCAGGTTCGAATCCTGTCATCCCGACCATGTTTGTTCACACCGTCACCGCACTTACGTTGTTTGCGCGGTGGCGTTTTTCTTTTTGGCACGGGAGCAGAAATTTTCTTTCCCGCGGGAGCGGAAATAGGGGTTGACAAGACGCCTGGCCCGCTCTATAATAATATCTGTTGTTGCGGGAAATCGCGGCGGCAAATCGAAGATGTGGTTCACTAGCTCAACTGGCAGAGCAACTGACTCTTAATCAGTAGGTTCGGGGTTCGATTCCCCGGTGGATCACCATGACTCACTAGCTCAACTGGCAGAGCAACTGACTCTTAATCAGTAGGTTCGGGGTTCGATTCCCCGGTGGGTCACCATGTGAAATGGACAAGCCTCCTTGTTTTTCAGGGAGGCTTTTGTTATACTTGTTTTTACGGAAGAAAAGAACGGACCATAGAAAGGAAGAGAAAGATTGCGTATTTTACTGTGCAATGACGACGGTATCGGGGCGGAGGGCCTTGACGCACTGGTAAACGAGCTCGCACCGGAGCATGCGGTCACCGTATCGGCTCCGCTCTCGCAGCAGAGCGGAAAGTCGCACGCGATGACGGTCCACGCGGAGGTCGAGCTGTTGCGCGGCAAGGCGATGCAGGAAAAATACCGGCAGTACGGCGTCGAGGCCTGGGCCGTCGCCGGCACGCCGGTCGACAGCGTGAAACTCTACCTCGAGGCGCTCGTGCAGGTCAAGCCGGATGTCGTGATCTCGGGCATCAACGACGGCTCGAATCTCGCGACGGATATCCTGTACTCGGGCACGGTCGGCGCGGCGCGCGAGGCGTTCCTGCACGGGGTGCCGGCGTTCGCGGTGTCACGCGACTACGGCAGCGCGTGGAGCTTCGCGGAGGTCGCGCACGCATTCCACAGTTTTCTGATGGAGACGATGGAGCGCCGCGACGGCGAATGTTTCCTCTATAATGTGAACTTCCCGAAAAAGCACAACCCGGGACCGGCGAAATTCGTCTATGGCCGGCAGGGCGTGCGCGACTATCTGAACGCTTACAACCGGATCGAGCGGGACGGGCGGATTTTTTACGCAGTGCACGGTACACCATATGACACGGACAAGAGCGAGCCGACGGACATCTACGCGACGGAGCAGGGCTACGTCTCTGTGACGCCGCTGAAGGTCGACGCGACGGATTACGAGGAGATGGAACGCGAACTGAACCGCTGACTCCTGACGGAATGGACAGGCGCGTGACAGAGGGGCTGGTTCCGTGCTACAATATAGGTTGGATAAAAAACAGGAGGCTGATGGAATATGGAATCCATGATCCGGGATATCAAGCTCGCACCGAGCGGGCATGACAAGATTGACTGGGTGAAGAACTTCATGCCGGTGATGCATCACGTGGAGGAAGAATTTTCAAAAACGAAGCCGTTCCAGGGCATCAAGATGGTCATCACGCTGCATCTCGAGGCAAAGACGGCGTATATGGCGGAGATTTTCCATCACGCGGGCGCGGAGGTCGCGGTGACGGGCAGTAACCCGCTCTCGACGCAGGACGACGTCGCGGCAGCGCTCGTAGAGGACGGCGTGCATGTCTTTGCCTGGCACGGGTGCACGGAGGAGGAGTATTTCACCTTCATCAACCGCGCGCTGGATATCCAGCCGGATATCCTCATTGACGACGGCGGCGACCTCGTACACACGCTGCACACGACGCGGCGGGAGCTGCTGCCGCATATTTTAGGCGGCAGCGAGGAGACGACGACGGGCGTGAACCGGCTGCGTGGCCTCGCGAAGGCCGGCAAGCTCGAGTTCCCGATGCTCGCGGCCAATGACGCCTATATGAAATATCTGTTCGACAACCGCTATGGCACCGGCCAGTCGACGTGGGACGGCATCTTGCGCACGACGAATCTCGTCGTCGCGGGCAAGAACGTTGTGATCGCCGGCTACGGCTGGTGCGGCAAGGGCGGTGCGATGCGCGCGCGGGGTCTTGGCGCGAACGTCATCATCACGGAGGTCGATCCGATCAAGGCTATCGAGGCCATTTTCGACGGCTTCCGCGTCATGCCGATGGACGAGGCCGCAAAGATCGGCGATATCTTTTTGACGCTGACGGGCGATAAGGACATCATCCGCAAACGCCATTTCGAGAGCATGAAGAACGGTGCCATCCTCGCGAACGCCGGGCATTTCGACTGTGAGATCAATATCCCGGAGCTCGAGAGTGTCTCGGTCTCGCGGCGTACGGTTCGCAAGAACATCGAGGAGTTCGCGCAGAAGGACGGCCGCAAGCTTTACCTGCTTGCGGAGGGTCGTCTCGTGAACCTCGGGGCCGGCGACGGACATCCGGCCGAGATCATGGACCTGTCGTTCGGCGTGCAGTTCTTCTGTGCACTGCATATCCTGAAGCATCATGCGGAGTTAAAGAATCAGGTCTATGTGATGCCGGAGGAAATCAACACGGAGCTCGCGCGGCTCAAGCTTGACGCGCTCGGCGTGAAGATCGATACGCTCTCTGAAGAGCAGCGCGCCTATCTGAATCTGAACTAAGGAGAAATTACTTTTTATGAAAACTCTGATCAAGAACGTCTACACCTTGCTGCCAGACGGCACGACGCCGCTCACGAACATCCTCATCGACAAAGACCGGATCGTCGGCGTCGGCGAGGTGCCGGAGGACTTCCGTCCGGGCAAGGTCATCGACGGCACGGATCATTTCGCCATCCCGGGCTTTGTCAACGCACATACACATACGTCGATGACGCTGCTGCGCAGCTACCGGGACGACATGGCCCTGATGGACTGGCTGCACAGCATCTGGCCCATTGAGGACAAGATGCAGTCCGAGGATATCTACTGGGGCGCGATGCTCGCGATGGCCGAGATGATCCGCACGGGTACGACGACGTTTGCCGACATGTACGGGCCGTATATGGAGCGCGTCGCCGAGGCGACGATGGATGCGGGACTGCGCGGCGTGCTGTCGCGCGGCATCATCGGCACAGCGCCGGACGGCGAGGCGCGCCTGCAGACGAACGTCGAGCTGTTCAAGGACTATAACGGCGCCGCGGACGGCCGCATCACGGTCATGTTCGGCCCGCATGCGCCATACACCTGCTCGCCGGACTTCCTGAAAAAGGTCGCCAAAGCGGCGCAGAGCCTCGGCGCGGAGATCCATATCCACATGCACGAGACGCTCGACGAGATCAACGGTTCGATGAAAACCTACGGCAAGCGCCCGTTCGCATGGGTGGAGGAGACCGGCCTGTTCGACGGCAAGGGGACGCTTGCCGCGCACTGCGTGCACATGGACGAAAACGACATCGAGATCGTGAAGCGCCACCATATTCGCGTCGCGCATAACCCGACGAGCAACATGAAGCTCGCGAGCGGCGTCGCGCCGGTGCCGCGCATGCTGCAGGAGGGCATCTGCGTGGCGCTCGGCACGGACGGCACGTCGTCGAACAACAACCTCGACATGCTCGAGGAGGTCAACCTCGCGGCGATGCTGCACAAGGTGCACGCGCTCGACCCGCTCGCCATCCCGGCGCTGACGGCGCTGAAGATGGGCACGGAGTACGGTGCGGAGGCCGTCGGTATTCCGGATATCGGCAAGATCGAGAAGGGGTGCAAGGCGGATATCACGCTGTTTAACATGGACAGCGTGGCCTGGTGCCCGCGGCATGATCTCGTGAGCCTGCTCGTCTACGCGGCAAGCTCTCGCGATGTCGATACGGTACTGGTCGATGGCCGTGTTCTGTTCGAAAACGGGGCGTACACAACCCTTGACGTCGAGCGGATCCGGTACGAGACGCAGCGCGCTGCCGACCGTCTGACGAAGTAAGAGACAGCATATAGAGCGGGGAAGCCTTCCTCATCGGGGAGGGCTTTTCTCTGTCCTAACCCCAAATAGAAAGAAAACGAGGTGAGGGTTTTGGCAAGAAAAACTGCGGCGAAGCGGCGCACGCGCCGCGCGACGAAGGCGAAAGAGAAGCAGGCAGCCGCCATGAATCCGGGGCGCCGCTACGAACTCGTGGGTCTCGCGATTTTCGCGGCGGGTCTGCTCTCGCTCTGCGGGCTGTTTGGCCTGAACGTCGGTTTTGTCGGCCTTTCTTTTGCCAAGGTGCTGCAGTATCTGTTCGGCATCGGCGCGATCGTGCCGACGCTGCTCCTGCTGCTGATCGGCTGGCTCTATATGACGAAGCACCACGGCACCCGCTACTCGATGCGCTTCTTCGGGTTGTGCCTGCTATACCTGTCTGCGCTTGCCATCTGGCATCATTTCGTGATCCCGCCGGGACGTGAGATCCTGCCAGATAGCCTCGCGCGCGGCGGCGGGCTCGCCGGCGGCACCGTTCTGTTCGTTCTGCGCAAGTTCTTTGGCGTCGATGGCACGATCCTCCTGCTCGGTATTGCGGTCGTCGGATCCGTGCTGCTCTCGACGACCTGGTCGCTGGCAAGGGGCCTTCTAAAGACGCAGGAAAAGGTCGAGAAGGGCGCGAGCGCGACGGCGGGCGCCATGGAGACCGCCCTCTCCGTGACGGCGAGCAAGGCGGCCGAGGCCGGCTCGGCGGTCACGGAACACGTCAGCGAAAAGGTCGCGGCGCTCCGCAGGAAGCATTCCTTTTACAATCAGGAAAAGGATACGCATTTTCAAGAGGAACGGGAAGATCCCGCAGCGATGCCAAAGGAGCCGCATACGGAGACGGTGCGCGCGAGTGAGGTCACGAAGGTGACAGACGCGGAGCCGCCTTCTGAGGCCGTGCCAAAATTCCAGATCGCGTACAGCTCGGATCGCGCGGCCGAAGCCGCCGAGACGGGAGAGAGCGCGGATCCGTCCGGCGGGTGGGGGACGGATGTCGCGTCGCAGGCGTCCGGTGCGGAGATGTCAGATGTCGCGTCGCAGGCGCCCAGTGCGGAAATGTCAGATGTCGCGTCGCAGGCGCCCGGGCAGGCGGCAGATGCCGCGCCGGAGACAAAGCCCTACGCGCTGCCGAAGGTCACAGAAATCCTAATGAAGCACGTCAAGAAAAAGAACAAGGCCATGGCGATCGAGATCGAGGAGAACGCGCGGACACTGCAGCAGACGCTCGAGAATTTCAAGGTCAAGGCGACCATTCTCAACGCCTGTCATGGACCGGCGGTCACGCGCTACGAGCTCGAGCCGGCACCGGGCGTCAAGGTCAGCAAGATCACGAACCTCTCAGAGGACATCGCGCTCGCGCTCGCCGCGACCTCCGTGCGCATCGAGCCGATCCCCGGCAAGGCCGCCATCGGCATCGAGGTGCCGAACAGCGAGCTCGAGGGCGTGCAGCTCCGCGAGGTGCTCGAGAACGAGGCGTTCGCGCGCGCGAAATCCAAGCTCACGGTCGGCCTAGGCATGGACATCGGCGGGCAGGCCATCTTCGCGGATCTTGCGAAGATGCCGCATTTGCTCGTTGCGGGTGCGACGGGATCGGGCAAATCGGTCTGTATCAACACACTGATCTGCTCCATCCTTTTTAAGGCAAAGCCGGACGAGGTAAAGTTCATTCTCGTCGATCCGAAGATGGTCGAGCTCTCGAACTACAACGGCATCCCGCACCTGATGGTGCCGGTCGTCACCGAGGCGAAGAAGGCCGCGTCGGTGCTGAACTGGTCCGTGCAGGAGATGGAGAATCGTTACGCGAAATTCGCCGCGTGCAATGTCCGCAACATGGACACCTACAACAAGAAGTTCCCCGATGAGAAAATGCCGGCTATCGTCATCATCATCGACGAGCTCGCTGATCTCATGATGGTCGCGCCGCATGACGTCGAGGACGCGATCTGCCGGCTCGCGCAGAAGGCGCGCGCGGCGGGCATCCACATGGTGCTCGCAACGCAGCGCCCGTCGGTCGACGTCATCACGGGCATCATCAAGGCGAACATCCCGTCGCGCATCTCGTTTGCGGTGTCGTCACAGATCGATTCGCGCACGATCCTCGACCGGAGCGGTGCGGAAAAACTGCTCGGCAAGGGCGATATGCTGTTCTACCCGGTCGGCGCGTCCAAGCCACTGCGTGTGCAGGGCGCGTTCATCAGCGACGACGAGGTCGAAAAGCTCCTGGCTTTCATTCGCGCGCAGGGGCAGGAAATGGAGACGAACGAAGAGATCGTCGCGTTCACGGAGCGCGAGCTGCAGGAAAAGGAAGAGGGCGAGAAAAAGGGCGCCGCGCGCAAGAAGCCGGCGATGGATGCCCTGCTCCCCGACGCCGTCGCGCTGATCTACAGCACGGGCGTCGCGTCGACCTCCTCGGTGCAGCGGCGGTTCAGCATCGGCTACACGCACGCCGCGCGCCTCATCGACACGATGCAGGAACTTGGCATCGTGAGTGGCTCCAACGGCAGCAAGCCGCGCGATATCCTGATGAGTGCAGACGAGGCCGAAGCGGCCGTCGGGCGCGCCATGCAGGGCGAGGCGGAGCCCGGCGTCTGATTCGCGTCAGGGCTTGCAACGCCACGGGAAAGCGGGTACAATAGATAGATAGACAGAACAGGCGGAGGGAGAGACTATGCATTTCACCAAATGGCAGGGCTGCGGCAACGATTTTGTCCTGATCGACTGCCGCGAGCGAGAGCTCGCGGACTATGCGGCGTTCGCGCGGAAGGTCTGCGACCGGCATTTCGGCATCGGCGGGGACGGCGTCCTCGTCATCCTGCCGTCGGAGCAGGCGGATTTTCGCATGCGCATCTTTAATACGGACGGCAGCGAGGCCGAGATGTGCGGCAACGGGATCCGGTGCTTCGCGCGCTATCTCTACGAGAGCGGTGCGACGGCCGGGGAGTCGTTCACGGTTGAGACCGGTGCGGGCGTGCTCGTGCCGCGCATCATCCGGGAGGACGGCAGGGTCACGGGCGTGCGCGTCGATATGGGCGAGCCCGTGCTCGCGGGCGATCATATCCCCGTCACGGGCTTTGGCATGGGCCATGCGGTCGACGCGCCGCTCGAGGTCGAGGGCACGAGCTACCGCATGACCTGCGTGTCGATGGGCAATCCGCACTGTGTGATTTTCGTCGACGATGCCGAGGCGTTCCCGGTCGAACGGCTCGGCACGCATTTCGAGCACAGCCCGCGGTTCCCGCGCAAGACGAACACGGAGTTCGTCGAGGTCAAGGACCGCGGCCATGTCCGCATGCGCGTTTGGGAGCGCGGGGCGGCCGTGACGCTCGCCTGCGGGACCGGTGCGTGCGCGACGGGCGTCGCGGGCGTGCTGACGGGCAGGACGGATCGTGAGGTCGACGTGCAGCTCGACGGCGGCACGCTACATATCGCCTGGGACGAGGCGACGAACCACGTCTTTATGACGGGCCCGGCAGAGCTCGTTTTCTCGGGCGAAATCGAAGAGTAAAGAAGGATCAAGATGCTAAAGAGCATGACGGGATTCGGCGCGGGGAAGGCCGAGAACGCGGATTTTAAGGTGCGCGTGGAGATCAAGGCGGTCAACCAGCGCTACCTGGAGCAGAATTTTCATATGGGCGCTGCGCTGAACGCGATGGAGCCGGCCCTGCGCGCCGAGGTCGCCAGGCACGCGGCGCGCGGCAAACTCGATATCTATATCGACTACGTCGATCGGCGCGCGCTCGGCTGTGAGATTCATGTCAACGCAGGGCTCGCGCAGGCCTATCAGAATGCGCTCAACGAGATCAGCGATTCGCTGCATATGGCGCGGCCGGACGATGCCGTGGCGATCGCGGGCTATCCGGATGTCCTGCAGGTCGAGCGCACGGGGGATCTGCAGGCGATGGAGCCGCTGTTGCTCACTGCGCTGCGCGAGGCGCTCGAGGGACTCGACGCCATGCGCTGCCGAGAGGGCGCGCATATTGAGCAGGACTTTGCGCAGAGGCTCGAGACACTGAAAGGCGATGTCGCCGCGCTGCGGGAGCTCGCACCGAAGATTGTCGATGCTTATCGCGCCCGTCTGGAGAAGACACTGTCGGCACTTATCGGGGACAAGGTCGACGAGACCCGCTTGATCGAGGAGACGGCACTCTATGCGGACAAGGTCAACTTCACCGAGGAGGTTGTGCGCCTCGACAGCCATTTCGCGCAGTTCGGTTCCCTGATCCGCGAGAGCCAGGAGCCGGTCGGCCGCAAGCTCGATTTTCTGATTCAGGAGATGAACCGCGAGACGAACACCATCGGCTCAAAGGCGAACGCCGCCGAGGCCGCGCAGATCGTCGTCGCGATGAAGAGCGAGATCGAGAAGCTGCGCGAGCAGGTGCAGAACATCGAGTGAGGTGAGGGCAATGGGGATTCGACTCATCAACATCGGATTCGGAAATGTCGTCTCCGCGAACCGCATCATCGCGGTTATCAGCCCGGAGTCTGCGCCGGTCAAGCGCGTGATCCAGGAGGCGCGCGACGCGGAGCGTCTCATCGACGCGACCTATGGCCGCCGCAAGCGCGCCGTCATCATTATGGACAGTGGCCATGTGATCCTGTCCGCGGTGCAGCCGGAGACGGTCAGCCGCCGTATGATCGGGGACGAGAATACAATGGAGGATGGAAAGCTGTGAAAAAGAAAGGACTATTGATCGTGGTCTCGGGCCCGTCGGGCACGGGCAAAGGCACGGTCTGCACGAAACTGCTGCAGGAGACGCCGGAGCTCGCGTACTCCATCTCCGCGACGACGCGCGCACCGCGTGAGGGCGAGAAGGACGGCGTCAACTACTATTTCCTGACGAAAGAGGCCTTCGAGAAGAAGATCGCCGCGGGCGGCTTCCTCGAGCACGCGAATGTCTATGGGAACTACTACGGGACGCCGCTCGACAAGGTTGAGGAAAGCCTGGCCGGCGGGCAGGACATCCTGCTCGAGATCGATATCCAGGGCGCGATGAACGTCATGGCGAAATGCCCGCAGGGCATCTTCATCTTTCTGTTGCCGCCGTCCCTCAAGGAGCTCGAGCACCGCATCCGCGGGCGTGGATCGGAGACACCGGAGTCACTCGAACGCCGTATGAATGCGGCAAAAGACGAGATCGAGATCGGCAAAAAGTATCAGTACGTGGTCGTCAACGACACGGTCGATCATGCGGTCGAGCAGATCAAGGATATTTGGATGGCAGAACACTGTCGTGTGGCAAAAAATCAAGAACTTTTCGAGGTGCTGGAACATGAAGAAAGAAAATGAACCGATGAGCATGGTCAATCCGTCGACGGACACCCTGATGACGAAGGTCGACAGCCGCTACGGGCTCGTCGTCTGTGCGTCGAAACGCGCGCGCGAGCTCGTCGACGGCGCGGAGCCGAAATGCGAGAAGATGTCGACCAAGGATGTCACGAACGCGCTGGAGGAGATCGCCGAGGGCGAGATCAACTACAAGCTTTCCAAAGATGAGGATTGACAGGATGGCTGCAAAATCCGTAAAAGAAAAGGAGGCTGGCGTTTTTGCCGGCCTCCATATTGTATGTGGCGTAACGGGCGGCATCGCGGCCTATAAGGCGGTCGAGGTGGTGAGCCGCCTGCGGAAGCTTGGCGCGGAGGTCCACGTCATCATGACGAAGGAGGCGACGCAGTTCGTCACGGAACTGACGTTCCGCGAGATCAGCGGACAGCCGGTCTCCACCGATATGTGGGCGAAGGTGCCGCATTTTCACGTCGAGCATATCGCGCTGGCGACGCTCGCGGACCTCGTCCTCGTCGCGCCGGCGACGGCCAACGTCCTCGCGAAGGCCGCCAATGGCATCGCGGACGACATGCTCTCGACGACCCTGCTCGCGACGAAGGCGCCCGTGTTCTTCGCGCCGGCCATGAACACGGCGATGTACGAGCACCCGGCGACCCAGCACAATATGGACGTCCTGCGTGCGCGCGGCGCGCATATCCTCGAGCCCGCGAGCGGGCCGCTCGCCTGCGGCACGAGCGGCAAGGGCCGCCTGCCGGAACCGGCGGAGATCGTCGCGGCGCTCGGGCAGTATCTGGAGAAACGCGCGACGCTCGCCGGGAAGAAGATCCTCGTGACTGCGGGCGGCACCGAGGAGCCGCTCGACCCCGTGCGCTACCTCGGCAACCACTCGACCGGGCGCATGGGCTACGCCATCGCGCGCGAGGCCGCGCGCCGCGGCGCGGACGTCGTGCTGCTCTCGGGCCCGGCCATGCTGCCCGTCCCGGAGGGCGTGCACCTCATCTCCGTGCAGACCGCGCGGCAGATGTACGAGGCCGCCATGCAGGAGAGTGCTGACGCCGACGCCATCATCATGGCGGCCGCCGTCGCCGACTACCGGCCCGCCGTCACCTACCCACACAAGATCAAGAAAGGCGAGGGCAGCCTCACGCTGACCCTCGAGCGCAACCCCGACATCCTCCTCGAGCTCGGCCGCCGCAAACGTACGGGCCAGATCCTCGTCGGCTTCGCCGCCGAGACCCAGAACCTCCACGCCTACGCCAAAGCCAAGCTCGAGAAAAAGAACCTCGACCTCATCGTCGCCAACGACGTCTCCCGCGAAGACGCCGGCTTCGCCGCCGAAACCAACGAAGCCATCCTCTTCGCCCGCGACGGTCAGGAACGCGAAATCCCCCTCATGCAGAAAACCGCCCTCGCCGCCATCCTCCTCGACAGCGTAGAAAAGCGGCTCGCAGAAAAGGCATAAATCCGTATGTAGGATAGAAAAGTATCGGAATGAAGCAAAAGACGAAAACACATGGGGCGTCTGATGTGATGATGGGAAAATAGAAGTACAGATGTCTCTTGTTGCATATTTATATAAAATCTGATAAACTGATGATAGTCGGAGAATCGTCTGGAGTTTTTTCATAGAGAAATACAGTTATTGGCGCTGAAATGTCCGTAGGAGGTGTTTGAGATGGCTACCAAAAGCTTCCTGAAAAATATTGATGTAAAAGGGAAAAAGAATGTTGTTCATTTAGTACAGGCACTTGAAAAGGCAGAAAGCCTGTCGCATAGTCAACCAGACACTGCGTTCCGGCCCGTTACTGAAATCCGAGGGAAAGAAAGCATAGAAAAATTCCTTGCTGGGTATAATTGGAGCACGCGGTAATGGGATTGACGAAAATTAATCTGCGTGATTTGCTCGAAACGACCCCAATGGAAAAGATTGAGTCGATGCTCTCCGATTTTTCTTGTCCGCTTAATAAGGA
The DNA here is from genome assembly GCA_022773425.1 of Selenomonadaceae bacterium. Lineage (GTDB taxonomy): Bacteria > Bacillota > Negativicutes > Selenomonadales > Selenomonadaceae > UBA2897. The sequence continues at coordinate 64,838 of JALFBM010000011.1, forward strand.
TGTAGAAAGTTTTCTCCGTACGAAAGCAATTATTTTTGCGCAACAGCAGCTCGCATCGACGTATCTCGTGTTTTCCTCGTTTCGGGAGAAAATGGTCTTAGTCGGATATTTTGCTCTGACGCAAAAATATATTCATGTCGATTTAAGAAAATCTGGAGGGATAAGCAGCAAGTTAAGGCATAGGTTAAATAAATTTGCGACGTACATCCCTGAAATCAAGAAGCATCAAATCATTGCCCCTCTGATTGGTCAACTCGGGAAGAATTATGCAAATCATTACGACGAGCTGGTTTCAGGCAGGGAGTTGTTGAAGCTTGCCTGTGATACGGTAGCAGAGGCACAACGTATACTAGGCGGTAAGGTCGTATACTTGGAATGCGAAGACGTTCCGTCTTTGAAAAAATTCTATTCTGAGAATGGTTTTTTTGAATTCGGAAAGCGTTGCTTGGATGTGGACGAGAAGGATACAATATATGGACACTATCTGGTACAATTCCTGAAATATCTATGATGGGACACTGGTGGTTCAAAATTCAATAAGGTCGGTGCATCGGCTTCTGAGACAGATTTTAAGCTGAAAGGTTTGTATACGGGCGTGAGCTATCACTTCTGATGGATGCGAAGCTTTGAACAACACATGCAGGAACTGACGAATCTAAAAGAAGTCATGAATCCAGCTGCGCCGCATGGCGTCGCGGTGACAATCCAGTAATCAGAAAAGCAAATACCATAATTCGCGCAAAAAAGGCGGGAACGCATGGGGCGTTTCTGTCTTTTTTTGTTGCTTCAACATTGTGCCACTGTGTGGGAAGAATATTTTTCGCGAGAGAAGGGATTCATGCGGACAAAACAGATGGAAATATGGTAAAATAGGAATATGAGAAGATGGGAAGGAGGTCGACGAAAATGGAAAAGACGGAGCTGCTTCTTTTGCCTAGGCATATGCGAGAGTATCTTTCTGTTCACGGATTGACGGATGCGGAGAGGAGGGAAGCGTATGCCTTGATGGTTTATCCTCTTTTTCGGAAGGGAGAGCAGACAAAAGAGCAACTGGCGGAAATGCTGGATTGTACGGTAGAAAGTCTTGAGGATATCTATCGGGAAAACGGGCTTTCGCTGTTTCCGAAAACAGTGCTCACTATTGATGAGATCAAGCAGCGGGTTATCCCCATCCTGAAGAGAGAATCGGTCACTTCTGCATGGCTTTTCGGCTCGTATGCACGTGGGGAAGCGACTCCCAACAGCGATATCGATCTCCGCGTTGATTGCCGGCAAAGCAACTCTCTTCGCGGACTGATTCAGATTGCTGGTTTCCGGGAGGAGCTGGCTGAGCGGTTGGGAAAAGACGTAGACCTCATTACCAAAATACCGATGAGTGAATTTTCGAAATCCTTCCGTGAAAATCTGAAAAAGGAGGAGATCCTCATCTATGACCATGCCGGATAAGGACTTGCAGGTCATCCAGCATATCTTACGCTATTGTCATCAGATCAATACGGTAAAGAAGGCGTTTTCGCTGACGCAGGAAACATTCGCGGAGAGCTTTATTCTACAGAATGCAGTATGCATGTCCTTGCTTCAGATCGGAGAATTGGCGAAACGTTTATCGACGGATTTTGTTGCGGATCATTCAGAAATGCCTTGGCATGCTATGCGCGGTATGCGGAATATTTTTGCGCACCAATACGAAGATGTGGATGCGCAAGAGGTCTGGTCGACCATTTCAGTAGATATCCCGCCACTCACAGATTATTGTATGAGAATATTGCAGGCTGCAGATGTGGATTGCCCTGCACCGGAGCCAATCCAGAAGAACTATAATGGGTCGGAAATATAAGAAGGAAATCGGTTGGAACGTCGTGAATCCTTCCATGAAAGGGGCTGCCTCACGAAAATCCGTGCGGCAGCCCCTTGTGGACTCTCCGTCATCCAGCATATCGCATGTTATTGTCATCATTCGATAAAATGGATTTTGTAGAAGACACAAAAGATGCCAAGAAAAGAATATAGAAGAAAGCCGTGCAACGTGGAGCGGCTTTCTTTTTTTGCGAAAATCCGAAGAAATGAAGATTTGTCTTGTGGGGGGGGACAGATATGATAGAGTATAGAGGTGATTTTGAGAATTTTTAGAGGTGGATGCGGTGGTTTTTTCTTCGACGGTGTTCTTGTTCCTGTTTTTGCCCTGTGTGGTGCTGGTTTATTATAATCCTTGGGTCAAGGGGCGCGGGTTCCGCAACGGGTTCTTGCTCGCGGCCAGCCTGCTGTTCTATGCGTGGGGGGAGCCGGTCTTTGTCTGGCTCATGATCCTGTCAATCGTCGTCGGCTGGTTCATCGGGCTGCGCATGCAGGGGGCGCCGTCGCGGCGCCGGGAAAAGAAGTGGCTGACGCTCGGCGTGCTGTTCCATGTCGGGCTGCTTTTCATCTTCAAGTATCTGACGTTTGCGGCGAGCCAGCTCGGGCTGCTGCTCCATCAGGATTTTTCCTATATCCAGATCACGCTGCCGATCGGCATCTCGTTCTTCACGTTCCAGCTGCTGTCGTACCTTTTCGATATCTACTACCGCAAGGCAGAGGCGCAGCGCAGCGTGCTCGCGGTCGGGCTCTATATCGCGCTGTTCCCGCAACTGATCGCGGGCCCGATTGTCCGTTATGAGACAATCGAGCAGCAGATCTACCACCGGCAGGAGACGCTCGATGATTTCGTCTCGGGCATGATGCGGTTCATCTACGGCCTCGGCAAGAAGGTCTTGATCGCGAACTATGCCGCGCAGGTCGCGGACGGCATCTTCGACTCGGGGGCCTCGCTTTCGACCGGTACGGCATGGCTCGGCGTGCTCGCCTACACGCTGCAGATCTATTTCGACTTCTCCGGCTATTCGGATATGGCCATCGGGCTCGGCCGGATGTTCGGCTTCCGTTTTTCGGAGAACTTCAATTATCCGTATATCTCGCGGTCGGCGACGGAATTCTGGCGGCGCTGGCATATCTCGCTCGGCACGTGGTTCCGCGACTACGTCTATATCCCGATGGGCGGCAACCGCGTGACGCGCCCGCGCTGGATTCTCAACCTGTTTGCGGTCTGGGCGCTGACGGGAATCTGGCACGGCGCGAACTGGACGTTCCTCGCATGGGGCCTGTTCTATTTCGTGCTGCTGCTGACGGAGAAACTGACGAAGTTCCCCGAAAAGCTCGGCCCGCTCGCGCACGTTTACGCCATGATTGCCGTCATGGTGGGCTGGGCCCTCTTCCGTTCGCCGACCATCAGCGACGCGCTCGCCTATATCCAGACCATGTTCGGTCTAGGCAGCACGCCTTTCGTTGATGAAACGTTTTCCCTGTATCTGAGCGGGAGCTGGACGGTTCTGCTCGTGGGAATCCTTCTTTCGGCGCCGGTTGTTCCGGCTATTCAGAAGCGGTTGGCGGGCGTCCGTATCTGGCAATGCGCAGAGCCGGTTCTCGCAACGGGGATTTTCGCGCTTTCCGTGCTGATCACGGTGAGCGCGAGCTACAATCCGTTCATCTACTTCAATTTCTAAGGACGGGAGTTATTCATGGAAGAAATGCAGAATAAAAATCCCTGGCGGACACGGCTGATGCTCGCCTGCTTTGCATCGCTGATTGTGGCTATGCTGGTGGTCGGCATCCGGCTTACGACGGCAAAGGTACTGATCCATCATTTCGGCATGGATAACGCGTGGACGCGGCTTGTTTTTGCCGATGATCCGGTCTTTGCCGCTGAACAGCAGAAAGACGCCCCGAAGCGCGATAAGGATCGCCCGATTCCATGGGCGAAACTTTATCCCTTTGATGAGAGCGCGGAATCATCGAAACCGTTGTTTGTCCGGTTGCGGGATAAGCAGGTGCAGATTGAGAATGCGGTTCATAAAAAGGCAACGAAGCGCATAGAGGAATGGACGTCAGAACACTTTGTTGCGTATTCGCCCCTCGTGGAGTTGGGCAGGAAATATGAGATAGCAATCGGATGGAACGTTGTGAATCCTTCCATGAAAGTGGCTGCCCTTGGGGACGGTGAACTGACGTTTGCTAACTCCCAAAATACGCATCAGGAGGAGCGCATTGCTTCGGTCGCCTCGCTGAATGAGCAGGTTAGATCCTATGGAGGGAAGTTCTTCTTCGTGCAGGCGTCGATGAAGACGAATCCGTGGGGCGATGAAAGAGTTAACGCACGATTTGATTTCGCGAATGAAAACGCCGATATCCTGCTGGCAGGACTCCGCGCGCAGAACGTCGATGTGCTTGACTTGCGCGAGGCTATGTCCTGTGGTACAGATGACAGCGCCTGGCACGCATACTTCTTCCGGACGGATCATCATTGGAAACCGCAGACCGCGGTTCAGGCGGCCGGCATCGTTGCGGAGAAGTTATCCGGGATGGGCGTTCCTGTGGATACTTCCCGCTATACCGTGGATGCGTACGATTGGGAAATCCGCAAAGATTTCTTCCTCGGCAGCCACGGGAAAAAGGTAACACTTGCACGGACGAATGCCGAGGACTTCCCCGTCGCAAAACCGAAGCAGGATATCAAGCTGCATTTCGTCGTTCCCGCGCGGGATATTGACAGCATTGGCGGATTCTCGCAGATTTATGACCGTCATGCAATGGAAACACGCGATTTATACCATGCCCATCCATATGAAGGATACGGGTATGGCAATCAGGCCATGGAGACGTTCGTGAATCTTTCACAGCCAGAGACGGGGAAGAAAATTCTCGCCATCACGGATTCTTTCGGAGATCCGATGATTCCTTTTCTGAGCACGGGCGTACGAGAAATCATCAAAATGGATGTCCGGTCCTTCAACGGAAGTCTGCATCGCGTCATTGAACAAGAAAAGCCGGACATCGTTTTCGTGATGTATACGGCTGGATACGAGAAAAAGGTGGATTGGAAGTCCCACGAGGACGAATTCGATTTCCGCTGATTCCGTGGAAATGAACATGGTGAAATAGGAACTCGAGGGAAAAGACGGGGACGCGATAGGTGTTTCCGCCTTTTTTTGATTTGGCTATGTCACAACAAACAGTTGATAAATAGCCATTTTTATAGGGGAGTATCAGAACTCCCCTACAAACTGTTATTTGCAGTTATCTATACTCATTTGGAATTTCGATATGAAGTGTCTCACACAATAACTTCACAT
>JALFBM010000012.1 GCA_022773425.1 Selenomonadaceae bacterium
AGTCGGTAAGATCCTTTGCCGGAAAGGTATTCTTTCACTCTGGCAAGCATCCAATCTGCCGAATGTTTCCTTTTGCCCATAGAAAAATCCCCCTAAAGCAGTTTGGTTATTTACCGTGTCTGCTTTAAGGGAATCATATCAATCCGATCTGCGGCGGCCTTTTTGTTTCGCGGAAATCCTTGCAAGAACGCGGGGAATAGGATAGGATGAAAGAGTGAGTCTAAGATAAGGAAGGAGGAGTGGACCGTGGCGGAAAAGATCAAGCCGGAGCTTTTGACCTTTTTGCATGGGGCAGATCTTCCCTATCGGATTCTTGTGGTGGAGGATCTCGGCTATCTGCCGCGCCTGCGGCAGATGTTCCCGCATGCGCAGCTCTTTGCCACAGCGCGCGATCCGGAGCGCATGGAGCCGTATGCGGGACTCCATGTTTCGTTTCGGTCGCTCGATTATCTCGCGGAGCCGCTGCCCTTTGCAAAAGAATCGTTTGACTACATCGTGTCGGATCTGACACTTGAACAGGCGGGCAATGTGCAGGACATCGCCGCAGGCTTTTCGATGTACTTGAAGGAGACCGGTTCCCTGCTCACGAGCTTCCGGAACATCCGGCACTGGTCCGAGCTGCAGACGCTCATGGACGGGCATTACTACCATGTCGGTGCACGGCTTTTCGCGAAGCCGGAGTTTGAAAAGCTCCTCTACGCGTCGTACTATAAATGTGTGCATATGCGCCCGCAGCTCCGCGCGGCGCCGGAAGGCATGCTCGAGCGGCTGCGGCAGGCGGGGTTCTCCAATGTGCACGATGACCTCGAGACGGAGTTCTGGCTCGTGAAAGCCGACCGATCGATGCCGGAGCTCTCGCTGCTAAAATCGATGTATACGCGGCAGCAGCGGGCAGAGCTCAGCCGCCTGCTGCACCGCATCGAGTACGGTGTGCAGGAACGAGAGTCCGTGCAGGACTTTTGGCGGCTCTATGCGAGCATCGGCCTGTTCCCGGATTACCTGGTGGAGTTCGTGCACGAGGCCGTGTTCCATCCGCAGTGGTTCTATGCAAACCTCGCGAAATACACGGAAGGGGAACCGCAGGAACTCGCCGTCCTGCTGGCGGCAGGAAAGAAGAGAGAGGGCGCTGAGGCATGAAAACGACGAAGGACGCGAAGAAGATCGCGTTTATCACCTGCGTGAACCGTGAGGAATGGTACAGCGAGTGCAGGCTCTATCTCGAGCATCTGCGCCTGCCGGACGGCATGACCGCCGAGTATATCCCCGTGCGCGGCGCGGCGTCAATGTGCGCGGGCTACAACGCGGGCGCGGCGCAGACCGACGCGAAATACAAGGTCTACCTGCATCAGGATACGCTCGTCGTCAATCCGGATCTCGTCCGGGATCTGCTGCGGCTCTTCGCGGACGAGACCATCGGCCTCGTCGGGGTCATCGGCTGCCGGAGTCTGCCGCGCAGCGGCGTTTGGTGGGACGGTCTGCGCACCTATGGGCGCGTCCTGCACGCCTGCGAGCCGGAGAGCGTCGTCGACAGCCATTGCATGGAGCCGGACGGCGCCTGCCAGGAGGTCGAGGCCGTCGACGGTCTGTTCCTCGCGACGCAGACGGATCTGCCGTGGCGCGAGGACCTCTTTACGGGCTGGCATCTCTACGATACCTCGATGTGCATGGAGATGCGCCGCGCGGGATACCGCGTCGTCGTGCCGAACCAGCAGAAGGATTTCTGGTGCATCCACTGCCCGAAGGAAAAGCCGCTTGCGCCCGAGTACAAGCAGTATCAGAAAATCTTTTTGCGCGAGTACGGCGCGGAACTGCATCCGGAGGTGTGAGCATGGCGGAGGACAGGACAAATTGGCTGAACCTCGCGGATAAATTCGCCGAGGAGGGCGATCCGCGCGGCATGCGGGCCTGTGCGCGCGAGCTTTGGGAGGGCTCGGCGCGCGGCAAGCTCGAGGGCGCGGCCGTGATGGCGGAGGCGGCGCTCTACACGAACTCGCTCGACGAGGCCGCGAGTCTCGCCGATGAGATCCTGCGACAGCAGCCGGGGCATCTGCGCGCCCGTCTCGTCAAAGCCGGCGTCGCCGCAAAACAGTTCGAGCTCGGCGACGAGATCTCGCTTCTGCGCGACATCGTGCAGGAGGCGGAGCGGAAGCGGCAGGCGCTTGACCCGTCGGACGCCTACTACGCTACGCTCGTGAATCTGCTCCGAAAGGCGCGCGGCTGGCTTGCCGACGCGCTCTACCTTGCCGCGGATCCTCAGGGGGCCGCGGAGAACCTGCTCGCGCGCAGCGAGCTCGCGGAGGACGACCGGCCGATGGAGCGCGCGATGTTCTACAGCAAATACCTCTTCATGCGGAACTACCGCGAACAGCCGGTTCGCGAGGCGAGGCGGGCGGCTGAGCACTGTGCGGAGATCCTGCCGGTCAAGCCGTTCGTTCATGCCCCCCGGCAGTCTGCGTTGGAGAGAAAGCTCCGCGTCGGCTATCTGTCGCCGGATTTCCGCGAGCATGCCGTCGCGAATTTCACGGCGCCGCTGCTGTTCGATTTTGATCCGGCGCGTTTTTCCGTACACGTTTACCATACGGGACGGCGCGATGCCGTGACGAAGCGGTTTCAAAAGGCGCCGGTCAAGTGGACGAATCTCGCCGGCCGCATCCCCCGGACGGCGGCGCGCATGATCTACGAGGACCAGCTGGATATTCTCGTGGATTTGTCCGGGCACACGCAGGGCAGCTGCCTGCCCATCATGGCGTACCGCCCGGCCCCCGTGCAGGTTTCTGGCATCGGCTACATGAACACGACGGGCCTTCCAGCCGTCGACTATTTCCTGTCGGATGAAATCTGCCTGCCGTCCGGAGACCGGGCGGCGGCTGACGGCTTTACCGAGCGGATCCTTCGGCTGCCGCATACGCACCTCTGCTACGCGCCGGACATCGTGCACGCGATGCCGGAGGCGGGCACCGAGGCACCGGTTTACCGGAACGGTTATGTGACCTACGCTTCGTTCAACAATTTCGCGAAGCTCACGGATACCGTGCTGCTGCTGTGGCGCGGGATTCTCGAGCAGGTGCCGGGGGCAAGGCTCCTGCTCAAGGGCAAGACGGCTTCCGTGCCGTCGGGGCAGGCCCTCCTGCGGGAGCGCCTCCGCAAGCTGAATTTCGACCTGTCGCGCGTGGAATTCCGGCCCTACAGTCCCGACTACCTCGAACAGTACCGGGATGTCGATATCGCGCTCGATACGATGCCGTACACCGGCGGCCTGACGACCTGCGAGGCGCTCTACATGGGCGTGCCGGTCATCGCGATGCGCGGGCGCAGCCACGGCGCCCGCTTCGGCGCCTCCATCCTGCAGAACGCAGGCGTCGCCGAGCTGCTGCTCGAAAATGACGTCAGCTATGTACGCCGCGCCGTGCAGCTCGGGAAAAGCCCCGAGCTCATCGGGGCGTATCACTCGGGGCTCCGCGCTAACCTGCGGAAATCCAGCCTGATGAACCGGAAACAGTACATGCGCGAGCTCGAGCAGGGGTATATGCAGATCTGGACGAGAGCTTTCGCGAGCGGCGGAAGCAGTCCAAATGGTGACATATAAATAATATGAAACATGAAAAAATACTTGCTTTTCCATGACAAAACAGGTATACTAGTTGCTATGGACGTTCTTTTTTCCTTGTGAACCGCATCATCTTTACATGTGTTGGGACCAACGAGAGTAGGACATCTAAACCGTTACTTTTCTAGTTTAAGGGGATTTTCTTATGGAATTTCAGGACAAGACACTCGTATGTAAAGATTGCGGCAAGGAGTTTGTGTTCACCGCTGGTGAGCAGGAATTCTACGCGGAGAAGGGCTTCGAGCATGAGCCGGTGCGCTGCCGTGACTGCCGTGAGAAGCGGAAACGCAGCCGTGAGGGCGGCGAGCAGCGCCAGATGTACAAGGTAATCTGCGCGGACTGCGGCAAGGAGACGGAAGTTCCGTTCGAGCCGAAAGACGATCGTCCGGTTTACTGCCGTGACTGCTTCAACAAGCGCCGGGCTGCCCGCGGCTGATCCTGCGCTCCGGGCATCTTTATACAGGATTCTTTGAAAAAAATACCGTATGCTTGTATAAAGAAGTTTGCATAAAGAACGATACGTGCTATAATAGTAGCATGTTCTGAGCAAGGGAGCTCGGGGCGCGTCCCGGGCTCCCTTGCTCTTATGTGTTTTTATTCATTTTCGAGAGAAAGAGGGATTTTGATGAAATTCAAAAAAATTCTTGCCGTTGCGGCGGCCATGGCTTTCGCGGTTTCCGCTTTCGCAGGCTGCGGCGGTTCGAGCAGCAATCAGGCTTCCTCCAGCTCGAGCGAGCAGAAGGTCCTGAAGGTCGGTTCATCCATCGACTTCGCTCCGTTCGAGTTCCAGGATGAGGGACAGACGGAATACCAGGGCTTTGATATGGACCTGATCCGCGCCATCGGCAAGGAGATGGGCTATGAGGTCGAGATTCAGAACATCGGCTTTGACGGCCTGATTCCGGCCCTGCAGGCAAAGAACATCGATGTCATCATCTCCGGCATGACGATCAACGACGACCGCAAGCAGAACGTCGAGTTCTCCGATCCGTATTATCAGTCCGGCCTGACGATGGTCGTTCGCGACAACGAGCAGAACATCCAATCCTTCAAGGATCTCAAGGGGCGTAAGGTTGCAGTTCAGATCGGTACGACGAGCGCCGAGAAGGCCAAGGAGATGGAAGGCGTCGAGGTCAAGGAACTCAACACGCCGGCTGACTGCTTCATGGAACTCAAAAACGGCGGCGTGGACGCGGTCATCAACGACCGTCCGGTCAACGATTACTACATCGTGAAGACCGGCGCGACGGGTGTCAAGGCCCTCGAGGAGAAGCTCACGGCTGAGGATTACGGCATCGCCCTCGCCAAGGGCAACACGGATCTCCAGCAGAAGATCAATGACGCACTCAAGAAGCTCCATGACGATGGCGAGTACGATCAGATCTATGCAAAATGGTTTGGCGAAAAGAAATAATCCTGTAAAGCTTTCGCAGGGTGGCAAAAGGGTGTAAATCATGCATTTTAACTGGGATCTCGTTATCAATTCGTTCCCGCTCTTGCTCGTCGGCGCCGGCGTCACCGTCAAGATCACGGCGATGTCCGTCGCGCTCGGCGTGATCATCGGTATGTTCGTCGGCATCGCGCGGATCTGTCACGTCAAGCCGCTGCGCTTTCTCGCGGCGGTCTACGTGGATTTCTTCCGCGGCACGCCGCTGCTCGTGCAGATCTTCCTCGTCTACTTTGCGCTGCCGGTCATCACCGGCCAGCGCGTCGACCCGTATGTCGCGGCTGTCGGCGCCTGCGGTATCAACTCCGGCGCATACGTCGCGGAAATCTTCCGCGCGGGCATTCAGTCCATCGATGAGGGACAGATGGAGGCCGGCCGTTCGCTCGGCATGACCTGGGTGCAGACGATGCGCTACATCATCATCCCGCAGGCATTCAAGCGCGTTATCCCGCCGCTCGGCAATGAGTTCATCGCCCTGCTGAAGGATTCGTCGCTCGTGTCGGTTATCGGTTTTGAGGAACTCACGCGCCGCGGCCAGCTCATCATCGCGAAGACCTATGGTTCGCTGGAGATCTGGATGTCGGTCGCCATCATTTACCTTGTGATGACCCTGACGATTTCGCGGTTCGTCGCATATCTCGAATGGAGGTTCAAGACCGATGATAGACATTGAGAAGCTGCATAAATCGTTTGGGAAGAATGAGGTCCTCAAGGGCATCGACCTGCATATCGCGGAGAAAGAGGTCGTCGCGATCATCGGGCCTTCCGGCTCCGGCAAGAGCACGCTGCTCCGTTGCATGAATTACCTCGAGCGTCCGACGTCCGGCGTCATCAGCGTCGACGGCATCACGCTGACGGGTGAGGCGAACATCAACAAGGTGCGCGAAGAGGTTGGCATGGTTTTTCAGCGCTTCAATCTGTTCCCGCACATGACGGTTCTGAGGAACATCATGCTCGCGCCGATGAAGGTGCGTCATGTCGCCGAGGCTGAGGCCGAGCAGACCGCGCGGAAGCTTTTGGCGCGCGTCGGGCTCGCCGAGAAGGCGGACGCCTACCCGCATCAGCTCTCCGGCGGCCAGCAGCAGCGCGTGGCGATTGCACGCGCGCTCGCGATGAAGCCGAAGGTCATGCTGTTCGACGAGCCGACTTCCGCGCTCGACCCGGAGATGGTCGGTGAGGTTCTCGACGTCATGCGCCAGCTTGCCGAAGAGGGCATGACGATGGTCGTCGTCACGCATGAGATGGGCTTTGCGCGCGAGGTCAGCGACCGCGTGCTGTTCGTCGATGACGGGCAGATTCTCGAGCAGGGCAAGCCGGAAGAGGTTTTCGAGCATCCCAAAGAGGAGCGCACGAAGTCCTTCCTGTCGAAGGTCCTGTAAGCAACGCAAAAGAATCAGGCAAAAATCCGGATTTCATAAGAAATCCGGATTTTTTCTTTCGGAAACGGAAGGAATCCATTCGGTTTTGACGAATACTAATAGTATAACCCAGGAGGTTATGAGGTTCGATCAGCTAACAGCCCGACGAAAGTTTCCGAAGGCTGCAACTATAAGAAAGGGGATGTGTCTTATGGCAACATTCACTGTAAGAGGCAAGAACATCGAAATCACTCCGTCGCTCCGCGAGTACGTGGAGAAGCGCGTGGGCAAGGTCACGAAGTACTTTGACCATGTCGGGGAAATCACCGTGCTGCTCACGGTCTCGAAAGGGCGCCATATCGTCGAGGTCACCGTGCCGGTCGGCGGCGGTGTCCTGCTCCGCGGCGAGGAAGCGACGATGGATATGTACACCTCCATTGATCTCGTCGTCGAGAAACTGGAGCGTCAGGTCCATAAGCAGAAAACCAAGCTCGCGCGTCGGTTCCGCCACGGCGGCCTGAAGGCAGAGGCTTTCAAGGAGGATGACGCGGCGTTCGAGAAGCTCGACGATACCGAGGACGAGTACCCGGTCGTCAAGACGAAGCGCTTCGTCGTGAAGCCAATGGATGTGCAGGAAGCCATCATGCAGATGAACCTGCTCAATCATAACTTCTTTGTATTCCGCGATGCGCAGACCGAGGAGGTCAACGTCGTATACCGCCGCAAGGACGGCAACTACGGCCTGATCGAGTCCGGCAACTGACGCGGCAGACATCCTCTGCAAGAGTCGGAGCCTCCCTCTATGAGGGAGGCTCTTTTGCGCGCTTTTTTGCCGTTTCGTTTGACTTCTTTTATACGGTCTGTTAAGATTGTAAGGTAGTGTATAAAGGTGAAAGTGTGGGGATTTTTCCGCAAGGACCGCCGCTTTCCAGAGTTAGGAGTGATTTTGTTTGCTGGGATTCATCAAACGATTCTTAGGTGACAATAACGATAAAGAAATTGCCCGCTACCGCGAGATCGTGGACAAGATCAATGCGCTCGAGCCGCAGATGAAGAGCTTGACGGATGACAAGCTCACCGGTTATACGCCGAAATTCCGCGAGCGTCTCGCGAATGGCGAGTCGCTCGACGACCTGCTGCCGGAGGCCTTTGCGGTCGTCCGCGAGGCCTCGGTCCGCGTGCTCGGCATGCGCCATTTCGACGTACAACTCATCGGCGGCATGTGCCTGCACGAGGGTAAGATCGCGGAGATGAAAACCGGTGAAGGCAAGACGCTCGTCGCAACGCTGCCGGTTTACCTGAACGCGCTGACGGGCAAGGGCGTGCACATGGTCACGGTCAACGATTACCTCGCCAAACGCGACAGCGAGGATATGGGCCGTCTGTACCGTTTCCTCGGCCTGTCGGTCGGCCTCATCGTGCACGATATGGACTTCCCGCAGCGCAAAATGGCCTATGCCTGCGACGTGACGTTCGGTACGAACAACGAATTCGGGTTTGACTATCTGCGCGACAACATGGTCATTTACCCGGAGCAGATGGTTCAGCGCGAGCTCAACTACTGCATCGTCGATGAGGTGGACTCCATCCTCATCGATGAGGCGCGCACGCCGCTGATCATTTCGGGTCCTGGGCAGAAGTCGACGGAGACCTACGCTGTCATGGCCCACGCGGTCGCGACGCTGAAAGAGGGCGTCGACTACACGGTCGATGAGAAGCAGAAGACGGTCGCGCCGGCGGACAGCGCCATCCCGAAAATCGAGAAAATGCTGCATATCAACAACCTCTACGCGCCGGAGAACATCGAGCTCTCGCATTGCTTCACGGCGGCATTGCGTGCAAAGGCGCTGATGAAGCGCGACCGCGACTACGTGGTCCGCAATGGCGAGGTCGTCATCGTCGATGAGTTCACGGGCCGCCTGATGGAGGGCCGCCGCTACTCCGACGGCCTGCACCAGGCCATCGAGGCAAAAGAAGGCGTGAAGATCCAGCGCGAATCCCAGACGCTTGCGACCATCACGTTCCAGAACTACTTCCGCATGTACCACAAGCTCGCCGGCATGACCGGTACGGCAAAGACGGAGGAAGACGAGTTCATCAAAATCTACAATCTGCCGGTCATTGTTGTGCCGACGAACAAGCCGGTCATCCGCAAGGATTACCCGGACGTCATCTACAAGACCAAGCGCGCGAAATACAAGGCGGTCGGCAAGGCCGTCGAGGAACTGCATAAGAAGGGGCAGCCGGTGCTGATCGGCACGACGTCCATCACGCAGTCTGAGGAGCTAAGCGCGATTCTGAAGCATCGCGGCATCCCGCACAACGTTTTGAACGCCAAGTACCACGAGAAAGAGGCACAGATCATTGCGGACGCCGGACAGAAGGGCGCGGTCACGATCGCGACGAACATGGCCGGACGCGGCACCGATATCAAGCTCGGCGAGGGCGTGCCGGAGCTCGGCGGTCTGTTCATCCTCGGCACGGAGCGCCATGAGTCCCGCCGCATCGACAATCAGCTGCGCGGCCGTGCCGGCCGTCAGGGCGACCCGGGCGCATCGCGGTTCTACCTGTCGCTCGAGGACGATCTGTTGCGCCTGTTCGCGTCCGACCGCGTGTCGAAGATCATGGACAAGCTCGGTATGGACGAGGATGAGCCGATCGAGCATTCGCTGATCACGAACTCCATCGAGCGCGCGCAGAAGAAGGTCGAGGCGCGCAACTTCGATATCCGCAAGAACGTCCTCGAATACGACGATGTCATGAACGAGCAGCGCGAGGTCATGTACGGCGAGCGCCGCAAGATCCTGCTCGGCGAGAACCTGCGCGAGAACATCCTCGGCATGATCGGCCATATCATCAAGGATGAGATGAGCCAGTACTGCAATGAGAAACTCTACCCGGAGGAATGGTCGCTCGACGATCTCATCGAGGATGCGGAGAAGGTCTACGCACCGCAGGGCAAACTCAAGAAAGAGGAACTCGTGGAGCTCAGCCGCGATGAAGTGCAGGAAAAACTCAAGCACATCGCGGAGGAAGGCTATCACCAGCGCGAGCTGCTGTTCGGCGAGGACAACATGCGCGAGCTCGAAAAGGTCGTCATGCTCCGCGTCGTCGACCAGAAGTGGATGGAACACCTTGACCACATGGATATGCTGCGCCAGGGCATCAACCTGCGCGCCTACGGTCAGCGCCAGCCGCTCGTCGAGTACAAGATCGAGGCCCTCGATATGTTCGAGGAGATGGAAGCGGCCATCCAGGATCAGATCGCCTCGCTGATGTACCACGTCAGCATCGTGACGCCGGAACAGCAGCAGGCCATCGAGCAGGCGCATGACGCGCAGAACGGCGCGGGTGCCGCGGAGCCGCAGGCGACCGAGCAGCAGAAGCGCGAAATGGAGCGCACCATTGAGAAGCAGCGTTCGGAGCTCTCCGACCATCTCTCGAGCGCGACCGCCTCGCACGGCGACGAAGTCAGCGCGGCCGAGGTCAAGAAAAAGCCGGTCACGAAGGATGGCCAGAAGGTCGGCCGCAACGACCCGTGCCCGTGCGGCAGCGGTAAGAAATACAAGAACTGCTGCGGCAAGGATGAGTGATCCTTTCTTCGCGCTGTTTCTTATGGTGGAGGCGGCCCGGGGATTGGGCGGCAAGGAAGGAAGAACATGCTAGAAGATATAAAACCCCAGCTCACCGACCTCAAGGGAAAGCTTGACCAGATGGAGGTCTCTCTCGAGGTGCCGGCGAAGGAGGAAAAGATCGCCGAGCTCGAATACAAGCTGGGCGAGCCGACGTTTTGGGACGATACCGAAAAGGCGCAGAAAATCAATCAGGAGCTCAACGACGTCAAAATCAGCGTCGACAAGTACAAGAAGCTCCGCAGCGACTATGAAGACGCGGAGACGCTCTACGAGATGGCTGCCGAAGAGAACGATCAGGGCATGGAGGCGGAGATCCAGCAGGCCGTCGATGCCGTGAAGGAGGGTTATGAGTCCCTGCAGCTCGAGGTGCTCCTGTCCGGCCCCTACGACGCGAACAACGCCATCCTGACGCTGCATGCCGGTGCCGGCGGAACCGAGGCGCAGGACTGGACGCAGATGCTCCTGCGCATGTACGGCCGCTGGGCGGAGAAGCATGGCTTTTCCGTCGAGACCGCGGATCTCCTGCCGGGCGATGAGGCCGGCGTGAAATCCGCCACGCTGTTCATCAAGGGGCACAATGCCTATGGCTTCCTAAAATCCGAGAAGGGCGTGCACCGCCTCGTGCGCATTTCTCCGTTTGACGCGAACGCACGCCGTCACACGTCGTTCTCGGCCTGCGATGTCATGCCGGAGCTCGACGACGCGGTGGAGGTCGACATCAACATGTCGGATGTCCGCGTCGATACCTACCGTGCGAGCGGCGCCGGCGGGCAGCACATCAATAAGACGTCCTCGGCGGTGCGCATGACGCATATCCCGACGGGGATCGTCGTGCAGTGCCAGAACGAGCGCTCGCAGCTCCAAAACCGCGAGCAGTGCCTCAAAATGCTCCGCGCGAAGCTCTTTGCGCTCGAGCAGGAGAAGAAAGAGGCCGAGCTCGCGAAGCTCGAGGGCGATCAGCAGAAAATTGAATGGGGCAGTCAGATTCGCTCCTACGTATTCCAGCCGTACACGATGGTCAAGGACACGCGCACGGGCTGTGAGACGGGAAATGTACAGGCTGTGATGGACGGTGACCTCGATCCGTTCATCCGCGCGTATCTTGCGGCGAAGGCCAATCACGAACTTTGATGGGAAAGCTATAGGGGTCCTGCAGAAAGGGGCCCCTTTTCCCATGAATACGCCGAACGCGTTGGGGGAGGACCGGAGGCTTAGATCTTGCGAAAACTCTTGACGATTCTTTTTTTGTTCTGCATAATAATAATCGGATTCGGGGAATTCGTGTTCCCGAGCCTGATGACGGCGAGCGTCAGGACGCGTGCCGCGAACCGCCTCGCGACGAACGATGTACAGGTCGCGATGGGGACAGATCCGTCGTTTCTGCTGATGCTCGGGCAGATCCAGAGCCTGCATATCGCAGCAAACGGCGCGCATATCGGCGACGTGAAGCTCCGCGAGATCACGATGGATGGGAGCCAGATCCTATGGGATATGCCCGCCTTTATCCTCGAGCACCGGGCGGAGGTCCGGCGCGCAGACAAGCTCGAGATGCGCGCGGTGCTTGACGCGGACAGCATCAGGGAGATCCTGATCCAAAAGGTAGACCGGCTCGAGAACGCCGAGGTCACGCTCGATACGGATGGCGTACACGTCCGCGCGAACGCGAAGATTTTCGGCAAGACGGCGGACATCGCGATGGACGGTGTCATCGTCGATGACCTCGGGAATCTCTATTTTCATATGACGCGGCTCAGCGTGAAGGGCGCGCATATCGGCAAGGCGGAATTCGGTGAGATGTTCGGGAACATCCGTCTGGCCGCCGCGGATAAGATGCCGTTCGGCATGAAGATCACGCAGGTTCAGCAGACGGACGGGGCGGTCATAGTCACCGCCGCGCTGCCGGGGAGCCGCTGAACGGACAGAAACGTTTTCGCTTGGATACAGTGGATTTGGGGGAGAGAAGCGAAGAAATGAAGGTATTTCGCTACAATCATTTTCTGATCGGCATGATTCTCGTGGGCCTGATTGCCGCGCTGTGCATCAGCGTCGGCCGCTATCAGGTAGAGAGAGCCAATCATCAGGTCGATATGGCCATCGACTACGAGGGCCTGCTCGAGCTCGCGGAGCGCGAGGGGAAGCCGGTCGATACCGTCCTGCAGGATGCGAAGGACGCAGGCATCACGTCGCTCGCGGTCTACGAGACGACGTTCAAAAAGCTCAACGAGAATGGCAAGGCGTCGGCCGTGCCGGGCAGCGCCATCCTGGCGGCCTATCATGACGGCACGCTCTCCGATCCGGTATGGCGGCAGCTGGTCGCCGACGGGAAAATCGTCGGCACCGAGGTCTATGTGACCGGCCATGACGCGCAGACCTGGAAGGAGCTCAAGGAAGATCTGCCGCTGCGCCTCGGTGCGGACCGTGTGACCAGCATGCAGGCCGGCGGTGAGGAAGTCCTCGCGGTCAAGGCGCATTATGAGTCCTTCCTGAAGATGAACGTCGGCATGCCGACCGACGAGATGCAGGCCGTCAACGACGCGGGCTTCTACGTGCTCGCGCGCCCAAGCAACTACAGCGACTGCAGCGCGGAGGATGTCGCGGCGGTCTTTGACCGACTGAAGGGGTTCAAGGTCTCGGAGATCGTGTTCTCCGGCAATGAGATCCTCGGCGCGCCGAAAAAGCTGCAGGACACGATTGACGCGTTCAAGGCGAACGGCTATACGCTCGGCCTGATCGAGGCGACGACGCAGCTGCAGTTCTATAAGCAGACCGGGATGGAAGAGCTCGCAAAGGGCATCGGCTACGATAAGGTCGCGCGCCTCTACTCCATCCCGAAAGACGAGCAGCCGAAGCTCAAGATCGATACGGCGGTCGAGCGCTGGTCGAACACCGACGAGGAGCGCAACATCCGCATCGACCTGCTGCGCATCTACGACAAGCCGTCGCCAAACATGTCCCTTTACGAGACGAATATGAAATATTTCCGCGACACGCACGACAAGCTCGTCGCGCATGGCTATACGATCGGTCCGGCTGCGACCTTCCAGAGCTTCTATCCGGAAAAGACGCTGCGCGCACTCGTCATGCTCGGCGTCGCAGCGGCGTTCGTGCTCTACCTGTCGCTCGTGATCCCGCGCCTCAATGGCAATCATAAGGCCGCGTTCCTCCTCTGGCTGGTCTTCGCGGCGCTCGCGGCCGTCCCGATGCTCATGGGCAACGGCAACAAGATCCGCGTCGCGGCGGCGCTCGCGAGCGCGAACCTGTTCCCGGCCATCGCCGTGCTCTGGCAGCTCGACCGCGTCCGCGCCATCCGCGACAAGGCGAAGATCGCCCTGCCGCGCCTGATCCTGACGGCGTTCGCGGCCCTGCTCGTGACCGGCTGCCTTTCCTACATCGGCGCGGCCTATGTCTCGGGTTCGCTCGCGGATACCGAGTACCTGCTCGAGTTCAAGATTTTCCGCGGCATCAAGCTGACCTTTGTCCTGCCAATCCTCCTCGTGGGCATTGGCTTCCTGCAGCGCTTCGACATCTTCGATGGGAAGATGGATGATACCGAGGGCGTCAAGGCGCAGGTCAAGAAGATTCTCGATATGCCGGTCAAGGTCAAGACGCTGATCGGCTTCGCGATTGTCGCGGTCGCCGGCATCATCTTCGTCGCGCGCAGCGGCCATACGTCGGGCATGCCGGTCCCGCAGGCGGAGCTCCGGTTCCGCGCGATGCTGGAGCAGGCATTCTACGCGCGCCCGCGCTCGAAGGAACTGCTGATCGGGCACCCTGCGTTCATGCTCGCGGCCATGGCGTTCTTCCGCAAATGGCCGACGATGGTGTTCTTCGTGCTCGTGCTGATCGCGACGATTGGCCAGGGCTCGATGGTCGAGACGTTCGCGCACATGCGCACGCCGGTGTTCATGTCGTTCATGCGCGGCATCGGCGGCATCGTGCTCGGCGGCATCATCGGCGCCGTCTGCATGGTGCTCGTCGAGATCTGGCAGGCCATCATGGCGCGTGCCGATGCGTCCCATCCGACAGAAGAAAAAGGAGAGTAAGGCGGATTCATGAGCAGCATAGTCGTATCCGGGTATTACGGTTCGAAAAACGCCGGTGACGAGGCAATGCTCGCGGCGATGCTCGAGGTGCTTGGAGATCTCGATCCAAAACTGCATATTACGGTGATTTCGTCTGATCCGGCGGACACGAGAAAGCGGCATGGTGTAGAAGCCGTCGGCTGGCTGGATTTCCCTGCGATCGCGCGGGCCATCCGGCATGCCGACCTGCTGATCAGTGGCGGCGGCAGCCTGCTCCAGAACGTGACGAGCAAGCGCAGCCTCTACTACTACATGACGATCATCGCCATGGCGCATATGCTCGGTACGAAGGTCATGCTCTACGCACAGGGTATCGGCCCGATCGTCGGGAATCTGCCGCGCCGCATGATGCGCTGGCTCGGGAACCGCGTCGACCGCATTACGGTGCGTGATGAGGGATCCCTCGAGGAGCTCGAGAACCTCGGCATTACGAAGCCGCCGATCACCTGTACGGCAGATCCTGTGCTCGCCATTCATCCAGTCGGCAAGGAGCTCGGCCGCGCGATCTTCCACGCGTACCACGCAGACGGTGCAAAGCCTGTGCTCGGCATTTCGGCGCGCGACTGGCAGGGCAGGACGCATTACAAAGGCGCCATCGCAAAGGCCGCGGATCAGGCGGTTCGCGAGCTCGGTGTCCGCGTCGTATTCCTTCCCATGCAGTACCCCGAGGACGTCAAGGCGGCGGAATCCATCGCCTCGCGCATGCAGGAAAAAGCGACCGTGCTCAAAGATGAGTACACGACGACCGAGTTCCTGTCCCTCGTCGGCAACATGGACCTGATGCTGGCCATACGCCTGCATGCGCTGATTTTCTCCGGCGTTATGGGTGTCCCGATGATCGGTATCTCCTACGATCCGAAAATCGATCGCTTCCTCGCCTCCATCGGCGAGCGCCCGGCCGGCCGCCTCGAGGCCATCACCGTCGATGACCTCATGCAGGACATCCGCCGGCGCTGGCAGGATAAAGAGACCTTCCAGCAGAAGAACGCGCCGCTCATGGCGCGCCTCCGCGACCTCGCCGCCAAAAACGCCGAGCTCGCACTCGAACTCATCAAGGAATAAAGAAAAGCGATTGACCGATTTTCGAAAGAGAAAGGTCAATCGCTTTTTTCAGTTCTGCTTCATGCCGTGCAGAGGGGGCGCCGCATTTGTCAGCTGCTCGCGGATGAATTTCAGGACGAGGCGTAGATCTTTCGGAATCTGGCGGTTCTTTTTTGTGATCAGGCAGCTGGTCAGAGAAAGCGGCTCATCGAATGGGACGGCCGTGACGTCCTTGAGAGAGGCAATCGCCTGTTCGAACAGGATGCTCGGCGCGGTATGGGTACGCAGGAGGCTGTGCAGCGTCGACAGATGCGGGGAATAATAGAGGACATTGAAGGATAGGTGGCGGGCAGCTGCTGCGCGCGTCAGGAGACGCGTGACGAAGAAATTCTCCGAGGGCAGCACGAGCGGGATCTGCGCGGCCTCGGCCAGGCTGATGCTCGCTCGTGCTGCCAGCGGGTGTTCATTCCAGACAACGAATTTCACCGGACGAGCCGTGATGCGCTGATAATGGAGGTCAGGCAGGGGCTCGCCGTCATAATTGACGAGCGCTGCATCGACTTTTTCCTCCCGTACGAGGTGGGCCGAAGCAATTCCCGCGGGCTCGATCATATCGAGCCGGATTTCCGGATGCTTCGGGCAGAAATCTTTCAGCAGCCGGGGAATCATGAAAGAAGCCATCTGCTGCGGGATGGCTAACCGCACCTTGCCATGCTGGCGCGCCATTTCCCGCACATCCTCATCGAACGCGTCCACCTCGCGCAGCAGGGCGCTGACTTTCTGTTCGAGCCGATTCCCGTCCTGACTGATCAGGATGCTGCGGCCCCTCCGGATGAACAGGTTGAGCCCCGTTTCCTTCTCGATGGTCTGGATGGCCTGGCTCAGCGTCGACTGCGCGATGTGGAGCTCTGCCGCCGCGTGCGTGATGTTCTGCAAGCGGCAGACCGTCAGGAAATAGCGCATCTGCAGAAGTGTCATGCGAGTGTCCTCCCTTTTTCTTGATCTTCACGAGATTCCTTCTATGCTTATCATACCGCCGTTCCCTGCGGAAATCAATCGGTAAAACCGATAAGAGCATCAAATTTAACTGTTTCACAGATGCAGGCGCGTATGGCATAATAAAGATGTCGAAAGGAAGAAATCCCCGGAACGACCGTTCTGATTCGCAGAGATAACCCGCAAGAAAAGAATGGAGTGAATGATCATGAAAATGAAGAACATGATTTACGGTGCCGCTGTAGCTGTCCTGCTCATCCTGCCGTTCTGCGCAAACCTGGCTGCGGCCGGCGAAAAAGGCTACGATCCCAGCGCGAAAGCAGCCCCCGCCATCTATACGGAGGTATCCAGCTACGCCGGAACCGCGAAAGTAGAGAACTTCGGCCTCGAACAGCCCGCTGTCGACCGCTGATCAATCCGTAGAACATCGATATAACGAAAAAGGCAGGGTGACCTGCCTTTTTTGCGTGCCGATGCCGACTATGTTTTTGTATAGGCGGAGTCCCTAAATATTTTGAATCCTGTATTGACAATAGACATATAAACAGTAGAATAATGGTAGAAAGGCGGGATAAAGATGGCTAATGCAATGACAAGTATGACGATCCGCATGAACCGGAATGTGAAAGAAGAATCGCAGAAATTATTCAAGGAATTAGGACTGGATATGACGACGGCAATCAACCTTTTCCTGCGGCAGTCCTTGCTGCAGGGAGGTCTGCCCTTTGAAGTGAAGCTCGGCGATGACGCGCGCAAAGAGAAGTTCATGCGCGGCCTTATCGCCGCCGAAGAAAGCCCCGTATATGGTCCATATCATACGGTAAAAGAGACCATGGAGGCGCTCAATGCTGACGATTGAGTTCACCAAGTTGTTGAAGCTATTGCGTGCGGGAATGCATAACGACTAGCTTTATCAGAAAATTATATCGAATAGTCCAGTTAATTTTGCGTCTTTTTTTGCTTTTCTGTCAATGATTTTACATCCGCAAGTATATCGGCGAAATCGTTCAGTGCTTGAATTGCGTTAAAGCATTCGTTGAGATCAGCTGGGTCGGTATGTGCAAATACACCCTCAGTTTTTATAAGTAATTGGGGAACTTCAATTCGGAGCGCAGCAGATTTGTTTACTTCTGTTGCAAAAACTTTTGGTATTCCATGTTTGCGGAGCCATTCTGCCAAGCTTTGTACTAAAGCCATTTTTGGAGCGGCATTGGAAAAGGTAAGGTCGACATAACCTTCCTGTTTTTTATGATCGATGTAACTGTTTTCCAACCGAGTGGCATAATGTTCCCACCAGCCGTTTGAATCATCCTTTGTTCGTAAATTTAGTTTTGGATAATGCTGTTTCTGGTAATTCTTATACTCTCTATGAAATGCTAATGCCTGTTCATTTTTTTGTACTTCTGGCGGTTTCTTTGCGTGTTCGATCGCTTGGGAGATTTGCTGAGCACGTATCTGATTGATTGCAGAATCCGACTGTTGAAAGAAAGAACGACATTTCTCATAAGAAAGGAAGTGTTCATATTTTGTCGCTTCTGGATTTATCTGATAATATTTTTCCGGACAGAGAATAAAGATTTCATAGGACTCGAATTCCCCCTGCTTTATTGCTTTATCCGCGCGTTTTTTATATCGGCCATGCTGGTTTGGCATGGCCGGGGCATCGATTTTATCCTCTATGAGAAAGGCGCAGGTATGGCCGTCGATGGAGAGTGTTGCTGTGATATCCGATTCTCCTAAGTCGGTATCGGTTCGCGAGAGTTCGATACTCTTCACGAAAAAATCTTTTCCCGCATAACGACTTTCATCCACGAATAAACGCATAAAAGCTTTATCAGAGCCCATTGCCTCGAGAAAAAGCAAATCCATATCTCTTTTGCGGACTGTGCTGAACTTACAAATCATTTTCGTTACCGCCTTTTTATGATTGTTTTTTGTCATGGAAATGGTTGATATCACAGCTCGTTTTCCATTTGCCATTTTTATTCTATCACAAAATTTATTTAAATACTATTTAAAATATTAACTACTTTTCGACTATATGGTTTTAGTGAAAATATGAAATAAATATTGAAATACGTATTAACACGTGCTATAATAAAACCGTAAGGAGGGATTGAAAACGAAACCGAAGGAACTGCTGAAGATACTTCAGGAAGATGGATGGAAGGTGGTTCGGATTCGCGGTTCGCATCATATCTTATCCCATCCAACCAAACCGGGACATCCTATTGTTCCGATGCATAACAAAGATTTGAAACCTGGGACATATAACAGTATCTTGAAACAGGCAGGGCTGAAATAATCCTTTCTGTCACAAGATTCAAAGAGGAGGATTGCTATGGCGAAAATATTTTATCCTGCTGTATTTCATCCGGAAGAGGTTGGCGGATATTCGGTTACTTTTCCGGATCTGCTTGGCTGCGTGACGGAGGGGGATACGCTCCAGGAGGCCGTGGGTATGGCCGAAGATGCGCTCGGCCTGTACCTGTATACGACGGAGGAAGAGAAAGAGGACGTGCCGCCTGCATCGGATCCAGCGGACATCCGGACCGAGGGCCGTGACTTTGTTTCGTTGATTGAGTATGATAAGGTGGCATATCTTAAACGCACGGATGACCATGCGGTAAAGAAGACCTTGACGATTCCCGCATGGATGGATACTCTGGCAAAGGAGCATAATCTCAACTTTTCGCAGGTTTTGCAGAATGCAATCCGCAAAGAATTGAATATAGCCTGACAAAAGCCGCCTTTTGGGCGGCTTTTTCGAATCGATTTTTGTGGAGTTCTTGTTTCTATGGAGATGTGTCAATGGTTCGTTCCGGGGATTTTGCGGCAGATGGCGAAGTTGCACCAGAGGGCGTCGAGGAGGAGCAGGGCGGCGACGAGGAAGAAGGTGTGCGCGAAGCCGATGCTGGCGACGAGCTGGCCGCCGAAGAAGGAGCCGGTGAACATGCCGAGGAACTGCGCGGACTGGTTGAAGCCGTAGATGCGGCCGAGGCAGGCGGATGGGGTGATCTGGCGGATGAGGTTGTTGGTCGACGGCATGAAGCCGGCCGTCGCAATGCCGTGGATGAAGCGCAGGACGGCGAGCTGCCAGGCCGCCGTCACGAGGCCCTGCGGGATGGAGACAAGGCCGGCGAGGGTCAGGCTGCTGAGCAGGACTTTCTGCGCGCCGAGGTGGTCGGAGAGGTTGCCGAGTTTCGACGCAAAAAGCGCCGAGGCGATGCCCGCGCTCGAGAACACGGCGCCGGATACGACGGCGAGGTGCTCGGTATCCGGCTCGATCTGCGCGATGTAGACGGTCAGGATCGGCTGGACGCAGGACAGCGAGAAATGCAGCAGCAAGGTCGTCAGGAAAAGGCCGATGAGGGCGCCGGGGGCCGGCAGGCGCGAGAAGATTTCGCGCAGCGACAGCGCGGCGGTCTGCGGCGCCGGCTTGCGCGTCTCGTGAATCTGGGTCAGTGCGAGACAGCCGAGCAGGCAGCAGGTCCCGATGAGGAAAAACGAATGGCGGTAGCCGATGCTTTCGGAGAGCCAGCCGCCGAAAACCGGTCCGAGCAGACCGCCGGAGACCTGTGCCGTGAAGAACATGCCCATGGCCCAGCCAGAATGGTTCTTCGGGGTCTCGGCGGCGATCATCGGAATCGCCGCGGCCTGGAACCCGGACAGGGCGCCCTGCACGAGGCGCAGGGCAACGAGGTGCCAGACGCTCTGTGCGAGGCCCATCGCAATCATGATGAGGCCGAGCCAGCCGGAGGCGCGCAGAACCATCGGCTTGCGGCCGTATTTATCGGACAGGCGTCCCCAGATCGGCGAGAAAATCGCGAGGCTGATGAAGTTGCAGCCGAAGACAATGCCGGACCAGCGCGCGACAGCGCCGGGATCGTGGACGCCGAGCTCTTCGATGTAGAGGGGCAGGATCGGCGCCATCTGACTCATGCCGACCGAGACGATGAAGGAGGCGGTACAGCAGATCAGCAGGTTCTTCTTCCAAATATCCAAAAAAAGACTTCTTTCTCGTGTGATAGGTAGTTCTTCTTTTAGTCTTCCCGCTGGGCGAGCAAGTTCTTTTCTGTGCGCTCTTTCCGGCGCTCGATGTAGCGGTGGATGAAGATGTTCGGAATGGCGACGCCGACGGCGATCGCAATGATGATGATGACGGCGTCAACGCCACTGCGCAGGCCCGTCATGAGCTGCTCGTTGCTGATGGAGTCGATGTTGAGGATGGCGAACAGCAGGCGGTAGAGCAGCACGCCGGGAATCATCGGGATGGCCGAGGGAATCGTCAGCAGCACGTTCGGCGTGTGGAACCAGTGGATGGCCTGCATCGCGAGCGCGCCGACGACGGCCGCGCCGAGAAAGGAGCCGGCCGCCTGCGAGAGGCCGAACTGCATGACTGCGGCGTTGCGGAGCATGACCGTGATGATGCCGCCGACGGCGACGACGGGCAGCAGCCGTTTCGGAATATTGAAGATGATCGAGAAGCCGGCTGACGCGACGGCCGCGGCGATGGCCTGCGACAGGTAGATGTTGTCGGGCTGCAGGCTGACCGATGTGAAGTCGGAGACGTTGCCGAGCCGGATAGCGATGACGATGCCGAATGTCATCGCGCCGACGATCAGTACGGTGTTCATTGCGCGCGCCATGCCGGCGACGATGAAGTTGTTCAGCAGGTCGTCGACAGCGTTGATCAGCGGGATGCCAGGCACCATGAACAGCGTACAGGCAATCAGTGGGTACCAGGCGATGCCGCCGCCGGTAAAGAACGGCATGCTCCAGGCGAGCATCGTCGTCGCGAACGCCGTGATCGCCACGCAGGCGTAGGCATTGAAGGCGTAATGCTGGCAGATGCGGCGCACGTAGAAGCCGAGGCAGGCGCAGATGGCCGTCATGAGGAAATCGAGCCAGTCCCCGCCGAACAGCTTGCAGAAGCCGCCGCAGGCGACGCCGGCGCCGAGTGCCGTCACGCGCGTGCTGTAGCTGCGCGGCGCGGCGGCGATATGGCTGAGCTGCCGCTCGAAATTGTCGAGGGAATACCGTTTCTGCATGGCGCGCCATGAAAGCTTGCTGACAGCGGAAAGCGTCGCCATGTTGACGCCGTGTTTGTGGCATTTCCGGAATTCGGTATAGGAGTGCTCGTCATCGTTGACGTTCAGCATCAAGGTCGTGTACATGACGTGCTGGTGAATCTGCTCCCTCGGGATGCCCATGTAGGCGGCCGCGCGCATCATGTCGCGGACGGTGCGGCTCGAGTCCGCGCCGTTTTCCATGAGCAGCTGGCCCGTCGTCAGCAGCAGATGCATTTTTCGGCCGATTTTCTCAAAGGGCTTATCCAGGCAGACATCCTTTTCTGCGTGTTCCATGGCTTTGACTCCTTTTCCATTCAACGGGATCGTGTTATTTTTTCTCTGCTCCGGACGTTGCTGCCGGGGCTTTTTTCCTTTGGTCCCGCTTTTCTTTCTGTGCTTTTTTCCAGGTTTCGGCGGCCTTTTTCTTTGCCTCGGCCCTGGCCTTCTGCACGGTTTCGTAATCGGTCTTGGAGATGTCCTTTAGGTACTCCTCCGGGATGCGCGCGTAGGCCTTTGGATTTAGGTTGTAAAAGGCTTTGTAGTCCGCGAGGGCCTGCTGGTGATCGCCGAGCTCGTCGTAGATGCCCGCGCGCATGAGCGGGCCCCAGCCGTTCTTCGGGTCGATGGCGATGGCCTTCGTGAGGTCGGCGATCGCGCGGTCTGTATCGCCGGCCATATGGAAGACATCCGCCCGGTTCAGATAGTTGTAGACATCCTTCGGGTCGAGTGCGACGGCCTTGTCGGAATCCGCGATGGCTCCTTTGTAATCTCCGTTTACCGCCTTCGCGCGGCCGAGAATCGAGAGGTTCAGCGCCATGCTGTCCGGGTGATGGGCGGCCATCGCGCGCTGCATCTGATCGAGTGCCTGTTCCGGCATGCCGTAGTCGCTGTAGGTATCCGCGCTCTCGCGGATTTTCTTCACGGCGTCGGACGAGATATAGAGCGCAGCGGCGCGTTTTTTCGCGAGCTCTTTTTCGCGCTTTGCCTCGGCCTCCTGCAGGCGGACGCGTGCGCCGCTTTTTGCTTCGCCCGCGTAGGCCGCATCGACGAGCTGCACGAGTTTCGCGTAGGCGTTGTTCTTCTCGACAAAGGTCTTGAGCGTCTGGTAGACGCGGTCGTCCGTCAGGTAGGACTTTGGCGACTGGAAAGCCCATTCCGCGGGGCTCGTGTAGTCGTGGAACGCCTTGGAGAGCGCGCCGGCGATGAAATAGGCGTTTTCCGCCGTATTGTTGTAATTTTCCTTCGTCCAGTCCGCGCTGAGCAGGAACTGTCCGTCGATATAGATATCGCGTTTCTCCTTGATCGTGACATGCCCAGCGCCGTAGGCGGTCATCATGGCCGCGAGCTTTTGCTCGCGCAGGGCCGTGTCCGGGTGGTCGTTGTAGTTCTCCTGGTTCTGGTTCGCGGCGTTTATGTCCTGATGCTCGAGCACGTTCTGTGTCTCGTAGGTCAGGTAATAATTCATGCGCGCCATGGCCGCGGCGCCTCCGCCCGGGTTGAAACCCGCCGAGGTCATGAGGTAAAAGCCTCCTTCATCGGCGTCGTACTCGGTCGGCAGCGTGACGTTCTTCGCGATCGAGTAGTTCGCGAGTTCGTTCAGCTGGTACCAGTCCATGAGGTTTGCGTCCATGTTGAGGAAACTCATCCCGTAGTACTGTGCGACCGCTTTCGCGTAATTTTTCGCGCTGTGCTGTTCGAGTCCATGGGTCATCTCGTGGCCGAGGACGGCGGCGAGTTCGTCGGGTTCGCAGTCGAGGCCGCGTACGAGAGCGCGGTTGATCGAGACGTAGTCGGTCGGGTAGCAGGCCGCGTTGAATTCCTTGCTGTCGTTGACGCGCCAGATGAAGGGCAGGGCGTTTGCCGGGAGCACGTAGGTTCCCTTCTGTGTCAGCTGCTCCATGACCCGGTCGACGATCTGCGTGTCGTTCGGATTCGGATCGATCCCGTTCTGCGCGATGTCCTGCTTTTCGCTCTGTACCTGCGCATGGACGTTCCCGCCCATCGCGAGGATGGACGACAAGCTCGATTGATAGGCGGCGAATACGCCGAGAGCCTGCGCGGCGGCGCCCCAGACATCGACGGCCTCGGCCCGCGGCATGCCGAGGGCGAGCCCCGGCACGAGCAAGGCGCAGAGAATCCCCGCGCGCAATTTATGAGAAATCTGTGGCAAAAGAGCCACCTCCTGCTTATATGCTGAAAAGAATCGGCCGTCGTCCGAATAAGACGAGCCAAACTACTTCTATTCTAGCATAGGCGCCAAAAAAAAGAATGAAAAAAGAGAAAAAGAACGCAGAGTCCGGGAAAATGCAGAAGGGGCCGCTGCCCGGGTGATTGGCCCGGGCAGCGGCCCCTTCGCGTATCCGTTTTGGATTAGAATGCGGCGACGACAGCGCCCTTGTACTTCTCTTTGATGAAATCTTTGATTTCCTGGCTCTGCAGCGCTTTGATCAGGGCCTGGATTTCCGGTCGATCCTGATCGCCGTCGCGGACCGCGATGATGTTGACGTACGGAGACGTGCTGTCCTCGATGAACATGGCGTCCTTCGTCGGGTCGAGGTTGATCTGCATCGCGAAGTTCGAGTTGATGATGGCGGCGTCGACATCGTCAATCGTGCGCGGTACCTGTGCAGCCTCGACTTCCTGGAACTTCAGGTGCTTCGGGTTCTCGGCGATGTCTTTGACCGTCGCTTCCTCCGTCACGCCGTCCTTGAGCTTGATGATGCCGGCCTTCTGCAGAAGGAGCAGGGAACGCCCGCCGTTGGTCGGGTCGTTCGGGATGGAGACCGTCGCACCGTCCTTGAGTTCATCGAGGCTCTTGATCTTGTGCGAATAGATACCCATCGGCTCGATGTGGATGCCAGCGGCGTTCGCGAGCTT
>JALFBM010000030.1 GCA_022773425.1 Selenomonadaceae bacterium
ATGGTCGAGCAGGGCATTCCGTGTTTCTTCTACGCTGTCGCGTACAAGATCCTTTAAATTATTCTTTATAAGATCCTCGTTAAGTTGTATAATGTTACCAGACATGGTCTATTTTTTATGAAATTGAATTTGCGAAATATCTTTTACCTTATCGGCGGCGGCCAAGGCGAAGTTCGCCGCGATACGGGAGACTTTCGAGCGGGCGTTCGATCTGTAAGTTTGTGGCGGTGTGCTTCCTTCGATTGACGTTTCTCTATTTTTGTGGTATGCTTTGCATAGATAAAAAGAGCGAACCTAAGATGGTCGGCTCGGCATATCTGTTGACTGAAAAATTTTCGGCCATACAAACAGCGTTGGCAGACGCTGATGGCCACCGTACACGCTGAGAAAATCGTCCTTACCGGGGCGATTTTTTCATGTTTGCATGTACGTCGAAAGGTTACTTGCGAATGATGCGGAGCAGTTCCAGAAGGAACTTCCCGTCAATGACTCCAAAGGACGCCAGCACGATCAAGGCAAGGAAGACTAGCATCGAGAGTGCAGCCAGTCCGCAGACCGTGAAGATAGCGACCTCCGAGGAGAGAAATGCTTCCATGGAAGCAGGCATTCGTCACGTGACACCAGAGGCATCACGTCCCTTTCTTTTCTGGATTTATGCCAAGCACAACGGCTCGACTACCGATGACCATCAATTGCATCGTAGATGACAGCAAAATGCTGTGTTCGCTCTAAGCTATAGTATAGCAGGAATAAAGGATGCCGACAAGCAGTGAATGAGGTCTGTAGGGGGGAGAGGTTTGAGCAAGTGTTTGCTCTCTAAGTCCGTGCGGCTTGTGCCGAGCCCCCAGGGCGTGCTGCCTTGCGCGTGGTGTTTTGTTCCTGCGGATGTGGTATAATAGAGGTACGAATTTGTTTTTAAAGGGGTTTTTGACGTGAAGGTAACGGAAACGAAACTCAAGGGTGTATTTGTGCTGGAGCCGCAGGTGTTTGGGGATGCGCGCGGGTGGTTCATGGAGAGCTGGTCGAAGCGCAAGATGGAGGCAGCTGGCATCTCGGTGGATTTTGTGCAGGACAATCAGTCGTACTCGGCTCAGAAGGGGACGCTGCGCGGGCTGCACTATCAGCTCAATCCGATGTGCCAGGCGAAGCTCCTGCGGGCGACGCGCGGGGCGATCTTTGATGTGGCGGTCGACATCCGCAAGGGCTCGCCGCAGTTTGGCCAGTGGGTCGGCGTGGAGCTGTCGGCGGAGAACAAGAAGCAGCTCTTCATCCCGCGCGGCTTTGCGCACGGCTTCATCACGCTGACGGACGACGTCGAGGTGCAGTACAAGGCGGACAACTACTACGCGCCGGAGTGCGACGGCAACATCCGCTGGGATGACCCGGACATCGGCGTCGCGTGGCCGCTTGATCCGGTGATCCTGTCGGACAAGGACACGAAGGCGCCGACGCTCAAGGAGCGCGTGGCGACGTCGCTGAATTTCGTCTACGGAGAGAAATGATGAGGGAAATGCGCAGCTGATGAGAGGGGATCCCTTCCGTCAGCCTGCGGCTGCTATCTTCCCCATGGGGGAAGGTGTTTGGGGGAATCTGCATGATACGTAAGGGAATTATCTTGGCGGGCGGCTCGGGGACGCGCCTTTACCCGCTGACGATCGCGGTGTCGAAGCAGCTGATGCCGGTCTATGACAAGCCGATGATCTACTACCCGCTGTCGACGCTGATGCTCGCGGGTATCCGGGACATCCTCGTGATCACGACGCCGGAGGACAATGCGAACTTCCGGCGCCTGCTCGGCGACGGCTCGCAGTGGGGCATCTCGATCTCGTACGCCGTGCAGCCGGAGCCGAAGGGACTCGCACAGGCGTTCCTGATCGGTGAGGAGTTCCTCGCGGGCGAGGGCTGTGCGCTCGTCCTGGGCGACAACATCTTCTACGGTTCCGACCTCGCCGTGATGATGCAGCGCGCGGCCGCGCAGACGGACGGCGCGACGGTCTTCGCTTACTACGTCAGCGACCCGGAGCGCTACGGCGTCGTCGAGTTTGACGAGCAGGGCGAGGCCGTGAGCCTCGAGGAAAAGCCAGCCGCGCCGAAGTCGAACTTCGCCGTGACTGGACTCTACTTCTACGACAAGGACATCGTCGATATCGCGAAGCAGGTCAAGCCGTCGGCGCGCGGCGAGCTCGAGATCACCGACGTCAACAAGGCCTACCTCGCGCGCCACAAACTCCACGTCGAGACCATGCGCCGCGGCTACGCCTGGCTCGACACCGGCACCCACGACTCCCTGCTGCAGGCAGCCACTTTCGTCCAGACCATCCAGTCCCGCCAGGGCCTCAAGATCGCCTGCCTCGAAGAGATCGCCTACCGCATGGGCTACATCACACGCGACCAGGTCCACGCGCTCGCCAAGCCGCTCAAGAAGAACGACTACGGCAAGTATCTGCTGAGCCTGTAAAGTTTTCTGCAGCAGGGATGGATGTCATCTATTGACAAAGGCGCTCGCTTATGATATTTTAATGATGAAAAGGAAATCGCTCCTGTCAAAAGCGAATTAAAAAAGTCCGGAGAATTGCCTCCGTTAAGGGCAAATCAAAAAAGTTCGGGAAATCGCCCCCGTTAAGAGCGAATCAAAAAATAGACGGTCTTTGGCCGTCTATTTTATTTTTATGCGAGTCGTGTTATAATGAAAATGGAATATTGTATCATGAAAGAGAGGAGGATGTTATATGGCTGCCTTGGAGATTGCGGTGCAGCCCACTGTGATAGACTGGGTCTTGCAGCATATCCGCAATGAACACGTCGACCATAACTTGATTGACCGCCTGCAGAGTTGGAAGAATGGCACAAAACAGCCGACGTTCAATCAATTGGAAGAAGCTAGCAAAAAGACACATATTCCGTTCGGCTATTTCTTGCTGAAGAAGCCTCCTGTTGAGAAAATATCGATGGTAAATTACCGCACGATTGATAGTACTTCTTTTCCTGATCCTAGCCGGAATCTGATTGATACCATCGATCAGATGGAAACGATACAGGATTGGATGAATGAATACCTGCAGGAAGAAGGTGCGGATCCTCTGGATTTTGTGGGCTCGCTGAAGAAGCCATATGATGTGTCGGAAATCTCGTCTCGCATACGTTGTGCGTTGAATGTCGATACTTCTTGGTATTCGGAGGTAAGTACACCGCAAGATGCATTCAGATGGTGGCGCCATAAGCTGACGATGCTTGGTATATTAGTCTTTCTTTCGGGAACAGTTGGGGGTAATACACATCGGAAATTGGAGCTGCAAGAATTCAGAGGGTTTGCCTTGATTGATGATTATGCACCGCTGATTTTTATCAATTCTGCAGATACATATACGGGGCGGTTGTTTTCTCTGATTCATGAAAATGTGCATATCTGGTTGGGAGATAATAGTCTATTCAATCGGCTGGACTGGCAGGATGGGGTGCTTCGAGAAACGGAAACTGTCTGCAACGCTGTTGCCGCGGATTTACTGGTGCCGGCATGTGAATTCTTACATCTGTGGGATACATCGATTGACTTGCATACCTGTATGGAGGATTTAGCAAAAAAATTCCATTGCAGCAAATTCGTTATCGCACGTCGCGCTTTGGATTTAGGCGCAATAACCAAAGCCACCTATAAGGATTTGACGCATAGATTCTATAAAGAGTTCTTGCAATTGAAGCGTGAGGGAAAAACGAAGAAATCCGGGGGCGATTATTACGCGACTCAAAAATTCAAACTGGATTCTCGTTTTGTTGAGGCGCTGAATGCCAGTGTAAATGCTGGAAGAACACAGTCTACTGAGGCATATAGACTGACAGGAATGAATCGCAATACCTTTGTGAAACTATTGAGTAAAATGGGAGATGGGGTATGGTGAAGAAACGATATTTAATTGACACAAACACACTGACTACACCGTTTCGTCAATATTATCCTTTCGACCTATTTCCATCCTTTTGGAACTGGCTTATGCCGCTGATTCAGAATGGCACGGTTGTTGTTTTGGATAAAGTGTATGATGAGTTGAAGAAAGGAAAGGATGAATTGGCTTCATGGATGGTTGATGTTCCCCGAGATAAGATATTGTCTTCAAGAAATGCAGAGATTGTTTCGGTCTATCAAGAGATCCTAACATATATACAAGAGAGTCCATCGTATGCAGACAAAGCCTTGAGAACCTGGGCCAAAGAAGATACGGCTGATCCTTGGCTGATAGCAGCTGCAAAGGTGAATGGATTTGAGTTAGTGACGTTTGAACAGAGTGCTGGAAAGATTACGAATCCGTCCAAGAATCCTAAGATACCGGACATCGCGCCGTCCTTTCAGGTGCATTGTATCTCACTTTTCATTATGATGCGCGATGAACATTTTTGTATTTAAGCTACGGGCAAGTATCTGCTGAGCCTCTGAATTGTCTTTTTGCCATGTGCTGCGCTGTAGGAGATAAATTTTGCGTAAACAGGGCGCCGGGATGGTTGCGAGTGGGGGGCGTCTGTCTTATACTGATAGGGACGTGTATTGTTCTATGGGGAGGATCGTGATCGGGGATGCGGGTTTTGGTTACGGGTGGAGCCGGGTTTATCGGGTCGCATTTGGTGCGGCGGCTTTTATCGCTCGGGTATGCGGTGACGGTGCTGGATAATCTGAGCACGGGGCTGCGGGAGCATCTGCCGGCGTCGGGGTTCACGTTTTGGGAGATGGATGTGCGCGAAGCGGCGGCGCGGCGCGCGATTGCGGCGGAGCATTTCGACGCGATCGTGCATCTCGCGGGGCAGACGACGGTGGATGCCTCCATCCGGGATCCGTATTTTGACGCGGAGGAGAACATTCTCGGCACGGTGAACGTGCTGGAGGCGGCGCGCGTGAGCGGCGTCGGGCGCGTGGTTTTCGCGTCGACGGCGGCGGCCTACGGCGACGTGACGGAGGATGCGCTGCCGCTGCGCGAGGACCTGCCGCTTGCGCCGATGTCGTTCTACGGGCTCACGAAGGTGATGGTGGAGCGGTATCTCGCGCTCTACCAGGCGCATTACGGCCTCGACTACGTCGTGCTGCGGTTCGCGAACGTCTACGGCGAGCGGCAGGGCGACAAGGGCGAGGGCGGCGTCATCAGCATCTTTACGAGGCGCGCGGCGCTCGGTGAGGGCCTGACGATCTACGGCGACGGCGGGCAGACGCGCGATTTCATCTATGCCGGCGACGTCGCGGACGGCATCGCAGCGGCGCTGGTGACCGAGCAGGTCAATACGGCCTACAATCTTAGCACGCAGACCGAGACCAGTCTCCTTGACCTTGTGAAGACGCTGGAGCATATCGAGGGCCACGCGATCGAGGTCACGCACGGCCCGGCCCGCGCGGGCGATATCTACCGTTCGGTCCTCTCAAATGCCAGGGCGAAGGCCGGCCTTCACTGGCACCCGGAGACGTCTCTGGAGACTGGCCTGCGCCGCACCGTCGCCTATTTCCGCGGAGAGGTTTGACGAGGATGCAGGCCTCTCGGACGAGCGAGGATTTTTGCAGAGAAGAAGCGCGGCAGTCGGCGGACGCCGCGTTTTTTGTATCTTTTCCTGCCAGGCAGGGCTGTCCGGAAGGAAAAAGAAGGGAGGAAAGGCCATGCGGTTCTTTCATTTGTCGGATCTGCATCTCGGGCTGAAATTGCAGCAGAAAGGGATGCTCGAGGATCAGCGGCATATCCTCGAAGAGATTGCAGCGCTTGCGGGCAAACGGCAGCCGGACGCAGTGGTGATCGCCGGGGATATCTATGATCACGCGGATCCATCGGCGGAGGCGGTGACGCTGTTTGACGCGTTCCTCGGGATGCTGCGCCAGGCGGCGCCGGACGCCGCGATCCTCGCGATCTCGGGCAACCACGACAGCGCGCAGCGGCTGAATGTCTACCGCGGCATTCTTTCGCGCGAGCACGTGTATATGATCGGTCTGCCGCCGATGCGGGCGGATGAGCATGTGGCGCAGGTGACGCTCGAGGACGGGTTCGGGCCCGTGCATTTTTATTTGCTCCCGTTCGTCAAGCCGGCGATGGTCCGTGCGATCACGAAAAAGGACGAGGACGAGCCGCGGCTGTCCTACGATGAGGCGCTGCACCGCCTGCTGGCGCGGGAGGCGGTCGACACGAGCGCGCGCAACGTGCTCGTGAGCCATCAGTTCTACCTGCCGACGGGGGTAACGGCGGAGGACGCACCGCGTGCGGATACCGAGGTGCATGCGGTCGGCAATATCGACGCGGTGCGCGCGGATGTGCTCGCACCGTTTGACTACGCGGCACTCGGCCATATCCACAAGGCGTGGCATTGGGCGGACGGCCGCGCGTGCTACTGCGGCGCGCCGCTTGCCACGTCGTTTTCCGAGGCGGATACGGTGAAATATCTTCGCGAGGTGACGCTTGAGGAAAAGGGGACGGTGCGGATCGAGCGCTTTGCGCTGCATCCTGCGCATCCCGTGCGCATCCTGCGGGGCACGCTCGAGACGCTGCTCGCGGGCCATTCGGAGGACTATGTGCGCCTCGTCCTGACGGAGGACGCACAGGAGAACCGGGTGGATGTGCGCGACCGCCTGCGCGCCTGCTATCCCAATTTCCTTGAGATCCGGCGCGAGCAGCTGGCGGACCGCGGGCCGGCGGTGGATTTTGACGAGACCGTCGAGGCTGTGACGAGCGATCCGTTCGAGCTTTGCGAGGCGTTCCTGCAGGGGGAGCTGCGGCCGGAGGAGCGCGCGGAGCTCGCGGATATTTTGCATGCAGTGGAGGGGGTGTGAGCCTTGCGGCCAATTCAGCTGATCTTGCAGGCCTTCGGTTCCTACGCGGAAAAGACGGTCGTCGATTTTACCCAGCCCGTGCAGAATCTTTTTTTGATCACCGGCGATACGGGCGCCGGCAAAACGACGATTTTCGACGGGATCATGTTCGCGCTGTATGGGACATCGAGCTCTGCCGCGAACCGCAAGGAGGGGGAGGAACTCTACAGCCAGTTCGAGCAGGACAAATGTCTCGAGCCGTATGTTGCGTTCACGTTCTCCCAGCCGGAAAACGGCGCCGAGGTCCGCTATACGGTCCGGCGCGAGCCGCGTCATCGGAGGCTTCGCCAGAGGGGCGGCGTCCTCACGCCGAACAAGACGGTCACGAACGAGACGGTCGAGCTGACGATGCCCGACGGCTCGGTCTATCCGGAAAAGATCGCGGCGACCAATGCGAAAATCGAGGATATCGTCGGGCTGACGGCGGAGGAATTCCGCCAGGTGGCCATGATCGCTCAGGGCGAGTTTCGGCAGATGCTGTGCGAGAAATCCGACCGGCGAAAGGAAATGCTGCGCAAGCTTTTCCATACGGAGCGCTTTGACGCGATCGTGCGCGAGCTAAAGCGCCGTCTCGACGTCAGCCGCAGGGAGACGGAGAACCGTCTCGCACTCGCCAAGGCGGAGGCCGCCCAGGTAAGGATCCCCGCGGCACTGCCGGACGAGGCGCTCGGGCGGGAAAAGGAAGCGCTGCACGCGGCGGACTCGATTGCAGCGATGGAGCATTTCCTCGCGCGGCTCGGCGCCTACGTGGATCGTCTGCGCGAGGAGAGCGAGCGGGTACAGGCGGAGCGTGCGGCCTGCAAGGAGAAGCGCGACGCGGTCCTGCGCGCCACACAGGATGCCGAGAGTCTGCAGGCGCTTTTTGCGCAAAAGAAGCAGGCAGAGGAAATCCTCGCAAAGGGCAAGGCGTGGCCGGAGGAAAAGCGCCGCGCCGTGCACGAGCAGCAGGAGCGGGCGGCGGACGCCTACGCCAAGCTGTCAGAAAAGGTGAAACGCGAGAAAGAGATCGACGCAGCGGAGCGCAAGATCGCCGAAAAGCAGAAGCAGGCCGCAGCCGCGCAGAAGGCGGCAAAGGCGCAGGCGGCGCGCGCGCAGAAGGATCTCGAGGACTATGAAAAGCAGGCCGTGCGCTGGCGGCAGCGTGTGGAGGAGCTCGCGGGCTCGGAGGCAGAGGGCGAACGGCTGAAACACCGCCGGGAGAAGCTGACGGAAATCCAGCGCGCCTGCACCTCTCTGGACGAGGCGCAGCAGGAAGTCCACCGGGCCACGCAGGCGGCGCGCGCGGCCGCCGAGGCGTTCAGGCAGGCCAAGAAGGACAAGACGGCAAAGGCGGATGTCTATCAGCAGAGCTGGAATCTCTATTACGATGCGCAGGCGGGGATCCTGGCCGAGGTGCTGACGGATGGCGAGCCGTGCCCGGTATGCGGCGCGCGGGTGCATCCTGCCCCGGCCAAACGCGCGGCGGAGGCGGAGCACCTGACGAAGGCGATGCTCGACGAAAGGAAGCGGGCGGCAGACGCCGCCGCAGAGCAGGCAGAAAAGCTGGCCGCGGCGAGCAGCCGCGCGGAAATGGCCCATCAGGCGGCGCGCACGCGGTTCGAGGAGGATGGCCACCGGTTCCGGACGATGCTGGAGGCGGCCTTCGGGGCGCAGGATGCGCTGCACCTAAAGGAGGTGCACGCGATGCTCGAGACGGCGTTTGCCGCGCTGCAAGAGGATGAGGCAAAGCAGAAACAGGGCGCAGAGGAGCGAGTGGCGCTCCAGCAGAAACTCGCGTCCTATGAGGAGCAGAGGACCAGCCTGCAGAACCGCTGCGAGGCGGCCAAGCAGCGGGAAAAGCAGGAATCGGAGCGGGCTGCTGCGGCAGCAGCCTCCCTGGAGCAGCTGGCCGGGCAAAAACAATTTGAAAGCCTGGAGGATGCTGACGCGTGCCTGCAGAAGGCGCAGGCGAAAAAGCAGGCGGGCGATGCGGCCCGCGCAGATCTTGACAAACTGGAACGGCAGCTCGGCGAGGCGAAAGGCTCGCTTTCGGCGGCCGTACGCGGCATCGGCGGCAAAAGCGAGCCGGATCTCGCGGCGCTGCGTGCGGCCGGGCAGCGTGCGGACCGCGCGCTGCAGGAGGCGGAGAAAGCCGCGGAGCAGCTGCAGGGGGCCTTGCTGTTCGACGGCGCGTCGCTAGAGAAGCTCCAGGCGTTCCTCGCGGCAAGGGCAAAGGAGGGGAAGCGGCAGGCCATGCTGGAAAGCCTCTACGAACGCCTTTCCGGCAACGTCAGCGGCGCGCGCATGGATCTCGAGAGCTTCGTGCAGCGGCACTATTTAAAGGGCATCCTGCACGCGGCGAACGCCCGGTTCTACGCGATGTCAAACGGCGAGTTTGCGCTGCATCTGACGCCGATCGAGCAGGCCGGCGCGGGGAAGAACCGCGGCCTCGACCTGATGGTTTATTCGACGGTCACCGGTACGGCGCGCGAGGTGCGGACGATCTCCGGCGGCGAGTCCTTTATGGCGGCGCTTTCCCTCGCGCTCGGTATGGCGGACCGCATCCAGGCGGGGAGAGGGGCCGTAAGGCTCGATACGCTCTTTATCGACGAGGGCTTCGGCAATCTCGACGACAGCATGCGCGCGAACGCCATCCGCGTGCTCAAGAACATGGCGGGCGGGAGTCGGCTCATCGGCATCATCTCGCATGTAAGCGAGCTCAAACGCGAGATCGACGACCAGCTCGTCGTGACCAAGGACGAGCACGGCAGCCACGTGCATTGGCAGTTCGGGTGAGGCCCGGACACGGGTGCTTTTGGCCACGGGCAGGATATGGTACAATAGAGGGCAGATCAAAAAAGGAGAGGGATCCGATATGGCAGAAAAAGCATTGGTGCTGTCAAGCGGCGGCGTGGACTCTTCCACGGCGGTGGCGCTGGCAGTCGAAACCTACGGCAGCGGAAACGTTCTGACGCTGTCGATGTACTATGGCCAGAAACACGACCGCGAGCTTCGCGCCGCGGCGGAAATCGCGGCGTACTATCATCTGGAGCATAAAGAGATGGATCTGTCCACCCTGTTCGCGGACAGCGACTGCTCGCTGCTCGCCGGATCGACGCAGCGCATCCCGGAGAAGAGCTACGCCGAGCAGATCGAGGAGACGAAAGGCGAGAAGCCGGTCTCGACCTATGTGCCGTTCCGCAATGGCCTCTTTCTCTCGACCGCGGCGGTGATCGCCATCGAGAACGGCTGTTCGGTCATCTATTACGGCGCGCATGCCGACGATGCGGCAGGGTTCGCCTATCCGGACTGCTCGCCGGCCTTTCACGCGGCGATGGACCGCGCCATTTATGAGGGCTCGGGGCATCAGCTGCATCTTGAGGCGCCGTTCATCCACAGGAACAAGGCGGGCGTTGTCAAAGAGGGCCTGCGTCTGAAGGTCCCGTACGAGCTCACCTGGTCCTGCTATGAGGGCGGGGACAAGCCGTGCGGCAAATGCGGGACGTGCCGCGACCGCGCCGCGGCGTTCGCGGCCAACGGGGTCGAGGATCCGGCCCTGAAGCGCTAAAGCGCCCCAGGCGCTAGCTCCTCAGCGCTTTCGGTGTCATGTGGAACGCGCGCCAGAAGGCGCGTGAGAACGTCGAGTAGTCGCGAAAGCCGCAGGCCTCGGCGATTTCGCCGATGCTCCGGCTGCTGTCCGCGCGCAGCAGTTCGCGCGCCTTTAGCAGCCGCCGCGTCAGGACGTAGTGATGCAGGCTCATGCCGGTCTCGGCCTTGAATTTCCGCATGAGGTGATAGGGACTCAGGTAGACGTGCTGCGCGAGGGTTTCTACGCGCAGGTCGTCCTTTAGATGCTCACCAATATAGGTGAGCATCGTTTCGATTTTCGGGTCGGCGGCCTGCCCCTGCAGCGCATCGAGCTCGTGGCGCTGCATCGAGCGGTTGACGAGGATCAGGAATTCCACGAACGCAAGCTCCGTATAGAGCCCGTTGGCAAAGCCCTCGCCCTCCGCGATGCGCAGAGTCCGCTCCATATGAAAGAGCAGGTCGTGGCTGCGCGCGGTGGTCTGGTGCATGACGCCGCCTTCCTTTTGCGCGGCGGCAAAACACGCCGCGAGGTTGTCGCCGGACGGCTCGCGGGCCGACCAGCGGTCGAGAAAGCGCGGCGAGACGTAGATGACGAGCCGCTGGTACGGCGTCTTTGCGTCATGGGCGATGGGGCGGTGCATCTGCCCCGCCGCGACGAGGACGAGGTCGTGCGGCCGCAGCGTCCAGCGCCGCCCCTCGATGACGTAGTCGATCGCGCCGCCAAGGAACAGAATGATTTTGTGGAAATCGTGATAGTGAAAGGGCACCTTTCGGGTGAGCGGCGTCTGCAGATGGAAGATGCGGTAATCGCCCTCGAGGTAGCCCTGTTTCTGTCGTGTGGTCATAGCTTCCCCTCCTTGCTTTTTACGTTAGCGCATTTTTTGCAAGAAAGCAAGCAAGTTTTGCTCTTTTCTGCGCAGAAAATGCCTGCTATACTAAAGGCAATCGAGAGAGAGGCAACACGAACAGGACGGTGGATGAAATGGTTGAGCTTTACGCATATCTTGATGATGGTCGGCAGGTTCTCAGGATGGACGGCACGCAGGGCTTCCTGCCGGACTCGATGACGGCCCGCATGCTTTGCGATAGAAAGGGCGGCGTCGGCGCCGACCGCCTGCTCGTCTTTACCGGCACCGAGGCGGTGCCGTCCTTTACCGCGTATCTCGCGGACGGCACGCAGGAGGAACTGACGGCCGAGGACTATGCCCTGCTCGCGCGGGCCGAGGAGGACTACTCGGTCACGCTGACCGACGATTTCGTCCGCCGGATGCAGCGCGCATCGTCGCGGGATCATCATGAGACGGCTGCTGTCGCGTGAGCGACAAAACGATAGAAAAATCACACATCACACAAGAAGCAAGAATAAGCCTTCCGTTCGGGAGGCTTATTCTTGTACATGGGTGGCAGAAAACCAGAAAAAAAGGTATAATAAAAGGGTAAGAATATCGAGAAAGCGCTCTTGGATTCCGGCGCTTTCCTTAAAGGGGAACGGTTAGATATGAACAGTCGGATTCGCAAGGCCGTCATTCCGGCGGCAGGGTATGGTACACGGTTTTTGCCGGCGACAAAGGCGACGCCGAAGGAGATGCTGCCGATCGTCGATACGCCGACGATCCAGTACATCGTCGAGGAGGCGCTCGCGAGCGGGATCGAGGATATCCTGATCGTCAGCGGGCACGGCAAGCGCGCGATCGAGGATCATTTCGATTCCGCGCCGACGCTCGAGGCCGAGCTCAAGAAAAAGGGGAAGTTCGACCTGCTCCAAAAGGTACAGGAGACGGCGGACATCAACATCCACTACATCCGCCAGCGCTATATGCGCGGGCTCGGCGATGCGATTCTCTGCGCGAAGGCGTTCATGGGGGATGAGCCCTTTGCCGTGCTGCTCGGCGACGATGTCGTCTACAACCCGGAAAAACCGGCGCTCAAGCAGCTCATTGACGTCTATGAGGAGACCGGCGGCTCCGTGCTCGGCTGTCAGATGGTCCCAGAGGCAAAGGTCAGCTCGTACGGCATCGTCGCCGGCGACCAGACGGACAACCCGCGCCTGATGCGCGTGACGGATATGGTCGAGAAGCCGGAGCCAGGCGAGGCGCCGAGCCGGATGGCGGTGCTCGGCCGCTACATCATCAAGCCGGAGATCTTCTATATCCTCGAGCATACGGAGCCAGGCAAGGGCGGCGAGATCCAGCTGACCGACGCGCTGAAGGCCCTCGCGCGCCGGGACGCGGTCTACGCCTACGATTTCGAGGGCAAGCGCTACGATGTCGGCGACAAGCTCGGCTTTCTGAAGGCGACGGTTGAGTTTGCGCTGCGCCGCCCCGATCTCGGGCCCCAGTTCCGGGCGTATCTCCGGGGACTCGTGGAGGAACAGAAAAAGCGCGGCGACGCGTAAGACGGAAAAGAGGGGGCATCGGCTTTGCAGAAACGGTATAAGGCGGATCTTGCCCTCGGCCTGTCGGCAGCAGGGTTTCTCGGGACGCTCGGCGTCAGCGGCACGGGCTTTTGGCCGGGGCTGCTGCACCACGGGTTTCTCGCGGCGACCATCGGCGGGCTGGCGGACTGGTTCGCGGTCACGGCGATTTTCCACAAGCCGCTCGGCATTTCCTACCGGACGGATATCCTGCGGCGGAACCGGAAGCGGATCATGGACGCGATCGTACAGTTCGCCAGCGACGACCTGCTTTCGGTCGACCATATTATGCACGTGGTCCGCGGGCAGGACACGGGATCCCTGATGGCCGATTATCTCGCGCACCGCGGGGGGCGGGAGCGCATCCTGCAGACCATCGACGAGGTTCTCCTGCAGACGGTCAACGGCATGGACAGCGAGCGCATCGCGCGGGAGCTCGCGCCATCGGTGCGCGAGGGGCTAAAAGCGTTCCCGCTCGAGCGCATCCTCGCGGGGCTGCTCGAAATCCTTTCTGAGGACCCGCATGCGCGGCATATCCTGCACATCCTGCTGACCATCGGCAGGCAGGTCCTGTACGCGCCCGTCATGCAGCAGGTGCTGCTCGACAACATCGAGGTCCTGCGCAAGGATTACGAGAAGAACTCCCTGACGCGCGGGCTGGTGCTCGGCGCCCTCAATCTCGACGACGCGCATATCCTCGCGCTCTTTAACGAGCGGATGGAGCACTGGTTCGGGCAGATGCTGCGCGGCGAGTCGGACGACTACGCC
This sequence comes from Selenomonadaceae bacterium, assembly GCA_022773425.1. GTDB lineage: Bacteria > Bacillota > Negativicutes > Selenomonadales > Selenomonadaceae > UBA2897. Next base: position 13,575 of record JALFBM010000030.1, read on the forward strand.
GCGGTCAAGGCGGGGCTCGAGATGCTGCTGCGGCAGCTTGGCAAGGACGCCTCCCTGCAGGAGGTCCTAAAGGGCTGGAAGGAACAATACCTCGACCGCGCGGATATCGAGGCGCTGCTTAGCAGCTGGCTGGACGCGAACGTCAAGGGAGAGAATCCGTTTTGGATCCCCCATCTCCACGCGTTTCTCAACCGGCAGATCGACCGCTTCCTCACGTCCCACGCCATGCAGCGGCGTTTCGATGCATTCCTGAAGGACTTTCTCGAGAGCGAGCTAAGAAAGCATCACGTGCTGATCCCCGGGCTGATCCGGGAGCGGCTCAACGAGTTTTCGGATGACCAGCTCGTCGCGTTTGTCGAGAGCAAGGTACAGGACGATCTGCAGATGATCCGCATCAACGGCTCGCTGGTCGGCTCGCTGGTCGGCATGGGGCTGTTCCTCCTGGTTTCCGTCGTGGAAAGGATGTGGGGCTGATGGCGGACGAAAAGGCAGAGGGGCGCGGCGCGATGCCGTGGTCGCACTGGAACAAGGCGGACAAGACGCTGCTGTTTGCGTTCGTCGTCTTCGTGTTTTCCATCTGCGTGCATCTCGCGTATCGCGGCAACGTCTTTGCGGAGGGGTTCCTCTTTTGTGCGGAGGCGGCGCTCGTCGGCGGCATCGCGGACTGGTTCGCGGTCACGGCGCTGTTTCGCAAACCGCTCGGGTTCCCCTATCACACGGCGATTCTTCCACGGCGCCGGGCGTCGTTCATCCAAGCGTCGGTCACGATGGTGCAGAAAGAGTTCTTCTCGCGCCGAAAAATTTTCCACCATCTCGAGCAGCTGCATCTGATGCCGATGCTGCTCGATTGGCTCGGCAAGCCGGAGACCGAGGCACAGCTGACGCAACGGGCGCAGCACTATATCCGCGATTTCCTCCTGCGTCAAAAGCCAGAGGGGCAGGCGGCAGCGCTGGCGGAAAAGTTCCGCCAGACGATCGGGCAGGTGGAGCCGGAGGACGTTTTTGCGGCGTGTGGGCGCTGGCTGCAGAAGAGCGGCAAGGACAAGGCGTTCCTGTTCCGGCTGTCCGTGTATTTCACGAGGATCGTGGAAAAAGAGGAGACGCGCGCGCAGATCGAGCGGCTGCTCGAGCGCTACAAAGAGGAGCGCGTCAAGACGGGCTGGGACCGCGTTTTGGCCTCTCTGGCGGAGGCGGTGGACGCGGTGAACCTCGACGACGCGGCCGGGCTCATTCAAAAGCAGGTCCTCTCGATGTTGCGCGATCTAGGCACGGAGGACTCGCCGCTGCAGAAACAGATCCTTGGCCTGATCTACGAGAAAGCAGCGGCCCTCAATGAGGAGCCGGCGTTTCACCAGTTCGCGCATGAGCTAAAGGACGCGCTGCTTTCGGAGCTGCCGCTCGAGGACGTGATCCTGCGCATGCTCGGGGCCGTCCGCCAGCATTTTTCCGAGGATATGGCGCGCGCGGTCGACCCGGCGGAGGAGGATCTGCCGGCCCTGCATTCGCAGCTGCTCGAAATCCTGCGTGCGGAATACGAGCAGGGGCTGCGGCTCATGCAGGAGGATACGGAGCTGCGCCTGGCCGTCGGGCATCTGCTCTACGATCTCATCGCGCGTTCCGCGCTGCACGCGCAGACGCTGGTCGGCGTCATCGTCAAGGACGTGTTGTCGCGGCTCACCGATGAGCAGCTCAATCATCTCGTCTACGACAAAGTCGAGCCGGATCTGCTTTGGATCCGCATGAACGGTTCCATCGTCGGTTCCGGCATCGGCCTGCTCTTGTTCATCTTGTTGAAATTAGCGGGGTATGGCTATGTTTAAATTTGGATCCGATGCAAGCAAAATGCCGATGCGCAATCGAAAACTCGGGTACTTCTACAATCAGCTCGTACAGGCCTGGAATACGGTGTTCTTCGGCGGCCTGACGGTCGGCGGTGCCGTGCTCACCTATAACGGGCATTGGACCGTGGGGCTCATTTTGCTGCTTCTCGGCGTGGGCGGCTTTGCTTTCTGTGTGAAGCAGCTGCGCGAGATCTTTTTGGCGCAGGAAAAAGAAGAGAAAGAGAAAAAGGAGCAAAAACAGCAGCCGAACGGCTGACAGCGTATCGAAAAAGGCGCTGCCCATCGCGAACGCGTGACGGGCAGCGCCTTTTTTCTTTGGAGCTGCAGATTTAGGAGCTGCGGATCAGATGCCGAGCTCGATGTTGTGGATGATCGTCGTGAGTTCCTTCATCCGGTCGGCGGTCGCTATGTTGAGCTTGTCGAGCTCGCCGATGGAGTCGGACGACTGGCGGATGTGGTCGAGGCCCGCCTCGAGGTTCTCGTGCATCTGCTTCATCTGGCCCTGGAACTTCGCGTCGAAATCGCTGATCTTCGATTCAAACTGCTGGTTTTTGCTCAGGATGGTGTCAATCTGCTCGACATCGTGCAGCAGGGCGGATATCGCCTCGTCCGAGCTGTGCAGGCTTTCCTGCGTGTTCTCGGAAAGCTTGCGGACCTCCTCTGCGACGACGGAGAAGCCGCGGCCCGCCTCGCCGGCACGCGCAGCCTCGATGGCGGCGTTCAGGGCGAGCAGGTTGATCTGCGAGGCGATCTCGTTGATCATGCGCAGCACGTCGTTGATCTTCTGCGTGCTCTGGCTGAGCATATCGAGCTTTGGATTGATCTCGCCGTTGCGGGCTATGAGCTCGGAGAACATTTCGTTCTGCTCGTTGACGCCGCCGGAGAGCTCGTCAATCGACTTCTGGATGACCTCGACGTCGGAGGACATATGGGAAATCGTGCGGACGATGCCCGGCATTTCCTTCTGATAGTTCTTGAACATTTTGATCAGGCTGTCCTTGAGTTTGTCCATGTAGCGCTGGCGGGAGATGATGCGCTCCGAGAAGAACACGTTGTAGTTCGCGTAGTAGCGCGCGAAGTTATCGAGGTACTTGTCGCTGAATGCGGTGCCGGACGGCGCATGATAGAAGAAAATCGCGGTCAGCGTCTCGTTCATGTGCAGGCCGACGATTTCGCCGAAGCTCGAGAAACCGGCGACAGGCAGGCCGCCGAACTGGTCGACGTGCTGGATTTCCTCCGGGTAGCCGAGACGGCGCAGGATGCAGTCATTGAGCAGGCCGCCGATTGGCTCCGGCTTGTTCTGCTTGAACGCGGCGATGTCGCGCGAGAGCGTTTGGTTCAGCGGCTCGCGTTTCATCAGGTAGAGGCGTTCGCCCGTGACGATATCGCAGAAGAAATACACGCGGTCGTTGGCCTCGTCGAAACTCGCGACCGTGCGGACGAAATCGTCGCCGTTGACCGCCGTCGCGAACGTGTATCCCTGCATGGCCGTCTGCAGCTCTTCGACGGTCGAGACGTGGAAATGGTCCTTGAGCGCCTGGATAAACGACACGCTCTTGCCATCCTCCGTCGTAATGGTGCTGACGTAGCGCAGAGCGGTGTTCGCCTCGCTGATCTCGAAGGAAGCATTCATTTTGCTGACGGCCTGGGATTTCAGGATGCCGTAGCGGTAATCCTTGGCCAGGCGGATGAGCGTGATGACGGCGTGGTTCTCCACGCATTCTTTGCCGTCGTAGATATAGGTGTGCGTGAAATCCATCTTGCCGCCCGCCGAGCCGCCGATGAACGGGCACGGGAATTTGCCGGATTCGTAGAGCGCCTGCAGCACGAACGTCTCGGAGTTCGAGAGGCCGTCGACGTAGATCATCGCGAACGTATGGTTCACGCTGATGCGGAACGGCACCTTGCAGCGCTCGACTTCCTCACGGATTTTGGCGACGCGGTCGTTGACGGTCATCTTGACCTCGCCGGCGCGCAAATCCTCGTTTGGCAGCGCGAGGCTTACCGTGTACACATCCTCAATCATGCGGTGCGAGTAGGCCTGCAGCAGCACTTTCGCGCGTCCCTCCGGCGCCTCGCAGTACAGCGTATGCGAGCCGGTCCCGCGACAGAGCTCGCCGGACGTCGTCATCAGGATCAGCTTGGTGTCGGCCGGGAGCTCCTTTTGGATGATACCGGCGATTTCCGGAACGGAGAGATCCGGCGAGATAAAGCCGAGAACCAGCGCGGGGCCGCCCGGCAGACGGCAAAGAGCTGCGAGCTTCTCGTGCGTGAGCTCGCTCTTCCCGAGGTACGCTACCTGGATGTCGGCGTCTCCTGCGGCCGGCTTTGCCGCCGCTGCCGCCGGGGATGCGGGGCGCTGATGCAAGGTCTGCGCGCTGCCCTCCGGGCGCACGATGCTGGCGGCGCGTACCTGCTGCTTGGCGGCAGGCTGCGCCTCGCTGCTCTGCTTGTCTTTGTCCGATGAAAAGAAATGGAACATAAACTACACCTCATATCTCTTTCTCAATCACTTGTTTTCTTCTGCTTCGGATTGATTCTATTGATTCTGGTTTAATTTTCTCGTTTACATGAGATTTCGCGATAGCGGACGGAAATTCCTTCTTTTTGCCGGATTTTAACGGGAGGTTTACGGGGTTTCCTGCAGAAAATACTGAAAGGCAGAGGGGATGCTGTACTTTTGGGCGGCTTGTTCCGGCGTGATGAAGCGGAGTCCGCCCGCAGGCGCTTCCGCCAGCCGCAGCGCATCGGTGTTCAGGTGCACCTCGTAGGCCGTCATATGCCATTCCACATGCGAGAAGATATGTTTGGCAGGGGGCAGCGGCGCGATGGTTTCCGCGCGAAGTCCACGCCGCGCTAGCTCCTCCCGTACGGCAGGCTCAGAGAGGGTTCCCGGCAGGTGCGGGAGCTCCCAGAGCCCTGCAAGGAGGCCTTTTTGGGGCCGCTTTTGGATGGCGAAGGCGCGTCCGGCATAGAGCTTGAGCACGGTCAGCGTTTCGATGCGGCGCTTGGCCTTGGACTTTTTCTTCGGGTAGTTCTGCTCCGTACCCTGTGCGTGTGCGAGACAGAGGCGGGCGAGCGGGCAGCGCGCGCAATGCGGCATTCCGTGCGGCAGGCATACGGTCGCTCCGAGATCCATGAACGCCTGGTTGAGATCCCCGGCGTCGCGGCCCGCCGGGTAGAGCGGCGCAAGAGAGCGCGTGAGCGTCGTCCTGGTCTTTGCGGCGAGCACGTCCGAGCTCCAGGCGAGCGCCCGCGTGAGCACGCGCAGCATATTGCCGTCGACGGCCGGCTGCGGCAGGCCGAACGCGATGGAGGCGATGGCCCCCGCCGTGTAGCTGCCGATGCCAGGGATGCTTTGCAGCTTTGCGTAATCGGCAGGGAGCTTCCCGCCGTATTCCGCGCAGACGAGTCTAGCCCCCTTCTGCAGGTTCCGCGCGCGGCTGTAGTAGCCGAGCCCCTGCCAGAGCTTCATCAGCTCGTCCTCCGGGCAGGCTGCGAGCGACGCGATGTCCGGCAGGACGGCGAGAAAGCGCTCATAATAGGGAATCACCGCCGCGGCGCGGGTCTGCTGCAGCATGATCTCCGATACCCAGGTATGATAGGGTGACACGTCCGCGCGCCAAGGCAGCTCGCGCTCCTCGCTCTCCATGCGGTACCAGGGCAGCAGCGCGGCAAGAACATCTGGTAGGATATCGAAATGAATCGGTTCGACAAAAGGCAAGAAGGATCCCTCCCTCGGGAAATGTTGACAGGAAAACTCCCCTTAGTGTAGCATACTTCCTGCGCAAAGGAAACGCGCAGGAAGTATGCAAAAAAAGATTTGACAGGGACGGTCTGTTACGCTATAATGTTCTATGTTGCTTGGGGATATAGCTCAGCTGGGAGAGCGCTTGCATGGCATGCAAGAGGTCAGCGGTTCGATCCCGCTTAGCTCCACCAAAATTCAGAACCCTCGCTTCGGCGGGGGTTTTTGTTTTTAGCGGGTTT
>JALFBM010000020.1 GCA_022773425.1 Selenomonadaceae bacterium
CCAAAATGGGGCAGCGTCGTCCCAAAATGGGGCAACGTTACGAGAATAAAACAAGAGAGAATAGAAAGACAAACACGCATGCACGCGCGCGCGTACGCGTACACGCAGGCGCACACACGCGCACACGCAGGCGCAGGCGCAGGCGCGCGCGACGATAGGAAGTCAGGGAAAATTCCCAGTATGTGCATTCTTCCAGCATCATGGGATAAAATTTAAATTTTTCAAAAAACCTATTGACATTCGTGTAGAAAAGAACTATGATTTACGCAGAAAGACAAGATAAAACTCGCGCAAAGAATCGAGAACGCGTGTGTTTGCATGACGAAACCGTACGGCATGTCGTAGACAAGAGAAAGGAGTGTCCCCATGCATACACTGAACCCGGTAAGAGCACGGAAAACCACGGCAAAAAAATCATCGTATAATTTCTCCTAGCTTTCCTCGAGGTACGGGTGCGTTTCCAGACGGATCTCAAAGGTGCGGGGCCAGGGATAGGAGGCTTCAAACGGGAGTTTTTTGAGCGTGCAGCGCTTTTGCCCGCCGGGCAGGGTGAGCGAGAAGGGCGCGGAAATGGCAGGGGCGCTCTGAAAGGTTTCGACGCGTGATGTTAGCGCCTGATGCATCATGGCGTTTGCCGTGCGGTAATTTTTTTCGAGGTCCAGGTCAGCGGTGTTTTGCCAGCCGGCTTTTTTCAGGTTGTCGTTGACGGTATCGATGCTGTCCTTCAGGTAAAAGGTATCCTCGACCATGCGGTTGCAGAGGAAGGTCAGCTGCGCCCGGTAAATGGCCATGGCCTGCGCGTCGTCTGCAGCGGCAGGGAAGTGACCGAGGTACAGGCTCGCCTCGGCGAGCGCCGTGCCGATGGCATTGCTCGTCGTGTTCCAGCCTGCGTAGGCCGCGAGCTTTGGCAGCGGGGCGTCACTGTCCTGCAGGAAGGGCAGGAGTGTTTCGTTTTCGGAGAAGTGCTTGCTTAGATCGACGAGGGCAAGCGCTTCTCCTTTTTTCAGCCCCTGTTCGATGCGCGCGGCCGACGCCCGCCGCGTGTCGCCCCGGTCTTTCTTGAGGTCGATCGCGGAGAGGAAAAGCGTAACATCTGGCGTTTGGCCATCCGCTGGCGAAACGCGCGTACCGCCGATCAGACGGATTTTCTCTTCTGTTGCCGTCTCGCAGGAAACGGCCATGTACGGCATGACGCGGTCCGCCATTTCCGGGCTGCCGGTTTCGAGGGCGATGTGCGGCGCGCGGCCGCCGGCATCGTTGTCGATGCGCGCGAGCAGGTCGAGCGCGAGCTCATCGGCACCATGCACGACGTAGACTTGCGGTTCTGCGAGACCCTGCTCCGTCAAATACGTTTGAATATGGGCCTTTTCGATGTTCGGGATGCTGTAGGGCTCTCCGTCGTCCTGCCCCAGCACGAGCATGTGCAGCGTTCCCGCTTTGACAAGGGCGGCGAGCGCCTTGTTCAGCGCTTCGTTCTCTTCAAAATGCGCGAGGTACTTCTGCATGCTGTCGGCGGGAATCCGCTGCAGCAGGGCCTCGCGCTCGCTTTGCTCCGCGGCGTCGAGGGAAAGGCCGGCGGCCTGTTTTCCCGCAAGCCGTGAGTAGCGCATGAGATCCTTGCGTTCCTGCAGGCCGTCGATGCTGTCCTGCGGGTTCATGCGCGGCAGGATGCTGAACGCGTAGATCGGGACCTCGGGGTGTGCGGCGTGCAGGGCGCGTAGATCGTCCGTCAGCGCCGCGATGGCTTCGGGCGAGGTCGTCTTTTCGCGCGCGGTGAGCAGGCCGCCGTAGAGCAGCTGATCGACGGAAAGGATCATGGCTTGCGCTTCGCCGGCATGTTCCATCAGCCATTGGCGTTCTCCCTCGGTATTGCCGGGTGCGGAATAATAGTCGAGAAGTTCGGTTGGCGGCGTCACGACCTCTATCCCGCCGATGCGTCCTGCGTCGATGACAAAATCCTTGCACGGGGGCCGACTGTCAAGCGGTACGAGCAGGATCTTTGTTCCCGTATTTTCCTGCGCGGGAGCAGGAGCTGCCGCAGAGGGCATGGCCGGGTGCAGGGCAATATGCCAGTAGAGCAGCAGGGCGCTGAGCAGGAGCAGGAGAAAGAGCAGCGTTTTTTTCACGATAGTCCTCCGGATGAAAAAGCTTTGTGGATCCCCTCCATTATAGCATAGGAAAGACCGACCTACGAAATGCGTTACAGAGTAACAAACCATAGCGTGCAAAAGGAAGAAAAATGTAGTATAATAAAAGACAGTTTTTTATAAAAAGCCGACTGGCGGCTGGGAGCTGGCAAGGCGAAAAAGGACGGGAGAGCTTATGCACAAAGAATATTTGATGGGAAACGAGGCGATGGGGCTCGGGGCGATGGCCGCAGGCGTGAATCTTGTCAGCGGGTATCCGGGTACGCCGTCGACGGAGGTGCTCGAGACCATCGCGCGGCACAATGTGGACAAAAGGATCCATGTGGAATGGTCGACGAATGAGAAAACCGGCCTCGAGACGGCGGCCGGTGCGGCGATGACCGGTGCGCGCGCCCTTGTGACGATGAAACAGGTCGGGCTGAATGTCGCGACGGATCCGCTCATGAGCCTTGCGTATCTCGGCGTCGAGGGCGGGTTGGTCGTACTCGTCGCCGACGACCCGGGGCCGATCTCCTCGCAGACCGAGCAGGATACGCGCACGTTTGCGCGTTATGCAAAGTTGCCCTGTTTTGATCCGACCGGCGTCGCCGAGGCCTACGAGATGATCCAGGAGGCGTTTGCCTTCTCAGAGCGTTACCATACGCCGGTTTTGTTCCGCCCGACGACGCGCGTGGACCACGGGTATGCGTCGGTGACGGTCAAGGACAAGGACGAGTGGGAACCGCATGCGTCCAAGGGGTTCGTTCGCGATACGAAGCGCTGGGTCATCTTTCCCAAGCTGTCGTTCCGGGCGCACGGCGCCATCGAGGCGCGCAATGCAAACCTTACGAAGGTCCTGTCGGAATATCCGCGGAACGAGGTGCTCCGCGGCGGAGAGACTGTGTCGCGCGGCGTGGTTTCGCACGGTGTTTCGTGGACGTACCTGCGCGAAAGCATCCGTGAATTTGAGACGGCCGGGCATGCGGATACGCCGCGTCTCATGCGCGTCGCAACGCCATTCCCTTTTCCCGAGGAAAAGGCAGCGGCCTTCCTCGAGGGGCTGGACGAGGTGCTGGTGATCGAGGAGCTCGACCCGGTGATCGAGCGCGAGCTCACGTATCTTTGCGGGAAATACCATCTCGCGGTCCGGATTCGCGGCAAGCTCACCGGCGATATCGCCGCGGCCGGTGAAAATACGCGGGATAGTGTCTACGCGGCCGTCGCAGCCTTTATGGGTTGGCAGACGGAGAAGCCTGCCGAGCACCCGATGCCGCCTACCGAGGTCGTGCGGCCGCCGGTGCTCTGCGCCGGTTGTCCGCACAGGGCTTCTTTTTATGCGGTCAAGCAGGCGATGAAGGGACAAAAATGCCTGTTTGCCGGCGACATCGGCTGCTATACGCTCGGAAACGCCATGCCGCTTGACATGGTCGATACCTGCCTGTGCATGGGCGCGGGGCTCGGCATGGCGCAGGGTGTTGGCGCGATGGATCCGGAGACGAAATGCTTTGCGTTTGTCGGTGATTCGACGTTCTTTGCGGCCGCGATACCGGGCGCGGTCAACGGCGTCTACAATCAGGCGGATATGACGCTCGTCGTGCTCGACAACTCGACGACCGCGATGACCGGGCATCAGCCGCATCCCGGCACGGGGCACACGATGATGGGCGAGTCGGTTACGCCAGTGTCCATTGAGGATACCCTGCACGGCATCGGTGTGCATACCGTGCGAACGGTAAATCCGCTCGATCTGCCGCGCGCGATAGAAACGGTGCGCGAGACGGCGGCGCAGCCTGGCGTCAAGGCCATCGTTTTCCGCTGGCCCTGCATCGCGCTGGTAAAGCCGCTCGGTCTTGCGAACATCGACCCGGAAAAATGCCGGGATTGCAAGAGATGCATCCGCGAGATCGGCTGCCCGGGCCTCGTGACCGAGAAGGGGAAGGTCGTCATCGACGCGGCGCAGTGCACGGGCTGCGGACTCTGCGGGGCGGTTTGCCCGTTTGACGCGATCACCGTGACGAAGGCGCCGCATGGCGGAGAGCCGAAAGGAGGCCACAGATCATGCAGATGAATATCATCCTGACCGGCGTCGGCGGACAGGGAACGGTCCTCGCGTCGAAGCTGCTCGCATCGGCGGCGCTCGCAAAGGGCTACGAGGTCATGAGTGCCGAGACCATCGGCATGGCGCAGAAGGGCGGTTCGGTGTTCAGCAACCTGCGCATCGGGGACGGACTCTACAGCCCGATGATCCGGAAAGGGACGGCGGATCTGCTGCTCGCGTTTGAGCCGGCGGAGGGCGTGCGCATGCTGCCGTATCTGAAGCCAGATGGGACTGTCGTCGTGAGCGCGCATCCCATCATGCCGGTGACAGCGGCGCTCGCCGGGACAGACTATACGGGACGCGAGATGATAGAGTACCTGCGCCGCGAGGTCCGGAACCTCTTTGTGCTCGACGGATTTGCCGCGATAACCGAGATCGGCAATCCCAAAGTACTCAATGTCGTGATGCTCGGCGCGGCCCTCGCGAGCGGCGCATTGCCGTTCCTGTCGGAAGACGATCTGCGCGAGGCGATCCGGCAGCGCGTGAAGCCAGCTTTTGTATCGATCAATGAACGGGCGCTGCGCTATGCGGCGGAACACGGCTTTGCCAAGACGGCAGCAGAAAGGAAATAAGATGGAGATTTCAAAAAAACAGCTGGACCTCGTGAACGCGCGCATCGCGCAGCTCTTGAAGGCGGGGAGCTTCTACGGGAAAAAACTCAAGGATGCGGGGATCGACGGTGTGCGCTCCGCGGACGATTTCAAGCGGCTGCCATTTTCGGAGAAAAAAGATTTGCGCGACGCGTATCCGCTGGGGCTGATGAGTGTGCCGGAAGAAAAAATCGTGCGGATCCACTCGTCGTCCGGCACGACCGGCAAGCCGGTCATTGTGCCGTATACGGCGCAGGATGTCGAGGATTGGGCGACGCTTTTCGCGCGCTGCTACGCGATGGCAGGTGTCACGCCGATGGACCGCGTGCAGATTACGCCGGGCTATGGGCTCTGGACCGCCGGCATCGGCTTTCAGGCGGGCTGCGAGAAGCTCGGTGCGATGGCCGTTCCGATGGGGCCTGGCAATACGGAAAAACAGCTTCAGATGATGGTCGATATGCAGAGCACGGTGCTCTGCGCGACGAGTTCCTACGCGCTGCTTCTCGCCGAGGCTATCGAGGCAAAGGGAATCCGGGATAAGATCCATCTGCGCAAGGGCGTCATCGGGTCGGAGCGCTGGAGCGAGAAAATGCGCCATTCCATCGAGGACAAGCTCGGCATCGACGCCTACGACATCTACGGCCTGACGGAAATTTACGGACCGGGCATCGGCATCAGCTGCGACGCGCACGATGGCATCCACTACTGGGATGATTTTATCTACCTTGAAATCATCGACCCGCATACGGGCGAGAACCTGCCGGATGGCGAATGGGGCGAGATCGTCATCACGACGCTGCGCAAGGAGGGCGCGCCGCTGATCCGGTTCCGCACGCACGATCTCTCGCGTATCCTGCCGGGAGACTGCCCGTGCGGCAGCCCGTTCCCGCGCATTGATACGATTCAGGGGCGCACGGACGATATGTTCAAGATCAAGGGCGTCAATGTGTTCCCAAGCCAGATCGAGGAGATCCTGCGCGATTTCAAGGAGGTGTCGAGCGAGTATCAGATCCACATCTCCCATCTCGATGGCAAGGACACCATGCGCCTCTACGTCGAGACAAACGGCAGTGTGGATTTCCTCGGCCTCGCGGCGCGCATCGCGTCGGCGGTCAAGCACCGCATCGGCTTTACGCCGCTCGTCAAGGTCGTCGAGATCGGCGTCCTGCCGCGTTCCGAGAAAAAGACCAAACGCGTCATCGACACGCGCTTTCAGGAATGATCGCTGCGTGAGTTCTTTGGAAAACGCCCGCGGTACGGTTTTGTGCCGCGGGCGTTTTGTGTCGTTTGGCCTGCGTTTTTTTGGATTTCTTTCCTACTATACTGGACAAAACCGATAAAATGCGCTATAGTAATATTTGTAAAACGGTTTCGTAAGAAGAAACACGTAGAAGAAAAACGTATGTTCAAAGCAGGGGTGTCGTTATGCATAGTGAAAAGGATCAGAATTGCGCGTACTGCATGCGGGATGCGCAGCTCGACGAGTTCGGCATTTTCGTACAGGAGCTCCCGGCGAGCATCCTGGTGTTCTTCAAGGAGCAGAGCCATCCGGGGCGCTGCATCGTGGCGTCCAAATACCATGTCAGCGAGATCACGGATCTCTCGGAGGATGAGATGGACGCGTTTATGCGCGATGTCCGCCATGTCGCACAGGCCATGCACAAGGCATTCCACCCGGACAAGGTCAATTACGGCGCCTATGGCGATACAGGCAAACACCTTCACGTCCATCTCGTGCCGAAGTACAAAGACGGCTTTGAGTGGGGCGGCACCTTTGCGATGAACCCGCACCAAAAGACGCTGAGCGATGACGCATACAAGGAACTCATCGCCAAGCTGCAGGCGGAGCTCTAAAACAGCCGGGCAGCGCACCAGAAGGGTCGTCCGCTGCATCAAGCACGCTACAAAAAATAGCGGGAAGCGCCAGCCCCCGCCTTGACATGGCGCGGGGCTTTTGCTAGACTAAAGGGAGCGATGAGAAAGAGGAGTAGCGCCGCGTAGCGAGCCGGGGTGGTGTGAGCCGGCAATGGCGCGAAAGGCACTTTTGAGCGGAAAAGCATAGAATTTGAGGTGGGCGCGGGAAACCGTGTCAATCAGGGTGGACCCGCGGAACCATCGATCGATATGGTCCCGTCCCTGTAGCGTTGGATGCGTTACGGGGACGGGACTTTTTTCGTCCCTGCAAGGCAAAAAAAGAGGAGTGGAAACATGAACTACCAAAACATGATCCTCGCTCTCCAGCAATTCTGGTCAGAGCATGGAGCCATGCTCGGCGAGGGCTACGATGTGGAGAAAGGCGCCGGCACGATGAACCCGGCGACGTTCCTGCGCGTGCTCGGCCCGGAGCCATGGCATATCGCGTATGTGGAGCCGTCGCGCCGTCCGGCAGACGGACGCTACGGGGATAACCCGAACCGCCTGTATCAGCACCATCAGTTCCAGGTCATCATGAAGCCGTCGCCGAACAACATTCAGGAGCTCTATCTCGCTTCTCTCGAGCGTCTCGGCATCGACCCGAAGCAGCACGATATCCGCTTCGTTGAGGACAACTGGGAGTCGCCGACGCTCGGCGCATGGGGACTCGGCTGGGAGGTCTGGCTCGACGGTATGGAGATCACGCAGTTCACGTATTTCCAGCAGGTCGGCAGCCAGGACATCAAGCCGGTCGCTTCGGAGATCACGTACGGGCTCGAACGCCTCGCCATGTACATCCAGGGCGTCGAGAACGTCTATGACCTGCAGTGGAACGACGACTACACGTACGGCGATGTGTTCCACCAGAACGAGTACGAGCAGTCCTGCTACGCGTTCGACCTCTCGGACGAAAAGCTGCTGTTCGAGCTGTTCGATCAATACGAGGCCGAGGCCGTTCGCATCATCAAAGAAGGGTATGTACATCCGGCCTATGATTACGTGCTGAAATGTTCGCATACGTTCAACCTGCTCGACGCGCGCGGGGCTATTTCGGTATCGCAGCGCGCCGCATTCATCGGCCGTGTGCGGAAGCTCGCGCGTCTCTGCGCGGAATGCTATCTGGAGCAGCGCGAAAAGCTCGGTTATCCGATGTTGCACAAAGGGGAGGTAAAGGCATGAGCAAGGATTTATTACTTGAAATCGGTACGGAAGAGGTCCCGGCTCATGTGATGCCGGGCACGCTGCGGCAGCTCGCAGAGCACGCGGAAACGGTGCTGAAGGACAACCGGATCGCCTACGCATCGGTCCGTACGCTCGGTACGCCGCGCCGCATGGCGCTTCTCGTCGAGGGACTCGCAGAAAAACAGCAGGATATTTCGAGCGAGAACCGCGGGCCGTCCGTCAAGATTGCGTTTGACGCAGATGGCAATCCGACGAAAGCCGCGCAGGGATTTGCACGCGGGCAGGGCGTTGCTCCTGAGGATCTCGTACAGAAGGACGGATACGTCTACGCGATGGTACACGAGGAAGGCAAGGATACGGCAGAGCTCCTGCAGACCATTCTGCCGAACCTCATCTGCGGGCTGAATTTTCCGAACAACATGCGCTGGGCGGATCTCGACTTTAAATTCATCCGCCCGATCCGCTGGATTGTCGCGCTCTACGATAAGGAAGTCATCCCGTTCACAGTCGCGGAGGTTCCGTCCGGCCGCACGTCGCGCGGGCACCGTTTCCTGTCGCAGGGGGATTTCGATATCCCCGATGCTGACAGCTATGAGAAGGCCTGCGAGGAGCAATACGTCATCGTGGATCCGGCGAAGCGCAGCCAGATGATCCGCGAGCAGATTCAAGCTGTCGCGAAGGAGAACGGCGGCGAGGTTGAGATCAACGAGGATTTGCTCGAAGAGGTTCTCTACCTCGTGGAGTATCCGACGGCGCTTTGCGGAACGTTCGAGGAGAAATACCTGAAGCTGCCGGAGGAGGCCGTCATCACGCCGATGCGCGACCACCAGCGCTACTTCCCGGTCAAAGATGCAAACGGCAGCCTTATGAACCTCTTTATCACGGTCCGCAACGGCGGCAAGGCGTACCTCGAGACCGTGCAGCACGGCAATGAGCGCGTGCTGCGCGCCCGCCTGGCCGATGCGCAGTTCTTCTTCGACGAGGACCGCAAGAAGAGCCTCGAGCAGCACCGCGAGAAGCTCTCGACGGTTGTGTTCCAGCAGGGCCTCGGTACCATGCTCGAGAAGTCCGACCGCCTCGTGGCACTCAGCGGCTACATCGCGGCAGAGGTGCACGCCGACGAGAAAACGGAAAAGCACGCGCTGCGTGCGGCTTATCTCTGCAAGGCGGATCTTGTGACCGGCATGGTCACGGAGTTCACGGAACTGCAGGGCATCATGGGGCGTGAGTACGCGAAACTCGACGGCGAGTGCGAGAAGACGGCCATCGCGATCGATGAGCACTACAAGCCACGCTTCGCCGGTGACAGCCAGCCGCAGACGCCGGCCGGCCGCATCGTGAGCCTTGCCGACAAGGTCGATACGATCGTCGGCATGTTCAGCATCGGCAAGATCCCGACGGGCTCGCAGGATCCGTTCGGCCTGCGCCGTCAGGCGCTCGGCATCGCGCATATGATGATTGAGGCAAAATGCAGCCTGCCGCTCGCGAAGGTCGTCGCAAAGGCGATGGATCTCTACGCGATCACGGATGAGGCAAAGCGTGCCAAACTGCTCGCCGCGGTACGCGATTTCCTGCAGCTCCGCATGAAGAACGTGCTCGAGGATGCGGGTATCCGCTACGATGTCATCGACGCCGTGCTCGCGACGCTGGGCGATATGGATCTCTACGGCACCTATCTGCGCGCGAAGGCAGTTATGGGCTTCGTGCAGACGCCGGATGCCGTAAAGCACATCCAGGCCTTTGTCCGCGTGGCAAATCTCGCCGCAAAGGCGGAGGAGGCGACGGTCGACGCATCGCTGCTGCAGGAAGCCGAGGAAAAGAGCCTGTATCAGGCCTATACCTCGACGGAGAGCGCGATGCAGAGCCTCGTGCCGGACAGCGACTACGCGGGCGCCATCGATGCGCTCACGGAACTCACGGGCCCGATTGACGCGTTCTTTGACAAGATCATGGTCATGGTCGAGGACAAGGCCGTCCGGAATAACCGCCTTGGCCTGCTGAAGGCCATCGACAACCTCGAAAAACAGGTTGCAGATTTCAAGCAGATCGTTCTGGACTAAGGGAAAACCTTCGGTATGGACAGTGGAGAAACAGCCCTTGTTTCCCCACTGTCTTTTTTGCGTGGAATGGCAGGAATGCGGCAGCTGTCCGGCGAAATACTAAGCAGAAAGAAAGGGAAAAGACCGGATGTACGGCTCCTGGAGAAGGGGGGATAGATCATGCTGCTCGAGACACTTTGTTCGGTTGCGGTCTACTGCCCGCGATGCGGGCGGGTGGAGATTACGGATATCCCGGTATTTGAAAAGAACCGCCGCGTGCGCTATTGCAAGAACTGCGGCAATCCGCTGCTATCGTGGGAGGTTCGGCCGCGAAAAGGGCTGCTGCTGCTTTTGACCTGCGGGCTCTGCGGGGCTGCGATCCAAAAGATGTTTTCGCTGCATCAGCTGCACAAAATCCACTTTGAAAAGCTGTATTGTGAGAAAGATCGGTTTGAGCTCGGCTACATCGGCCGATGGCAGGATATTGCGGAATTTCTTGATTTCAACGAAGCGGAGTACGACGCGCTGCACCCAGAGGAGGACGCGGATCCGCTCGAGCATCAGCAGGCGCTGCTCGAAGCCGTGAACCGCGCGCATGAGCGGATCCTGCTCGGCGACCTTTCTTGTCCGTGCGGCAGTACGGCGATAACGGTCGGCATCGTCGGCCATTCTGTATTACTCGAATGCACGGACTGCGGCAGCAGCTGCCTGCTTCCCGCGCGGACGGGGAAGGACCTCCAGCGGATCCTGCACGGTGACGCGCGGCATTTTCCCTGGAAGCAGGAACTGCCGCTTGACATGCTGAGAAAATAAAGATACGATAAAGAATATGGCAGGCTGGTATCAAGGCCTGTACCTGAAAAAAGAAATACTGGGCACACGGCGAGACCGTGCGCCCTTTTGTGGACTATCCGGGCGGCCGTGAAGCGCGCGCTCAGACGGTCCTGTTTTCGTGTTTTTGAGAGCGGAAAAGAACCACAGCAAAAGGAGTATCGGAGGATGCAGGCATTATTTCGGGCACTGGCGGAGGAAAAAGCGGCGGCGGAGATTGCCGCGCGCTTTGAGGGCGGCCCTTGCAGCGCGTTCGTCTATGGGATGAGCGGGGCGTGGAAGCACGCTGTCTTTGCGATGTGCTATGACCGTCACCCGCAGCCGACGGTCTTTCTCGTGCCGGATCAGAAAGCGGCCGCGGCGTGGCGCGAGGACCTTCTGTCTCTGTTGCCCGGTGTCTGTGTCGTCGAGCTTCCGGCGCTGGATAATCTGCAGGTCGACGCGGCGGCGCGCAGCATGGAGCGCACCGCCAAGCACATGGAGGTGCTCGCACGCCTCATGCGAAAGGAGAATGTCATCGTGCTCGCGACCGCGGAGGCCGCCGTGCAGAAAGGCATGAGCCGCAAGGATTTCGAGCGCCTTTCCGTGCACCTGGAAATCGGCGATGTCATGGAGCGGGAGACCCTGCTCACGCGGCTCGTCGATCTCGGCTATACATCGGCGCCGGAGGTCGAGACGCGCGGGCAATTCAGTGCGCGTGGCGGGATTGTCGATGTCTTTTCCATTCACGCACAGCACCCGGTCCGCATCGAATTTTTTGACGATGAGATCGACTCACTGCGCGCGTTTGACCTTGAGAGCAAGCGCTCGCTGCAAAACATCGGCAAGGTGGACATCCTGCCGGTTGCGCAGACCGACGCGGCGGGCAAGCCGGAGCTTTTCCTGTCCTATCTCGATGGCAAGGGGGCCGTCCTGATCGATGAGCCGCTCCGCGTGCGGGAGGAAATCCGCAGGGAGGTCAAGGAAAATCCGGAGCTCAAGGGAACCATCTACAGCTGGGAGGATCTCGTCCAAGCGGCGGAAGGCAACCGCGTCTTTTACCTCGCACTGCTGTTGCAGCAGCTCCACGGGCCGGAGCTCGACGCGGTCATTTCGGTCACCGCGACGGCCATGACGCCATTCCAGCGGCAGATGGATCTGCTCGAGAGCGAGGCGCAGCGCTGGCTTGGCGCAAAGCAGCGCGTCCTGATCCTTCTCAGTACGCGGGAGAAGGCGGAGAGCCTCCGGGAGTTTTTCGCGCGCAAGCGCATCCCGTCGCTTGTCGTCACGGACGACGCGATTCTGCGTCCGGACTGCCTGAATCTCGCCGTCGGGACGCTGCTCGGCGGCTTTGAGCTCACGAGCGACCGCCTCGTCGTCGTGACGGAAAAAGATATTTTCGGCCATCAGAAACACCGGCGCATGACGCACACGGCGAATACAGGCGAGCGGATCTCGCATTTTCGCGAAATCCGCCCCGGCGACTACGTCGTGCACGAGGCGCACGGTATCGGCAAATACCTCGGCGTCGTGACGCTCGAGGTGGGCGGCGTGCATAAGGACTATCTGCATATCCAGTACGGCGGAGACGACAAGCTCTACGTGCCGACGGATCAAGTGCAGCTCCTGCAGAAATACATTGGTGCCGAGGGCGAGGTGCCGCGGCTCTCGCGCATGGGCGGCACGGAGTGGACGAAGGCGAAGAATCGCGCGCGCAAATCGGTCGAGGATATCGCGAAAAAACTCATCGAAATCTACGCGCGGCGCAAGGACGCTGAGGGCTTCGCGTTCTCGCCGGACGACGCGAGCCAGCAGGAGTTCGAGGACGCGTTCCCCTATCAGGAGACCGACGACCAGTTGCGCGCGGCGGCGGAAATCAAGGCGGATATGGAAAAGCCGCGCCCGATGGATCGCCTGCTCTGCGGCGACGTTGGCTTCGGCAAGACCGAGGTCGCCATCCGCGCGGCCTACAAGGCCGTTATGGACGGCAAGCAGGTCGCCGTACTCGTGCCGACCACCGTGCTCGCGATGCAGCATTATCAGACCTTCTCGGAGCGCTTTCACGGTTTTTTGCCGACGGTCGACGTCATCTGCCGGTTCCGCACGTCGAAGGAGCAGAAGGCAACGCTCGAGAAGGTCGAGCATGGCGAGGTCGATATCCTGATCGGCACGCACGCCATCCTGAATCAGAAAAAGGTGCATTTCAAAGATCTCGGGCTGTTGATTGTCGATGAGGAACAGCGCTTCGGCGTCAAGCAGAAGGATAAGATCCGCGGGCTCGCGGCGGGGCTTGACGTGCTGACGCTCTCCGCGACGCCGATCCCGCGGACGCTGCACATGTCGCTCGTCGGCGCGCGCGATATGAGTCTGATTGAGACGCCGCCGGCCGAACGCTTCCCCGTGCAGACGTACGTCGTCGAAAACAACGATCAGATCCTGCAGAATGCGATTCGGCGCGAGATCAAGCGCGGCGGGCAGATCTACTTCATCTATGACCGCGTCGCGACGATCGGGCATATGCGCGACCGGATAAAGGCGCTCGTCCCTGAGGCGCGCATCGGCGTCGCGCACGGGCAGATGCCTGAGGAAATCCTCGAGAGCGTCATGATGGATTTTTACGAGGGGAATTACGACGTGTTGCTCGCGACCTCCATCGTGGAGAACGGACTCGATGTCGCGAACGCGAATACGATCATCGTTTACAACGCGGATCATTTCGGTCTTTCGCAGCTCTACCAGATGCGCGGCCGCGTTGGACGCTCGCACCACATGGCTTTCGCGTATTTTGTCTATCAGGCGGACAAGGTCCTGTCGGAGACCGCGGAAAAGCGCCTGCATGCGATGAAGGAGTTCGCCGAGCTCGGCGCGGGCTTCAAGATCGCGATGCGCGACCTCGAGATCCGCGGGGCGGGCAATTTGCTCGGCGCACAGCAGCATGGGCATATCGCGAGCGTCGGTTTCGAGATGTACTGCAAGCTGCTCGAGGAAGCGGTCGAGCGTCTGCAGAAGGGGAAAGAAGCCGTGAAAGAAGAGGAGCGGCCGGAGCCACTGCTGTCGTTGACCGTGGAGGCCTATCTGGATGGCGGCTATATCGCCGATGCCATGCACAAGATTGAGATTTATCAGCGCATCGCGGCAATCCGCACCAACGAGGAGATCCGAAATCTGCTCGACGAGCTCATCGACCGGTTTGGCGAGCCGACAAAGCCCGTCCTCCATCTGCTCGAAATCGCGCGGATCAAGAACTATGCGCGTGACCTCTATATCACGTCCATCAAACAGCTGCCAAAGGCCGTGGACTTCCTTTTCCTGCCGGGACATCGGCTGAAGGTCCCAAACCTTGTCGCGCTCGATCGGATGTTTGGGAAGAGTATGAAACCGCTCGCCGAGGGCAAGGGATACCGTTTTCTCCTACACCCAAAGTCGATGGCGAATATCACGAATGCCGTCACGCGCATCCTGATGCTCATGGCGGGCGATGATGGCAAAAAGCAAGACACAAGCGCTGCGCCGACTGACGCGGCTGTGGAAAATGCGTCGCGGGGAAGGGAGGCCGTCAAGGCATGAACGAGGAAGAAAGAAGCGGGTCACTCACGGTGGTCGGGCTCGGTCCTGGCAGGGCCGGCCTCATCACGCGCGAGACCTGGAGCCTGCTGCAGGAGGCGGAACACGTTGTTCTGCGCACGAAAATCCACCCAACCGTCGCTGCCCTCGACGAAGCGGGCATTTCCTATGAGACGTACGATAACCGCTACGAGCACGCCGCGGACTTTGAGACGCTCTACGCATCGATTGCCCGCGATCTGCTTTCGCGCGCCAAGCAGGGCGAGTCGATCGTCTACGCGGTGCCGGGCAGCCCGCTCGTCGCGGAGCGCACGGTCGTTCTGCTGCGCGAGCATACGGCAGAGTATCCGTCGGTCCGCCTGCGTATCCTGCCGGGCATGAGCTTTGTCGAGGTGCTCTACACGCGCCTCGGCTTTGATCCGGTCGACGGCATGACGCTGCTGGACGCAATGGACGCGATGCAGCTCGAGCGGGCTTCGAGGCAGAATCTGATCATCACACAGGTCTGGAATCCGGGCATTGCCTCGGACTTGAAGCTCGCGCTGATGGATCTTTATGGTGACGAGTATCCCGTGACCTATGTGCACAATCTCGCGCTGCCGGATGAATCCATCCGTGAGCTGCCGCTCTACGAACTCGACCGGCAGCAGGATATCGACCATCTGACGACGCTTTTCCTGCGTCGGCAACAAGAAGGAGAGGAAGAAGCATGAAGGACATGGCAGGGAAGTCTATCCTGATTTCCGGCGGCACGAGCGGCATCGGCTTTGAAACCGCCAGCGAGCTGGTGCTGAGCGGTGCGAATGTCGTACTCATGGCGCGCGATCATATCCGTGGGGCGAAGGCCATCCGCGAGCTGTTAAAAATCGGCGCGCAGGCGAAGAAGGAAGGCCGGGTGGAAACGTTTGGGCGCGCGATGTTTTCGGCGGGCGACGTCCGGCATAAGGCCGACTGTGAATCGGCTGTGGCCTTTACGGTAAAGGCGTTCGGCGGGCTCGACGGCCTTGTGTGCTCTGCCGGTATATACCTTGAGGGCGAACTCGAGGCACTTCGTGAGGAGGAGCTCGACGAAGTGTTCGATACGAACGCCAAAGGAACCATCCTCCTGTGCCAGGCGGCACTGCCCGCGCTCAAGGCGTCGAAGGGAGCCATCGTCAACGTATCCTCGGATGCCGGCGTGCACGGCAACTATTTCGCTGCCGCGTACTGCGCGAGCAAGGGAGCGGTGTGCCTGTTCACGCGGGCGATTGCGCTCGAGACCGCCAAGGACGGCGTGCGCGTCAACGCCGTTGCGCCTGGAGATATCGACACGCCGCTTACCGCGGAGCAGCTGAAGAAGGCGCAGGATCCACAGCGAGCGGCGCGGGAAATGGCCGCGGTCTATCCGCTCGGCCGCATCGGCAAGCCCGGCGAGGTCGCTCCGGCCATCGCGTTCCTGCTTTCCCCGGCGGCCGCCTTTGTGACCGGGGCGATTTGGTCTATTGATGGTGGATTAACGGCTTAAAGTATGCTACAATAAAAGAACATACGAAAAGCTTGGCTTTTTGTGCGCAAAAAGAGGAAAATCTGGCGAAACGGAGGCACTGAGCGGTTGAAAAGACGAATCCTGATCTTGACAGCATCGATCGGCGCTGGCCATATCAAGGCTGCGGAGGCTGTCGAAAAAGAGCTCCGGAAGATGGACTCGGATGCCGTGATTCAGCGTATCGACTTTATGAGCCGCAAGGTTTCCTGGATCCATTGGCTCATGAAAGAGATTTACCTCAAAATGCTCGCCTTTGTGCCGAACCTCTACGATGTCTTCTATCGGATTGCCGGCGGGAAGTCGAGCGGCTGCCTTGTCCGGCACGCGTTCGCACTCGTCATGGTTCCCGTCATGTGGCGGCTCGTGCGGCGTTACCGCCCCGATATTGTCGTCTGCACGCATCCGTTTCCCGAGGGAGCGGCGGCATCCCTGCGGCGGCGCGGCAGAGGCGATTTTCAGTTGTCCGTTGTCATGACCGATTACTCGCTGCACTCGATCTGGCTTTATCCGGACGTGGATCAGTACTTTCTCGCGATCCCGCAGATGCGGGACGGGATGCTCGCGCGCGGTTTTGA
Source organism: Selenomonadaceae bacterium (assembly GCA_022773425.1). Taxonomy (GTDB): domain Bacteria; phylum Bacillota; class Negativicutes; order Selenomonadales; family Selenomonadaceae; genus UBA2897. The sequence goes on from JALFBM010000020.1 coordinate 16,424, forward strand.
CGCTTCGAAGCTTTTCGTCACGGGAATCCCCGTGGACACGGGCCTTGTGAAACTCGCCCCCCGCGAGACGGTGAGGGACGAACTGCATCTCCCGCAGAATCAGCCGGTGATTTTGCTGATGGGGGGAGGACTTGGGCTCGGCGGCATCGAACCTATGTTAAAGGACCTTGAGACGATTTCTCAGCCTCTGACCTTCCTCGTCGTCGCGGGAAAGAATGAGCGCCTGCTCGCGCGGGCCCGCGCCTATGCGCAGCACTCCAAGCATCATCTGATCGTGTTTGGCTATACGGATCGCGTGCATGAGCTCATGCGCGCGTCGGATATGCTCGTGACGAAACCGGGGGCGCTCACGATGAGCGAGGCGTTTGCGCTCGGGCTGCCGATGTTGCTGCACGACCCGATACCGGGCCCGGAGACGGAGAACGCCATTTATGCGACGCGGCGTCATGCCGCGCTGTGGCTGCACCCCGGTGAGCGGCTGGCCCCCGTTGCGTGCGAGCTCCTGAAGGAGCAGCGCCTCGCGGCGATGGGCGGCGCGGCGAAGAGGCTCGCAAGACCATATGCGGCGCGGGATGCGGCTGCGGTAATTCTGTGGGGACATAGCGGGATTCAGACAGGAAGACAGGATGCTCCTGTCCCCCGCTCTCCCCGGTAAGTTTGGTGATAACATGTCGGTAATCAAACTGGAATACAATGCGGCGCGGCAATTCATCTGCCCGGGATGCGGGGAACCGCTCCGCAGAAAAGAAGGCGGCGCGGTGCGCATTGAAAACGGACGAGTGGATATGTCCGTGACCCTGCCCAAATATATCTGTGATCATTGCGGTGTTTATTATCAGGAGGTTTTGCGCTCCGGGTACTACGATGTCTTTCCACTCGAGAATCGAGACCAGCAGGCGCCAGCCGCATCTGAAAAAACGAAGAAGCAAAGGAAAAGGCTTCTTCGTACTGGCGATCTTGAGCCCATGAAGCTCGAACGCGGTGCGGATGGCAAATGCGTCTGCCCGCGCTGCGGCGAGCGGATGGACTATGTCGAAGGACAACCGGTGCGCCTCGTGGACGGTAAGCCCGATATGGAAAATGTCAAGGATCATTTTCGCTGTCCGTACTGCCATTCCGTCTATCGGCGCATTGCGACAACGGATTATTTCCAGTGGTCGGAAAAGTAAAAAAGATGGGATGGTATCGATTTTGAGGCGGAAGGAAAGTAAGGAAAGCATAGATGGTCCAGAAAAAACGGCAACGCCTGCCGGAAAAGGGACCCGCAGAAAGGAGGAAGGGTGATGGAGCACAGGATCAATCTGATGGGCAAGAACGGCCGCCCACATCGGTCGATGAACTGGTTCCTCATCCTTTTGGTGGTCATTGTCGTTTATTTTGCGAGCATTTTCCTCTCGCAGGCGATGCACCTCAAACAGGTCAGTGCCGATCAACTCGAGGCAGAGGTGCGCCTGCAGCAGGCGCAGCAGGAGAACGCGCGCCTGAAGAAGGAAAAAGACGATCTCGGCAAACTCGACTACATCGAGAAAATTGCGCGCGAGGAACTCGGCATGACGAAGCATGGCGAGCTGCCGTATCAGTCGGGGAAGCCCGAACAGAAGTGACGGAATTTCGCTTCTGCCTTGACACGATTTCGCCTGCAAGCGTATAATATGCCTTGTATCAGCAAAATAGCGCGGGGAGGGCAGCCTCTCCCAGAGGAGGAAACGGAATTTGTCGATCGAAGTTGGCAGTGTCGTTGAGGGTGTCGTCACGGGCATCACGAACTTTGGTGCCTTTGTCGAACTGCCGGAGGGGAAGACCGGGCTCGTTCATATCTCCGAAGTGGCGGACGATTATGTGAAAGATGTCCACGACTATCTGCAGGAACAGGAAAAGATCAAGGTCAAGGTGCTCAGCGTGGATGAGCGCGGAAAGGTCGCGTTGTCCATCAAGCGTCTGCAGGAGCAGCCGGAGAACCGTGACCATTCGCGCTCCTCTGCGCCACACGGACATGGCCCGAATCATCATGATTTTCATCGCGGCGGGCGCCGTGGCGGTTACAATGCGGCTTTTGAGGATAAGCTTTCGCGCTTTCTCAAAGACAGCGATGCGCGTCTGACGGATCTGCGCCGTAAGACGGATTCAAAACGCGGGGGCCGCGGTTCGCGCCATTCCAATTGATCCGGGAAGGGAAACAGACTTCTTTCCTGAAAGCACTCTATGGCAGAGTGCTTTTTCGTGTTAAATCGGCGGAAAAGGAGACTTTACCATGCGCGAGATGCACACGGTGAACGGGTTTGTCCAGCGGACAGCCGCCTTCGCGCGCGCGCATGCGCTTTGGAAAGATGGCGACGGGATTGTCATCGCCTGTTCCGGTGGGCCGGATTCTCTTGCTCTCGCCGACGTCCTGCAGCGGATGCAGGGTATGTTTCATCTGCGGCTCGTGCTCGCGCATTTTGAGCATGGGATACGCGGCGAAGCGTCGAGGGATGACGCGCGCTTTGTCGAGAGCTGGGCACGCGGGAAGGGCGTGCCGTTTGAGCTGGGCGCGGCGGATATCCCGTCGCTTGCCGAAGCGGATGGTCAGTCTGTGGAGACCGAAGCGCGCGTCCGCCGCTACGCATTTCTTGAGCGGGTGCGCGAGGCGTACGGCTTTTCGGCGATCGCGACCGCGCATCACGCGGACGATCAGGCCGAGACGGTGCTGCTGCACCTGCTGCGCGGCACCGGCACGGCGGGCCTTGCCGGCATCCGGCCGAAGAGTCGCTTGCAGCTGGCGGGCCGGGATGGAAAGCGCCCTGACGCGGGGTATCTGATCCGGCCGTTTCTCGGCGTCACGAAGAAGGAGATCGCCGCGTACTGTGTCTTGGCGGGGCTTCATCCGCGCCATGACGCGACCAACGATGAGAAAGACGCAACGAGGAACCGCGTGCGGCTCGAGCTCCTGCCAGCGCTGCGGCGCTACAACCCGCAGATCACCGAAGCCCTCGGTCGGCTCAGTGAGGTCGCAGCCGATGACCAGGCGGCATTGGATACCTGGGCTTCGCGCATTGCACTGCCGCCGCGCGTTCTGGAGCTTCGGCGGCTGCCGCGCGCGGTCGCACGCCTCGTCTTGAGGCGCTATTGGCGCGAGGTGACGGGAAGCGCGCAGGACCTGCCCCTTGAGGCTGTGAACCGCGTGCTGCACCTCGCCGCAAAATACCGGAACAGCGGATGCGAGCAGCTGCCGCATCACGCCACGGCGGTCTGCCGGCAGGGATATTGTATCATACAGTGGAAGAAAAAAAGAAAAGGGGAACCATAAGCATGATCAGCCAGAACATGGATCAGGACATCTTGAAGGTCGTTTTCAGCGAGCAGAAGCTCCACGAGAAAATCGCGGAGCTCGGCGCGCAGATCACGGAGGATTACAAGGATGCCAAAGAGGATATCTACTGCGTGGGTATCCTGAAGGGCGCCGCGGTGTTCTATACCGACCTCGTGCGGGCCATCAAACTCCCGGTGAATTTTGACTTCATGATCGCCTCGAGCTATGGCAACGGCACGACGACGAGCGGCACGGTCAAGATCCTGAAGGACCTCGACTACGATATTGAGGGCAAGCATCTGATCGTCATCGAGGACATCATCGACTCGGGCACGACGATGCATTACCTGACGAAATATTTCCAGCAGCGCCGCCCGAAGAGCGTCAAGCTCTGCGCCCTGCTGTCGAAGCCGTCGCGCCGCACCGCGCATGTCGACATCGACTACTGCGGCTTTGAGGTACCCGATGAGTTCCTGGTCGGCTATGGCCTTGACTACGCGGAAAAATACCGCAATCTCCCATACATCGGCATACTGAAGCCGGAGGTTTATGCAGAGTAAGAGTAATGGAGGTGTGACAGGGATCCTGCTCTGTCATACTTCCGTTCTCCCGAAAAAGGAGGACGTAGGTTGAATAAATTCGCAAAGAACGTTGGATTCTACCTGTTAATCATTCTTGTCTCCATTTCGTTTTTGGACTATTTCTCGACGGGCAAACCATCGGGCCAAAAGCACGTGCAGGAGCTGAGCTATACGGAATTCCTGCAGAATGTCGACGCGGGGAACGTCGCGAAGGTCACGCTCGTCAAAAACGATGTCACGGGCACGCTGTCGGACGGCACGGAGTTCTCGACGATTACGCCGGACTATCCGAACAGCGATCCGGGACTCTACGACAAGCTCGCGGCGAAGAACGTCGAGATTTCGGCGGATAATCCGCCGGAGCCGCCCTGGTGGTCGACGATGCTGACCACGGTGCTGCCCATTGTTCTGCTCATCGGTGTTTGGTTCTTCCTGATGCAGCAGACGCAGGGAGGCGGCGGCCGCGTCATGGCGTTCGGCAAGAGCAAGGCGCGCATGAGCGGTGCGAACAAAATCAAGGTGACGTTCAAGGATGTCGCGGGCGAAGAAGAGGCCAAGCAGGACCTCGAGGAGGTCGTCGGCTTCCTGAAACATCCGAAGAAGTACAACGACCTCGGCGCGCGCATTCCGAAAGGCGTTCTGCTCTACGGCCCGCCGGGCACAGGCAAGACCCTGCTCGCGAAGGCGGTTGCCGGCGAGGCCGGCGTCCCGTTCTTCTCGATTTCGGGCTCGGACTTCGTCGAAATGTTCGTCGGCGTCGGCGCATCCCGCGTGCGCGACCTGTTCGATCAGGCAAAGAAGAACGCGCCGTGCATTGTGTTCATCGATGAGATCGATGCGGTCGGCCGCCAGCGCGGCGCCGGTGTCGGCGGCGGGCACGACGAGCGCGAACAGACGCTGAATCAGCTGCTCGTCGAGATGGACGGTTTCGCGGCCAACGAGGGCATCATCATCATCGCGGCGACGAACCGTCCGGATATTCTCGACCCGGCGCTGCTGCGCCCCGGTCGCTTTGACCGCCAGATTGTCGTCGACAAACCGGATGTCCGCGGACGCCTCGCCATCCTGAAGGTCCACACGAGGGGCAAGCCGATGGCGGATGATGTCGACCTCGATATCCTCGCACGGCGTACGCCGGGCTTTACGGGCGCGGATCTCGCAAACCTCGTCAACGAGGCAGCGCTGCTTTCTGCGCGCCACAACAAGAAAATCATCAGCATGGCGGAGATGGAGGAATCCATTGAACGCGTCATCGCAGGGCCAGAACGCAAATCCCACGTGATGAGCGAGGCCGAGAAACGATTGACTGCCTATCATGAGGGCGGACATACGCTTGTCGGCATGATGCTGAAACACGCGGATCCCGTGCACAAGGTCACGATCATTCCGCGTGGCCGCGCTGGCGGTTACACGCTGATGCTGCCGAAGGAGGATCGCTCCTACGCGACGCGCAGCGAGCTCATGGACCGCCTGAAAGTCGCCATGGGCGGCCGCGTGGCCGAGGAGGTCGTACTGAAGGAAATCAGCACGGGTGCATCGGCGGATATTCAGCAGGCCTCGCGCACCGTGCGCAGCATGATCATGCAGTATGGTATGAGTGATGTCCTGGGCCCGATCGCCTATGGAGAGAGCTCCGACCACCAGGTGTTCCTCGGCCGTGATTTCGCGCGGCAGCGCAACTACTCGGAAGAGGTTGCCAGTGAGATCGATAAGGAAGTCCGGAAGTACATGGAGGAAGCCTACGAGGCTTGCCGCAAGATACTGACGGAGAACCGCGACAAGCTCGACCTCATTGCGAAATACCTCATGGAGTACGAGACACTCGACGCCAAGCAGCTTCGTGAACTCATGGAGACGGGGACGCTCAAGAATCCGCCCGATCTCGATGACGAGGAGGCTGCGGAACCGAAGGACGGCACGCCGCTCATGACGCCAGTCAAGGAGGAGGAAAAGGCCGCGGAAGCGGAGAAGACCCCGGAGCCAGCAGAGACGGAGCCGGAGGAAGAAAACAAAGGCGAGAGCAAGCCGGATGAATCCGAGAAGACGGATGCGGAACCAAAGTTCAACCTGACGCATTACGACAACCTGAAATGAAATCTGAGACCAGTGCGGTGGCGCTGGTCTCTTTTTTTCTTCGCCCTTTTGATGTATAATGAAAAAGATTGTTGTTTGAGGGGGGAACGGCATGGATATGGAAAAGGAAGAATGGCAGGATCCGGAAAACGGCTATGTGCCGCTGACACCGGAGCGGCTCAATCCACTGCTCAAGACGGAGTGGCTTGGCAGGCATTGTGTTTACTACGAGGAAACGCAGTCGACACTGAGTGACGCGAAAGAGCTTGCGGCGAACGACGCGCCGGACGGTACGGCGATTGTTGCAGAATATCAGGGCAATGGGCGCGGTCGCTTTTCGCGCGGCTGGTTTTCGCCGAAGGGGAAGAACGTTCTCGTCAACCTCCTGCTGCGCCCGACTTTCCTGCAGACGACGGATGCGCCGAAATGCACGCTGCTCGCGGCGGTCGCCGTCGCGAAAACCATGCGGGACTTCGGGGTGGATGCCGCGATCAAATGGCCAAACGACGTCGTCTATGACGGCAAAAAGATCACGGGCATGCTGACGGAGATGCATACGGCGAAAGACGCGGTCGACTATATCTCCATCGGCATCGGCATGAACGTCAATATGACGCGCGAGGAATGTCCGGAGGAAATCCGGGACAAGGCGATGTCCATGCGCATTGCGACAGGGCATATCTTCGATCGCGCGGTTTTTCTCGCGGCTTTTCTGCAGCATTTTGAGGCGCTCTGGCAGACGCTTGCGCGCCAGGGATTTGCGCCAATCCTCGCAGCCTGGCGGGATCTTTCCGTTACGCTCGGCCAGGAGGTCCAGGTGGCAGCGGGAGACAAGACGTTTACGGGCAAAGCCGTCGATATCGATGATTTCGGCGCGCTGCTCGTGGATACCAGCGAGGGGCGGCGCCGCGTGCTCGCCGCGGATGTTTCGGTCCGCGCGGCCGGCGGTCAATACGCATAACGGCAGATGAGGGAGGAAGCCCATTGTTACTAGTACTCGATATCGGCAACAGCAACATCGCGCTCGGCACCTATGAGGGCAAGCACCTCGTGCGCCACTGGCGCGTTTCCACCGACCAGCAGAAGACCGGCGATGAATACGGCATGCTGTTTAACGAGCTGTTCGCCTATCACGGCATCGCGATGACCGATATTCAGGCGATCATCATCTCGTCCGTCGTGCCGCCGCTCGTCGTCCCGATGGTCAAGATGTGCGAGCGGTATTTCGGCATCCACCCGCTCCTCGTCGGGCCGGGACTCAAGACCGGCTTTCGCCTGCACTATGATAACCCGCGCGCGGTCGGTGCGGACCGCATCGCGAATGTCGCCGGTGCCTATGAACAGTACGGCGGGAATCTCATCGTCATCGATATCGGCACGGCAACGACCTACGATGTCGTCGGCGAGAACGGGGATTTTCTCGGCGGCGTCATCGCGCCCGGCATCGGCACGACCGCCGACGCGCTGTTCCGAACGGCGGCGCAGCTGCCGCGTATCGAGCTCGTTCCGCCGAAGCAGATCATCTGCCGCAACACGGTCGCTGGTATGCAGGCGGGCATTATCTATGGCTTCGTCGGACAGGTGGATGCGATCGTTCGCCGCATCCAGGAGGAATACGGCAAGCCGATGCATGTCATCGCAACGGGCGGCCTCGCGCGCATGGTCGCGCAGGCGTCAAAGACCATCGACCGCATTGATCATTTCCTGACGCTGACGGGCCTGCAGGTTCTCTATGAGCGCAACAAGGATAAGTTCGCGGAAAGGAATGCCAGGGCATGACGATGAAACTCGGACGCTTTACCTTTCCGGAGCCGGTGTTTCTCGCGCCGATGGCCGGGGTCACCGACACGGCGTACCGCATCATCGCGCACGATATGGGCTGTCCGCTCTGCTACGCGGAGATGGTCTCAAGCCAGGGCATCCACTTCCGCAATGAACGGACGCTTGCGATGCTGCAATCAGAGCCAGAAGAACGCCCGCTTGCCATACAGCTGTTCGCGGCGACGCCGGAGATGGCGGCGGAGGCCGCGGCCTATGTCGAGGCGCTCGGCACGGCCGATATCCTCGATTTCAACATGGGCTGTCCGGCGCCGAAAATCGTCAAGAACGGCGAGGGCTCGGCGTTGATGCTTGACCCGGACCGCGCGTACAAGATCCTGTGCGCCATGCGCAGGGCGGTCAAGATGCCACTGACGGTCAAGATGCGCAAAGGGTTCGACGACGCGCATTGCAATGTCGTCGAAATGGCGAGAATGGCCGAGGCGGCGGGCGTGGATGCGATCGCCGTGCACGGCCGCACGCGCGAACAGTTCTACCGCGGGCATGCAGACTGGGATGCCATTGCGGCGGTCAAGCGCGCCGTGCGAATCCCCATCATCGCAAACGGCGATGTGCGGACTTACGATGACCTCGACCGCATTTTCGAGGTGACCGGCGCGGACGGCGTCATGATCGGGCGCGCGGCGCAGGGCAACCCGTGGATTTTCAAACAGCTGACGCATTACCTGAAAACAGGGGAACGCCTGCCGGGACCGACCATGCAGGAGCGCGCGGCAGTCATCCTGCGCCACCTCGACCTGCTGCTAAAGTACAAGGGCAGCTACGTCGGGCCGCGCGAGATGCGCAAGCACGCGACCTGGTACACGCGCGGCATCACGCACGGCGCGATTCTGCGCGATGCCTTCAACAAGGCAGAGACCCGCGACGATTTCGTTGCGATCCTACAGGAATATTTTTGAATCATTGGGAAAGAGGAGGATTCGTATGGCAGAGGAAAAACCATCGGTTTGGAGTACGTATACGGATGAGGATAAGCAGCATCTTGAGCAGGTCAACGCGGGCTACCGCGATTTCCTGTCTCGCTGCAAGACAGAGCGCGAGAGCTGCGCAGAGGCCGTGAAGCAGGCGGAGAAGGCCGGCTACCGGGATCTGTTTGCCATGCTGAAAGCGGGGCAGAAGCCGGGGCCTGGGGATAAGGTCTACGCCGTCAACATGAAGAAGGCGGTCGCCTTGTTCCACATCGGCGATGAGCCGCTGGAGAACGGCATGAATATCCTCGGCGCACATATTGATACCTGCTCGCTCGACGTCAAGCAGAACCCGCTCTACGAGGATGGCGGGCTTGCCTATCTCGATACGCATTACTACGGCGGTATCAAGAAATATCAGTGGGTTGCGCTTCCGCTCGCGCTGCACGGCGTCGTCTGCAAGAAAGATGGCAGGGTCATCGATATCTGTATCGGCGAAGCCGAGGATGATCCGGTTTTCTGCGTGACGGATCTGCTGATTCACCTTTCGGCTGAGCAGATGAAAAAGACCGGCGCAAAGGTCATCGAGGGCGAGAAGCTCGATATCCTCGTCGGCAATTATCCGCTCAAGGACGGCGAGAAAGAGAGCGTCAAGGCTGGCGTCCTCCAGTTGATCAAGGAGAAATACGACATCGACGAGGAGGATTTCCAGTCGGCGGAGCTGCGCCTCGTCCCTGCCGGTAAGGCACGGGAACTCGGCTTTGACCGCAGCATGACGCTCGCTTATGGGCAGGACGACCGCGTCTGCGCCTACACTTCGCTGCTCGCGATGCTTGAGACCGGCCCGATGCGCCGCACGGCCTGCTGCCTGCTCGTCGATAAAGAGGAAATCGGCAGCGTCGGCGCGACGGGCATGCAGTCGCATTTCTTTGAGAACACGGTCGCGGAGCTGCTGAACGCGATGACGGATTCTTACAGCGATCTGCTGCTGCGCCGCACGCTGGCGCATTCGAAAATGCTCTCCTCCGATGTCTCGAGTGCCTATGATGCGCTTTACGGTGATGCCTACGATAAGAAGAATGTTGCCTTTGTCGGCGGCGGCATGGTGTTCAACAAGTTCACGGGCGCGCGCGGCAAGTCAGGCAGCAATGACGCGAACGCCGAGTACCTCGGCGAGCTGCGCCGCATCATGGACAAGCATGATGTACATTACCAGCTCGCGGAGCTCGGCAAGGTCGATCTCGGCGGCGGCGGCACGATCGCCTATATCATGAGTCTTTACGGCATGCAGGTTATCGACTCCGGCGTTGGCGTCCTTTCGATGCACGCGCCGTGGGAAGCGACGAGCAAAGTAGACGTCTACGAGGCGTACAAGGCGTATCACGCTTTCCTCGCGGAGGCGTGAGCCGTACATAGAAAAGACAGGTAACATGACAAACGTTCAGAAAGCATGGGAAGAGAAAAAGGAAATCACGGTCGATGCGCTCGCGGCGCTTCCATCGGATGCACGCGTCCTGATCGATATTCGCGACGAGGCTGCCTTTGCACATGGAACGGTGCCGGGCGCTGAGCATCTCAATCCGCTTGAGCTCCAGCAGGGCGGCTATGACCTGCCGGAGGATAAACTCATCGTCTGCATCTGCATGTGGGGCAAGATCAGTCTCGGCCTCGCTGAAAACCTGCGCCAGCAGGGGTATACCGCCGTGTCCCTGCGGGGCGGCTACGCGCTATGGCTGCAGAAGAAAATCGAGGCGGAGGCGGCTGCGGCCGCAGAGGATGACCGTCGTCTCAAGCATATCGAAAATTCCCTGCGCAAGAAATACAAGCGTAAGATCTCCGGAAAGTTTGTCGAGACGATCTGCGACTACCATCTCGTGCAGCCGGGGGACAAGATTGCCGTCTGCATCTCCGGCGGCAAGGATTCCATGCTCATGGCAAAGCTCTTTCAGGAACTCAAGCGGCACAACAAGATTCCCTTCGAGCTCGTCTTCCTGTGCATGGATCCTGGCTACAACGAAATGAACCGCCGTATCATCGAGGAGAACGCGAAGCTCCTGCAGATACCGCTGACGTTTTTCTCGACGGACATCTTTGAATCGGTGTTTCACGTCGAGGAATCGCCATGCTACCTCTGTGCGAAGATGCGGCGTGGCTATCTCTACCGCAAGGCGCAGGAGCTCGGCTGCAACAAGATTGCGCTTGGGCACCATTTCGACGATGTCATCGAGACGAACCTTATGAGCATGCTCTACTCCGGCGCCATTCGCACGATGATGCCGCGCGTCAAGAGTACGAGCTGCCCGGGCATGGAGCTCATTCGCCCGCTTTATCGGATCCGCGAGGCGGATATCAAGAGCTGGCGCGACGATAACGGCCTGTATTTCATTCAGTGCGCGTGCAAGTTCACCGAGACCTGTTCGACCTGCCATACGGATGGCACGACGGATTCCAAGCGGCTCGAGGTGAAAAAGCTCATCGCGAAGCTCGCGGCATCGAATCCGCAGGTTCCCGGCAACATTTTCCATGCCATGGAAAATGTCAACCTCGACACCGTTCTCGCGTACAAACAGAATGGCGAGGATCATTCGTTTCTCGAGAATTTTGAAGAATAAGCGAGAAGGCATACATAGAAAAACAGCACCGTCCGGCTGGATGGTGCTGTTTTTCTATGCGTGCTTAACGGGAGAATTTTTCGAGTGCCTCGCTGTAATCGGTGACGAACTCGACGGTACCGAGGTATTCGTCCTGGGCGCTGCGAACGGCGAGGTAATGGACGCCGATCGGCGCGCCTTTGATCCGGCGGTAGACGAGCATATCGTCGCGTTTCCCGGCGCGGAAATCCTCGAGCAGCTGGCGGACGACCGGGATGATCTGCGGTGGATGCACCTCGAAGATATCGCGGCCGAGGCAGGACTTCGGGCGGCTGAATACATGGCCGTTGTTGACGAAAAAGCGCACGATATTGTCGGCGTCGACAAACGTGATGTCGACCGGCATCAGGGCCAGGATGCGCTGGAATTCGCGAAGCGTCAGTTCCCCGGTTTCCGTGTGGATTTTGCCGTCGAGGACCTGCTCGTCGAGAGACTGCGACTGCTGTGCGACCTTCCAGCCTATCGCCGGTGCCCATTTGCGGAACGGGACGCCGAAGGCCATGCCGTACTCCGGGAAGTCGTGGTAGATCTTGTACCATTCCTCTTCGGAGAAGAAGCGGTACGCGAGCGGGAACAGGATGCGTTCCTCCTTGTAAATCATCTCGCGGATGCGGCGGGAGAGCGCCTGGATGCGGCCGTGGTAAATCGTGAGGTTCTCCGGGTCTTCGCGCAGGACAGCGAGAATCGTGGAGAGCTCGCGCTTCATCTCATCATCGACGCCCCACATGACCTGAGACGGTCCCGTAACGCCGTAGGAATAGAGGAGCGGCATCAGCAATTCTTCTTTCTTGCCGTAATGGCTCCAGATGCCGTTGAGATTCTGGATGGCGACGACGCAGGCTTTTGGATCGGTGTCAGGATTTGCGGTAAGCGCGTCGACCTCGTCGAGCTGGTGCGCAAGAGCCGTGTTCTCGGCGCTGAGCTGGCGGAGCGGGTGCGCCTCCGCCAGCGTTTCGATATCGTCCGGGTTGACCTGCGCGGCGGCTTCATGCGTCTTCCGCGCCTCATCCTGCAGGACCTCCGCCTCGGTGCGCCCGTGGAACAGCGCGGCGTGGAGGTCGCAGAGCTTCTGCACGTCCGAGATATCTGTGCCATCCGCAATCATGTGCTGTTCGGCGTCCATGATCTCCTGGACCGAAACATGCTCGAAATCGCGGACGAAGTCCTTGCGCACCGCTTCGAGATCCTCTCCCTTGCCGAGACGGGCGAGCATCGTCTGGAGTTTCTCCAACCGTTCGCTTTGCTGTACATTTGCCATTGGTAACAACCCTTTCTATCTGTTTTGCTTTCTGCTGTATGTTTCGCTTTCGATGGTTTCAGTATACGGAAAACATGCGGAAAAAGACGTAACATTGGAAACGAAACGGAAATTATTCAGAAAAACAGACGAAAACAGCGAGAATGCCCGCTTCGGCGGAAACAGAAAAGTCCGTCAGCCCGACGGCAGGCTCGTTGCTCGTCGCGTTCAGAAAATCCTGTGTCAGCGTCTCGCCCTGGAGCTCCCAGTGCAGACCGCAGGTTTTGACGCCGCGGACCTCTCTGGTCAGCGGAAGGAGTGAGACAGCCTTTGGTGCATGCGCTTCTTTGCATCGCATGGCGACGATCCCGCCGCTCTTTACGAAAAACAGGATCTCGCGTTCGTCGGCAAGTACGCAGGGGAACGCGGTACGTGACGCCGAAAAGACCGTGCTCATCGCGTGGTCAAACCGTCCACCAAAGGCGCCGGAGAGCAGTACGGTTCCGCTGTCCTCTGTACCGGCATCCCAGGATGCAAGCGTCCCGCTTCCCTTCGATGGGATATGCGACTTGTGCCTTGCGATTTCCTGCAGGGCAATCTGCGTATCGGTGTAATCTTTGGCGCGGACGTAGGTGTCCGATGGGACGCCGCTTGCCAGGGCTGCGTCCCAGGCTGCGCGGTTCGCGCTGTCTCCGTCGCCGATCAGTCGGTCTGGTGCCAGGCCGGCGTGGCGCAGCGCGTCAAGGCCGCGGTCGAGGGCCCAGCTCTCGCGCTGACGTGCCGCCTGCCGCAGCCAGTCCGGGGCAGGCGCGCGCCCGCCGCTGACGAGCAGGTAATGCTTCGCTGGCAGGGCAGAGGGGAAAAGAAGCTCCGCCTGTGGGAGGTCGAGAACCTGGCTTTTTGGGTACGTTCTATGGTTAGCCGGTTCAAAATCTGCGCCGGTACGCCTTTTTTTCTTTATCATGCTTTTCGGTCCTTTTTTTCCGTATACGATCCTTTACAGAATATGATATAATAGATGAATACAAGAATCAATAAGGGGAAGTTCCATGGGAAAGGGGATTTTCAATGGTAAAGTTTACGTATTATGGGCATTCCTGCTTTTTGCTGGATGATGGGAAATACAAGGTCTTGACGGATCCGTTTCTGACGGGGAATCCGAAGGCGGCTATCCGTGCGGAGGAGGTCGACTGCGACTTTCTCCTGATTTCGCATGCGCACAGCGATCATCTCGGCGATGCGCCGGAAATCGCCGGCCGTACGGGCGCGGAACTCGTCGCGATCCCGGAGGTGCTCGCGCTCTGTGACGCGCGCGTCCGGGGACTGAAATCGCATCCGATGAATCTCGGTGGAAGTCTGACGCTGCCGTTCGGCAAGGTGCGCATGACGCTCGCGCAGCACAGTTCCGGCGTGGCAGGGGGCGTAGCCTGTGGGTTTGTTCTCTACATCGGCGGCCAGAAGGTCTATTTCGCCGGGGATACGGCTCTGTTCTCCGACATGCAGCTGATTGGGCGCAAGGACGATCTCGACGTCGCGCTGCTGCCGGTCGGCGACAATTATACGATGGGGCTGGAGGACGGCGCGCTCGCGGCGCAGTATCTCAATGCGCGCCACGTGATTCCGATGCATTATAACACCTGGCCACTCATCAATCAGGATGTCAAGCACTATAAGGAACTCACGGAGCAGATGACGCGCGCCGAGGTGCATTTGCTTTCTCCAGGCGAAAGCCTTGTGCTGGATGGGGAATGACCGTGCCCGTGGAAAAGAAACTGCCGCTGCTCGTCGTGCTGGGCCCGACGGCGGTCGGCAAGACCGACCTGTCCGTTGACCTTGCCGAGGCCATGCATACGGAGATTATTTCGGGAGATTCCATGCTGATATACCGCGGCTTCGATATCGGGACCGCAAAGCCGACGGTGGAAGAACGCCGCGGCGTCCCGCATCATCTGATCGACATCCTTGACGGGACGGAGTCCTATACGGTCACGGATTTTCAGCGTGAGGCGGCCGCGTGCATTGCGCGTATTGCAGGGAAGGGGAAAATCCCGATCCTCGCAGGCGGTACGGGTCTCTACGTCAAGGCGCTGCTCGAGGGCTACCAGTTCAACCGGGCGGAGGAACATCCGGCGTTCCGCGCGGCGATGCGGCAGCGCGCGGAAGCAGAGGGAAAGGAAGCCGTATACCGCCTGCTCGAGCAGCAGGATCCGAAGGCTGCGGCGGAAATCGACCCGCAGAATTTCCGGCGCGTTGTGCGCGCGCTCGAGACGGTGCGCTATGGCGGCGAGTCGATTTCAAGACAACGGGCCGGCAGCACGCAGGACACGCTCGTCTACCACGCGCTCGTGCTCGGCCTGCACCGCGACCGGCAGGTGCTTTACGCGCGCATCAACCGTCGCGTAGAGCGCATGTTCGCGGATGGCCTGGTGGCGGAGGTCCGCCATCTGCTCACGCATGGCATTACGCGGACCGCGCCGGCGATGAAGGGCATTGGCTACAAGGAGACCGCGGCCTACCTGGCGGGCGAGATCACGCGCGAACAGGCCGTCGAGAGGATACAGACGAATACGCGGCATTTTGCCAAGCGTCAGCTGACCTGGTACCGCAGGATGCCCTACATTCATTGGATCGATGTCGACGGGCTCACGCGAGAAGAACTTTTGCGAAAAGCTTTGTACGAGGCAGAAGGGTTTTTCCCTTTTTTCTCGAATAAAAACAATCAGAAAGCGAAAATTGAAGAACAATCGGGAGGAAATCGTCCATGCCAATGAAAGCGATGAATTTACAGGATACGTTTCTGAACCAGGCGCGCAAGGAGAACGTGCCGATTACCATGCACCTGCTCAACGGATTTCAGATCAAGGGACAGGTCAAAGGCTTTGACAGCTATACGGTAGTGATTGAGATGATGGGCAAGCAGCAGCTTGTCTACAAGCACGCGATATCGACGATTACGCCGGCGCATCCACTCGGGCGGCCGGAGCGCAAGACAGAGCCTTCGGATCGATCGGAAAACTGATACCGGGCGCGCGGATTCTCCCTCCAAGAGGGAGAATTTTTTCTGTAAGAGCAAAGAAAGCGAAGGGATAACCGAGATGAAGAGAACAAGGGGCTTTGCGGTCGTGACGCGCTGGCAGGGAAAGGGCGTCGCGCTGCCCAGGCGGCAGACCGCGCGGAGCGCGGGCTACGATCTCGAGGCGGCGGAGGGCGTGACCATCGCGCCGGGCGAGACGGTGATGGTCGCGACAGGCGTCAAGGCCTATATGCAGCCCGATGAGGTGCTCATGATCTACAACCGCTCGAGCCTTGCCACGAAGCGGCGGCTGACGTTGGCGAATACGGTCGGCGTCATCGACGCGGATTACTATGACGCGCCGGAAACGGAGGGTGAGATCTTCATCCCGCTTTACAATTACGGGGCAGAGACGCAGCAGATTGCCAAGGGCGAGCGCGTGGCGCAGGGCATTTTTACGAGATACCTGACGGCCGACGGCGACGCGCCGGGACTTGGCATTGCGCGCTCTGGCGGTTTTGGCTCGACCGGCAGGCAGTGAAGTTCAAGCGAAAGAGGGAGACATGATGGCTGTTCATGTGATTCACGAGGCACATCGGTGCCTGCAATGCAAGGAACCACTCTGCATGCTGCACGGATGCCCGCTCAAAACGGATATTCCAGGAATGATCCGCGAATTTCTCGCGGGAAATGCAAATAAAGCGGGGGCCATGCTGTTTGAGAACAATCCGATGAGCGATGTCTGCTCGATGGTCTGCGACCATGAAAAGCAATGCGAGGGGCATTGCCTGCTGTCCAAGGAGCCGGGCGGATCCGCCGTGCAGATTTCCGCGATCGAGCATTATATTTCGGATCTGTACCTGCGAAAATTCAGCCTCGCACGGCGCGCGCGCCGCGGGCAGCGCGTCGCGGTCATCGGGTCCGGCCCGGCCGGCCTTACGGTTGCGACAAAGCTCGCGCAGCACGGCTACGATGTGACGATTTTCGAGCGCATGGATCAGATCGGCGGGCTCATGCGCTACGGCATCCCGGATTTTCGCCTGCCGCGGCGCATCCTCGACACCTACGCGCATAAGCTCAAGCGCCTCGGCGTCCATATCCGCCCGCATACGACGCTCGGCGGCGCATTGCGCCTCGACGACCTGTTCGCGGACGGCTACGATGCCGTCTTCATCGGCGCGGGCGTCTGGCGTGCGCGCCGGCTCGGCGTGAAGGGCGAGACGCTCGGGAACTGCCACTACGCGATCGATTATCTGCAGGATCCGTACGTCTATGAGCTCGGCCCGCGCGTCGCCATCATCGGCTCCGGGAATGACGCGATGGACGCGGCGCGCACGGCGATACGGCACGGCAGTGAGCAGGTCTACGTCGTCGCGCGGCATTACGAGGTATCGTCGAGCAAACGGCAGGCGGAATACGCGCAGGCGGACGGCGCGGAGATCATCTACGCGCGCCATACGGTCGAGATCACGCCGGAGGGGCCTCTGCTCGCCCTGCGGCATTTCGACGAGAACGGAAAATGCACGCGCGAGGACGAGGCAAAGCTCCTGCAGGTCAACAGCACGATCATATCCGTGAGCCAGGTGCCGAAGGATAAGATCGCCCGCACGACGCACGGGCTCGAGACGAATGAGCGCGGGCTCATCGAGGTCGACGAGAACGGGCAGACAACGCGCGAGGGCGTGTTCTCGGGCGGCGATGTCGTGACCGGCGCGAGCCGCGTCGTGCTCGCGGTCAGGAATGCGAAGAAGGTCGCTGCGGCGATGGAGCGCTATCTCGAAGAAAAGGCCGCTTCCGATGCCGGAACGCAGCGGGCCCCCGAAGCGCCGCATCCGATCCTCCACGGTTTTGAATGAGCGTCCGCTGGCCCTGTACAGGCAGCTGTCCCTTCCTTGACAGTTACGCGAAAAATGCGTAAAATAGTAAGGTATCGTTATGTAGAAAAATGGAAAAATAACGAGTAAATAGAAAGGGAGGTGCCCATCATCGATACTGCAGTAACTGTATTATCAGCAATCGTTGCATTGCTCATCGGTGCTGGCGGCGGCTACGTGATGCGCAAACGCGCAGCGGAGGCGCAGATCGGCTCAGCCGAAGAGCATGCAAAGAAGATTATATCGGATGCGAAAGAAAAAGGCGAAACCAAGAAAAAAGAAGCCCTGCTTGAGGCGAAGGAAGAAATCCACAAGCAGCGTCAGGAATTCGAGAAGGAATCCCGCGAACGCCGCAATGAGCTTTCCAAACAGGAACGCCGCGTAGAACAGAAGGAAGAGAACCTCGACAAGAAAATCGAGGCGGCGAGCCGCAGGGAGGAATCCCTGATCCGCAAGGAGAACCGGCTCGAGAAGACCCAGCAGGCCGCGGAAGCCATGCACGAGAAACAGAAACAGGAACTCGAGCGGATCTCCGGCCTGACCGAGGACGAAGCGCGCACGCGGATCATGGCTGAGGTTGAGGACGAACTCAAGCACGAGAAAGCCATGAAGCTCAAGGAATACGAGCAGCAGACGAAGGACGAGGCGGATAAGAAAGCGCAGGATATCATCGCGCAGGCCATCCAGCGTTGTGCGGCGGATCAGGTCGCGGAGACGACGGTCTCGGTCGTCGCCCTGCCGAACGACGAGATGAAAGGCCGCATCATCGGCCGTGAGGGACGCAATATCCGCACGCTCGAAACGCTGACGGGTGTCGACCTCATCATCGACGACACGCCGGAGGCGGTCATCCTCTCGAGTTTCGATCCGGTCCGTCGCGAGGTCGCGCGCATCGCGCTCGAAAAGCTCGTGACCGACGGCCGCATTCATCCGGCCCGCATTGAGGAAATGGTCGAGAAAGCGAAGCGTGAAGTCGACCAGCGCATCAAGGAAGCCGGCGAACAGGCGACGTTTGAGACGGGCGTGCACGGCATCCATCCGGAACTCATCCGCCTGCTCGGCCGCATGCGTTATCGCACGAGCTACGGACAGAACGTGCTGAACCACTCCATCGAGGTCTCGCATCTCGCCGGGGTTATGGCTGCAGAGCTCGGCTGCAACGTCACGCTGGCGAAGCGCGGCGGCCTGCTCCACGATATCGGCAAGGCGGTCGACCGCGATGTCGAGGGGCCGCACGTCACGATTGGTGCGGATCTCGCGCGCAAGTTCCACGAATCCAAAGATATCATCAACATTATCGAATCCCACCACGGGGACTGCGAGCCGACAACGGTTGAGGCCGTCCTGGTCGCCGCTGCGGATGCGGTGTCCGCAGCACGGCCTGGCGCGCGCCGCGAGAGCCTTGAGTCGTATTTGAAGCGCCTCAAGAGCCTCGAGGAGATTGCGGAGGGCTTTGACGGTGTCGATCGCTGCTACGCCATTCAGGCGGGCCGCGAGATTCGCGTGATGGTCAAGCCGGACAAGGTGGATGACGCGGAGGCCGCGGCCCTCGCGCACGATATCACCAAGAAAATCGAGAACGACCTCGAATATCCGGGACAGATCAAGTGCACGGTCATCCGCGAGACGCGCGCTGTGGACTACGCAAAATAACGATAGCTTAAAAACCTCCCTCCTCGAGGGAGGTTTTTGCGACAATAGCAAGGACGGAAAAACTATGGCATTTGAAAAGCTGAAGGCGGCGTTTCGGGACGCCGTCGGTAAAAAGCGTTCGGCAAAGCAGGAATACGTGCAGTTCCTCGGGGCGATGCTGGTGAAGTACCCGGAAATCCATACGGTTGCCTACGATCCGAGGACCTGTACGATGACGATGTCGTTCGCCGTGACCGGCGAAATCACGAAGCAGAAGCTCCAGTATTTCGCGAACCTGCTGATCGAGAGCATCAAGACGCATCGGCATCTCGAGGGGCACCGCGATCAACCCCGCATGGAGGTGCGCGCCGAGGCCGCCAAGGATACGATGATCCTTTCGATCGACCGCGATATCCGTGATCTCTACGTGGCGGAGATCGACCTGATGGCCGATCTCATGCAGGACTGCTTCGGCGACCAGCTCCTCGTGCAGGAGGATGCCGCGATGACCGATGAGTTCATTGCGGGGCAGGAGGCGCTGTTCGGCAATCTGCTCGACACGGCGCGCAAGACCCCACCATCGCAGCGTCTGTCCGGGTACCGCGACGCGGGCCGTGTCATCGTCTACAACGGCAGACTATAAGGAGGCAGCTATGCGTATTTTAATGGTCGGCGATGTCGTTGGGCGGCCGGGCCGCCGCTATTTCCGCGAGATCACCCCGAAGCTCCGCAAGGAAAGGGAGATTGACGTCGTCATCGTGAACGGCGAGAATTCCGCGGGCGGCAAGGGCATGACCGAGAAATCCCTCGCGGAATTGCTTTCGGGCGGTGCCGATGTCATTACGTCTGGCAACCATATCTGGGACAAAAAGGACGTGCTCGGCTTCATCGACCGCGAGCCGTTCCTGATCCGGCCGGCAAATTATCCGGGGGATGCACCGGGCAAAGGCTGCTGCATCTTCCCGTACCGCGCGAAAAACATCGGCGTGATGAACCTATCCGGTCGCTCGTTCATGCCGCCGCTCGATGATCCGTTCCAGGTCGTCGAAGACCTCTTGCGTGCGATGCGGGATGACTGCGATATTTTGCTGCTCGATTTCCATGCGGAGACGACTTCGGAAAAGATGGCGATGGCGTGGTATCTCGACGGGAGAGTCAATGCGGTCGTCGGCACGCATACGCATGTGCAGACGGCCGATGCACGCATCCTGCCCAAGGGCACGGCGTTCCTCACCGATCTTGGCATGACGGGCCCACGCGATTCGGTGCTCGGCGTTGAGACCGAGGCGATTCTCTATAAATTCACGACCGGGCGTCCCGTTCGCTTTGAGGTTGCGGATGGTCCCTGTATCTATAATGGGGTGATTTTGACCATCGACGACAGCACGAATGCGACAACGGGAATCGAGCGTATTTTTCTTTCGGAAGAAGCTTGAAAGAAAAGGATTTTCGAAAAAAAAGGCGAAGACTATAAAGATAGGATAAAATGTGCAGAGGGAGGCGCAGCATGGCAAGCGATCTGCATATCCATACGACTTTTTCCGATGGCAGGTATACGCCGGAGGTGGTCGTGCATATGGCGAAGGAAGCGGGACTGCACTATATGGCAATCACCGATCACGATACCGTGGACGGGATTGCCGCGCTCTACGAAAAAGGCCTGTACCCGTGCAAGTCCATTCATATCATTCCGGGCATTGAATTCTCGGCGCATCATCCGACCTACGAGATTCATATTCTTGGCTATAATATCGACATTTATTACGGCGAACTCGTCGAGCGCCTGAACGATGTGCGCGAGGCGCGCTGGGCGCGATTCGCTGAGATGGTCGAGAAAATCCAGGCACTCGGCTATCAGTTGACGGAGGCCGAGGTGATGAAGGTCGCGGGCAGCAGCAAGTCGATCAGCCGTTCGCATATTGCGCGCGTACTCGTCAAGAAGGGCTATTTCGAGACGGTAAGGCAGGCGTTCGATGAAATCCTCGCGAAGGGGCGGCCGGCCTACGTGCCGCATTATCGCCTGAGCATCGAGGAGATCACCGAACTCATTCGTTCCGCGGGCGGTACGCCGGTACTCGCGCACCCGAAGCTCATTGGCGATGAAGAACTCGTAAAGAAACTCGCAGGCTCCGGCATGTTCGACGGGCTCGAGGTTTTTTACCCGCGCAACGACGCGGAGGATACGAAACGGTATCTCGCCCTCGCGGAGCAATACGGACTCATGGTATCCGGCGGCTCGGATTTCCACGGGTTCCCGACGCGCTATCCGCAGGAACTCGGCGTCTTTACCATCGACGATATCTGGGCAGAGAAATTCTACCGTCCCACGAAGAAAATTGGCTGAGTGTCGCCGCAGGAAAGGAGGAGCGGAGGTTGGACGTTATCGCGCTCGTCGGTCCGAGTGGAACCGGCAAAAGTCACCGCGCACTCGTGGTCGCGCAAAAGCATCACGCTGACGCGATCATCGATGATGGAATCCTGATCAAGGGCGGGAAGATTCTCGCTGGCCATTCGGCCAAAAAAGAGAAGAACCGTATCATGGCGGTGCGCCGTGCCATCTTTATCCTGCCCGGCCATGCGGAGGAGGTGGAGGCGGCGATCCAAAAGGCAAAGCCGCACCGCATCCTCGTGCTTGGGACGTCCGAGAACATGGTGCAGAAAATCACGAAAGCGCTGCATCTGCCGCCCATCCAGCAGATCATCCATATCGAGGATATTGCGACGAAGGCGGAGATGGCAAAAGCCCGCTACTACCGCCTCAAGCAGGGGAAGCATATCATCCCGGTGCCGACCATCGAGCTCAAACCGCATTTTTCCGGTTTTCTTGTGGATCCCATTCAGTCCTTATTCAAACGGTCGCGGACGAAGCGCCGCCGTCTCGGGGAGAAATCCATCGTGCGGCCGGTGTTCAGTTACTATGGGAAGCTCAGCATTGAGGATACGGCAATCCAGGCCATCGTGCGCGAGGTGCTCGAGCAGGAAACGGCAATCCGCAAAGTCAACCATATCCATGTCGAGCATATCTTCCAGGGCGATGAGGATATGGGACTGCGCATTCACGCATCGGCGGCGCTCGGCTACGGCGCGCACATCCCGACCCTGATCCGCCGCGGCCAGCAGAACGTCCGTGACAAGGTCGAGTATATGACCGGCATGGTCGTGCATGAGGTCGATATCATGGTCAACACGCTTTTTGTGGAGGCGTAATTAGGTATGCAAGAGATGAAACCACCAAAAAAACCGATGGCGTTCTACTATATCGTCGTGCTCGCCGTCATCCTTCTCTTCAATGAGATGGCGCGTCCGTATTTCGACCAGCAGCAGATCGAGCAGGTCGATTACGGCACGTTCATGACGATGACCGACGACCAGAACATCCAGAAGGTCGAGATCCAGGACAACAAGATCCTGTTCACGGATAAAGACGGCAAGAAGTACAAGACCGGCGTCATGGACGATCCGGAGCTTGCGGACCGGCTGCATCAGTCCGGCGCGCAGTTCTCGCAGGATATCAAGGAGGAGACCAGCCCGATTGTCAGCTTCTTCCTCGCCTGGATCCTGCCTCTGATCATCTTCTTTGCCATCGGGCAGTATTTCTCGAAGAAGCTCATGGAAAAGGGCGTCGGCGGCAACTCAATGATGTTCGGCATGGGCGGCAATCAGGCGAAGATCTACGTGCCGTCGTCAGAGGGCATCCACTTCAAGGATGTCGCGGGCGAGGACGAGGCAAAGGAGAACCTCGCCGAGATCGTCGACTACCTGCATAACCCGCAGAAATACACTGGCATCGGCGCGCAGATGCCGAAGGGCGTCCTGCTCGTCGGGCCTCCGGGCACAGGCAAGACCATGCTCGCGAAGGCCGTCGCCGGCGAGGCGGATGTGCCGTTCTTCTCGATCGCCGGTTCGGAATTCGTCGAGATGTTCGTCGGCATGGGCGCGTCGAAGGTGCGCGACCTGTTCAAGCAGGCGAAGGAAAAGGCGCCGTGCATCGTGTTCATCGATGAGATTGATGCCATCGGCCAGAAGCGCAACGGCGCGTCGATGGGCAACGACGAGCGCGAGCAGACGCTGAACCAGCTGTTGACGGAAATGGACGGCTTCGAGGGCAATACCGGCGTCATCATCCTCGCCGCGACGAATAGGCCGGAGTCGCTCGACCCGGCGCTGCTGCGTCCGGGCCGTTTCGACCGCCGCGTGCCGGTCGAGCTGCCGGATCTCAAGGGCCGCGAGGAAATCCTCGCTGTCCACGCGAAGAAGGTCAAGCTCGCGGACGACGTCGATTTCCATACGGTCGCGCGCATGGCGGCCGGCGCATCGGGCGCAGAGCTCGCGAACATCATCAACGAGGGCGCATTGCGCGCCGTGCGCTCGGGCCGCAGCCTCGTCACCGAGGCGGATCTCGAGGAGAGCGTCGAGGTCGTCATCGCGGGCTATCAGAAGAAGAACGCGATCCTGTCCGACCAGGAGAAGCATACGGTCGCGTACCACGAGATCGGGCACGCGCTCGTCGCGGCCCTGCAGTCCCATTCCGCGCCGGTGCAGAAGATTACGATCATCCCGCGCACGAGCGGCGCGCTCGGCTACACGATGCAGGTCGAGCAGAAGGATAAATACATCCTGTCGAAAGAGGAACTCGAGAACAAGATTGCGACGTTCACGGGCGGCCGTGCGGCCGAGGAAGTCAAGTTCGGCCAGGTCTCGACGGGTGCGGCAAACGACATCGAGCAGGCGACGAAACTCGCGCGCGCGATGATCACGCGCTACGGCATGAGCGACGACTTTGACATGGTCGCGATGGAGACCATCACGAACAAATACCTCGGCGGCGATGCGAGCCTCGCATGCTCGGCAGCGACGCAGGAACGCATCGACAAGCAGGTCGTCGAACTCGTGCGCAAACAGCACGAGAAAGCGAAGCAGCTGCTCGAGGAAAACAAGGACAAACTCGACAAGCTCGCCGCGTACCTCTATGAGAAAGAGACGATTACCGGCGCGGAATTTATGCATATCCTGAAAGGCGGGGATCCGGACGAGCAGGTAGAGCTTGCGGATACGGCAGAAACGGACGAGAAATCTCAGACCTTGAACTTAGAATAACGGAATACTGAGACTTAAGTTTCAATTGGAAAACGTCGATGTACTGGTAGATGACGGAATAAGGAAAAATCCTCTGAATCAAAATCCGCGATAAAGTAACAGAAGGAATCGAAAGAAAAGGGAGGTGTGGCAGCGCAAAGGATATGCGCTGCCTTTGCCTTATGAGTATGGTTGTACAGAACAACAGCAGTGCGATGCTGGCCCTCGGCCAGCTCAAGAAGAACGATACGTCGCTCTCCAAGCAGCTGAAGAAAGTCTCATCCGGCATGAAGATCAACTCTGCCGGTGACGGCGCGTCCGAATATTCGATATCGGAGAAGATGCGCATCCGCATCCGCGCGCTCGGGCAGAATCATGATAATGTCAGCAAGGGTGCGGATATGCTGCGCCTCGCGGAGGGCGGCATCCAGAATCAGATCAACATCCTGCGCACCATCAAGGAGAAAGTCATCGATGCGCATAATGACACGAATACCGAGGCGGACCGCGCGACCATCCAGAAGGAAATCAACCAAGGATGGGATCAGATCCAGGACATCGCAACGGATACAAGCTACAATGACCGAAGAGTGTTGCTGGAAGGGAATACGGTCGTGGATACGATCAAGAGCTGGAATGTCCTCGATCATGTCACGCTCGCACCAGACAGCGAGATGGAAGGCCTGCTGACCTATAAACAGCATGAGACCAGCCTGATCGACACGCTCGACGGGCAGCAAGGGCCGTTCGATACCTTCAACGACTGGCAGGAAACCGTACCGGCATCTGCAACCTCGACCATGACCACGATGGGCATTTCCTCGACGACGGCATTGACCGGCTACGCAGCGGGCACGCCGAATACCATAACGGTTGATTTATCTCAGGCGTATAACAATACAAATGTTCCGTCCAATCTCGACAATGTCGGGTTCTCCATTCCAAGTTACATGCGATATGTCTTGACAACCGATACTTCTAGGAACTATAAGAATATAGATGGTGAAATCAATATTGCTAGCTGCACCAGTCTGGCGGATGTAGCGAAGGCAATTGCCGCCCGTTCGTATTATGGTGTCAAAGCGACGGCTTCAGGAACGACCGTGACATTCACGACATCGAGCACGGGTGCGTCGACGAACAGCACAACTGTAGCCGGCTTCACGGTTCCAGCAAGTACCGAGCAGGTAGGAGGAAGCCAAGCAACCGATGCAATACCGGCATCACCTGCCGCATCTGCGACGAACGTGCTTGGTGGAATCAAACTATCTGGCGGCATTGATGAATCTGGTACTCCGGGTGTTACGGATTTGCCCTATACCGCAGGCAAGGAAGCAACGGGGTCTTGGAATATCAGCAGTGTGCCATCTGGTTCTGGCATAAAGTTCACTACGGGGGGGGTATACGTACTTTCTGCGCTTCGAGGACGGAACCAGCGGTTTTCAGTATGATTCAAAAACGAGAATCTATACTGTTGGGAAGGATGCGGTTTCGACTCAATCCTTTGGTGATGGGAATACGGGTGTGACTTTTTCCGTAAATCACGGTACATTAAATATAAAATCGAGAAATGCAGCATATGGTGCAACATCGGCGAGACAATTTTCTGTTGTGGACGGCTTTGGTGTGGGTGAAGCTAGGGCAGCACAACCAGCACAGCCAGCTGTGCCGGCTACGACGGTTACGTACACTGGGGTAGCAGCACTTGGCGCGAATACGATTACGAACCATCAGACGGGCACAGATTACACGCCGTCGCAGTTCACGATGGATCTGACGGCATACGATACGACGGATTCTAAGACCCTCGAGGATTTCATCTCCGGTCTTGCAGGGAAAGGACTCATCCTTTCGGATTCTTCCAGCGGTGTCGAGTTCATCGACAGTGAGGACAAGAACGACGGCCTGCCGGGCGAGAAATCTCTCTACAAACTAAACAACAATCCAAGTGTCAATTATGCGCTGAATCTTTCTCCGGCCATCAATACGTACCAGCAGATCGACCTGGCATCCCTCCGCAGCACGGTAGCGGGGGGCACAACGATTGCCAAGGCTTTCGCCAATATGATGAATGGACAGCTCGGTTCGGCAAAGATTGTCTACGATGCGACCGATACGAGCAAGGTTACCGGAATCAAGGTATTCGGTATGCAGAATACCGAGCTGCGGGTTGCGGAAGGTGAGTTGCGGCATTATGACCTGGACTTTGCCTCGTGGATAAAGGATCACCCCGATATAAAGATACCGGCGGATCTGGAGGGCAAGGGATTCCGTACCTACTGTGCGACAGATTCCTCGCAGTGGTTCAACTTCGAGTTCATCAATGGCATGGAGGACATGGACAGCAAGCCGCTTTCCGGTAAAGACGGCTCGACGATGGTTAAGGACGATATCAAGACCATCATTATTGATGTGGAACATGTGACCGATGCAAAGTCGCTGGTAAAGGCCATTTACGACCAGGCTGAGCCGGTACTTACTGGCAGCGACAAGCGCTTCAACCATCTGATGCGGCTCGCTGGAGACCTGGAGAACGGGATTCTGCGCGTCTACGATGACCGTCGGTTCCCAGTCAGCACCTATCCGGACTATCAGACAAAGGGCGCGAAGATCGGCACGGGCATCATGGATAATGTCGTCCTAAGCCGGCGCAAGGTCTATTCGGATGACCTCGTGATCCAGGATACCGACCATTCGAGCCAGAACATCCATATCAAGATTCCGCGCACGACACTCGATCATGTACTCGGCTATATCTCTGGCTCGCAGAAGCCGGAGGACTACAATGTCTTGACAAAAGAAAACCGGGAAAAGTTGCTTGGCATGCCGCCGAAGGAGGGAGTGCTTGACCACGGCCTGAATTATCTGATCGATGCGAATACGATCATCGGCGCGCAGATCAACCGCATGGACAATTCCGGGCAGAATATCACGACTGCCTCGGAGAATACGACAGCCAGCGAGTCGGTGATCCGCGATGCGGATATGGCAAAGGAAATGACGGGATTCGTGCGCAGCAACATCCTTGCGCAGACCGCGCAGAGCATGCTGGCGCAGGCGAATCAGAACGCGGGCTCGGTGCTGAGTCTGCTCGGCGGGCAGTAAAAAGCAAGGATAGGGCAGGCATGAAGGCCTGCATGAAATAGCATAAGAAGGGAAGGGAATCCCCATGGCAATGGTCGTCAAGAACAACGTAACAGCGCAGCTCGTGCTCGGTGAGCTGAACAAGAATACGAACAAGCTCGGGAAAGACCTGAAGAAGGTCTCGACCGGCATGAAAATCAACTCGGCCGAGGATGATGCGTCCGGCTACTCGATATCCGAACGCATGCGCGTACAGATCCGCGGGCTGGATCAGGACAACCAGAACGCGCAGAACGCTGGCAGCCTGCTCAAGACTGCAGAGGGCGCGCTTTCGTCATCTATCGATATCTTGAAGACGATGAAGGAAAAGGCCATCAACGCGGCGAACGATACGAATACGGACGCCGACCGCGCGACAATCCAGAAGGAGCTGGATCAGTCCATCGACCAGCTCGATGACAACGCGGGCGTGACGTTCAATGGCAAGACATTGTTCGACGGGGCGGCTGACTACTCCGAGAACGCCCAGCAGACCATCATCAAGGCGCTCAACAGCGAGTGGATGGACAGCGGCCTGCAGCTCATCAAGGATACCTATGGCATCTCATTTGACAGCGGCAGCCCGTTCGTGAAAGATATCAATCTGGTCTTCGAGCATAGCGGCGGAAACACGCTCGCCTATGTGACGAACTGGAGCGGATCCGATGGCAAGGCGAGCAAGTTGAGCCTGACGGTCAATCTGGATTTCTATGAGGCACTGAACCTGACTGACCCGAACGGCAGCACGACGACAGCGGGCGCCGGGTATCTCGACCGCACGCTCGCGCACGAGTTCACCCATGCGGTCATGGCGGCGAATATCCAGAATTTCAACAGCCTGCCGACCTATATCAAAGAGGGGGCGGCAGAATATACGCACGGCATCGACGATGAGCGTATCGTTGCTCTAAGTGGTCTGACTGCTTCGTCGATTCAGGGCGAGTTCACGAGCGGCGGTACATCCGGCTCAGAACTGCCTTATGCGGCCGGCTATGTGTTCCTGCATTACCTCAATGCGCACGGTGGGCAGGACAGCGGCACGACGCCGATGAAGCGCTTCATGCGCGTGCTTGCAGAGCAGGGAGGCAATGCGCTTGACGCGGCGGTATCCGCGGCAACCAAGGGGACATTTTCCACGGCGAAAGAAGCGCAGACCGCGATGCTCGCGGATCTCAATGAGACGACGGCGAGCGGCGGCACGATCCAGGACTTCTACAAGAAATACACGGACATCGATATGACGAACAAGCGCGATACGGGTTCAGCCACAGGCTCGAAATCCGGCCACGGTGACGAGGAGAATGCGCAGAACATCGTGCTCGAGGGACGTTCAACGAAATTCTGGTGGTACCCGAGCAGCAATTCGACGACCATCGACGGGCTCACGATTGACTGGGGCGACTTCGAGCGGCCGCATGTGCAGGATGCCGGCTTCAAATTCCAGATCGGCACAAAGGCCAATCAGAACATCCACGCGATATTCTCCGATATCCACGCAGACGCGCTCGGTCTGCAGGATGCAGATGGAAAGAAACTCAGCGTCGCGACGCGCCCGGACGCCAAGCGTGCGCTGACCATCCTCGACCGTTCCCTGCAGAAAGCACTCGATCAGGCAACGACCATCGGTTCGCTCGAAAGCCGGCTCGACTACACGCGCAGCAACCTGACGACCGCGAGCGAGAACGTGCAGAGCGCCGAGTCAACCATCCGCGACGCCGATATGGCCAAAGAAATGACCGCCTACACCAAAGACAACGTGCTCTCACAGGCCTCCCAATCCATGCTCGCCCAGGCTAACCAGAACCTCGGCAGCGTCCTTTCCCTGTTGCAGTAAAATCTCCCTTAGATGCAGATACAAGAACGCCGGATTCCTTCAAGTCTGGGAAGCCGGCAAAAGAAATGAGGCTATACCTACAGTGCCTTCTGTGACAGTCATTTCGCTGTGACGTTTTGCTGAAGCGGATTTTTTGCCAAAAATAAACCGTGAAACCTTCTTAAACGCGCTTTGCTTGAACGAAAGAAGTTTTCACGGGGTGTGTAGGCAAAAAATCCGCTTCTTCACGCAAAATCGTCAACGCTTCATTCCTTGTCACAGAAGGCGCCTCCGAGTGTGAGGCGACGCCTTGCGGAATGAGTGCCATAAGAGACACAGCAAGCACAACGGTTGCCTCTTAACGCTTCAATTTCTCGCGAGCCGCGCGCCAATCCGGCATGTACTTCGTCATGAGCGCATAGAAATGCGCGTTGTGGTACCGCTCGACGATATGCAGGAGTTCGTGCAGGATGACTCCGTGCAGGCATTCCTTCGGATATTTCACGAGCTCGTAATTGATGCGGATGGTCCGTGCCGGCATCGTGCAGCTGCCCCAGCGCGTCTTCATCGGCCGTACCGTCCATTTCGCGGCGTGCAGGCCGGTCAATCCTTCGATGACCGGAATCGTCCGTTTCATCTCACGTTTGAGCTCCTCAGCCAGATTCTCCGTGAAAAACCTCCGACGCTCTTCGACCGTCCACGATTCCGGTACTGCGGCTTCGATGCGGTTATCCTGGATCCGAAACGTCCTTTTTCTCCCAGAATGAATTGGAAACATACGGACAAGAAGCTCTCGCCGTGCTCCCCACAGCATCAATGACTCGCCGCTCGCGAATTGCTGCGGAGTCACGGCCTTTCGCTGGTTTGCCTGTTCCTTGACTTCTTTCTGGTGCGCAAGAAGCCAGCCTGCGCGGCTCTCAAAGAAGTCGCGCGCCATATCATCAGGCATGCGCAAGGGAATCGATGCGAGCACCTGCCCGTCGTCTTTCCGGATCCGCAGGCTCAGATTCTTCACACGCTTCCGAGTTGCAAGAATCGGGATGCCGCGTATCACATAGACCTTCTGTTTTTCCATCGTGGCTCTTTCTTCGTATATTTCAGCTGACCGCTACGCGGCGCACGCCTTCAATCTTCCGGATTGCGTCCGCGATGACGATGCTTTTGACAACCATCTTGTTGTAGATATCCAGTTCCATCGTGATGTATTTGTTCCCATCGTCATCACGTCGCCCTGACTCGTCTTCGTGAATCTTGACGTCGCGTACCTTCAGCCCGAGGTCATCGAGCGCCGTGCTGATGGCGAGAAGCTGGCCGGGACGGTCGACCGTATAAATATGCAGATCGATATGACTCTCGTGCACGACCCATTCGTCGAGCCTCGAGAGCGCACCGAGCGTCAAAACAACCAGCGCTGTGGTCAAGAGTGCACCGATGTAGGCACCCGCACCGACCGCAAGCCCGACGCCCGCAACAACCCATAGGCAGGCCGCTGTCGTAAGCCCCGTGACGTTGACGCCCTCTTTCATGATGGCGCCGGCACCGAGAAAGCCGATGCCGGAGACAACCTGAGCGGCGAGACGGGCCGGATCCGCATTCGTGTGCCCTTCGACTTCGAGATAGAGTTCCTGTGACAGAATCATGATCAGGCAGGAACCGAGACAGACGAGCAGATTCGTCCGCAGGCCCGCCGACTTGCGCCGCGCCTGCCGCTCGTAACCGATAGCGCCGCCGAGCACGCACGCGAGCACAAGCCGCAATATCATCTCACCGATGGAAATTTCTGCCAAGCCATCCACGTTCCTTTCTGGTGTCTATTCTGATAACTTAAAATGCGTTATTCCCGAGCAAAGGGTGCTTCGTCGGTCGCAAGCTGCGCACTCGGATCAGACGCAGAGCTTCCTCCATCGAAACATCCTCACGGTTTCCCTCGTATTCGTATAGGCACAGGGGACGAGCAGAGCCGACCTCACTTGCCGGCAGATACACGTACTCTGCGTTCTCGCGGTCACCGAAAATCACGCCATCCCGAAGTTTTGCTTCAAAAATCATCAAAATCCCGCCTTTCTGGCGCTTTTCAATTGTAAAGATTTTGTAAAAAGATAGTTCTAGTATACAAAAAATGCCAGCTTCCTTCAAGTATCGGAAGTCGGCAAAAGGATCAATCTCATATATCGCGGTTTATTTCTTGTGACAAAGCGTGCGGTATAGGAGGTAGAGGTGCGCGAGGAAGAAGAACGCAAGGCCGATGACGATGAGGCCGGCCATGACGGGGCGGGAAGTGTGCTGCCAGGCGTCGGGGGAGAAGGTCGCGGCGCCGGCGAAGTTGATGAGCACGAGGTAGAAGAACGCCTTTGCGATATGCATGGATTGGATCTTGCCGAGGCGCTTCAGCGAGACGGCGAACATGCTGTAGCCGAATGTCTGCCCGGCCACGTAGGCGAGCAACTGGCTGACGGTCCAGAGAAAAGTCATGATGATGCTCCTTTGATCTGCGCGAGAAATGAGGAAAATCCTTCCGCGTCAATCAGGTTGGGAATCTTCGGTTCGTAAAGCCTGCCGGAAAAGCCCTCGTGTGGCAATGGGATGAAGCGCGCCGTTTCCGGCAGGATCGGCGCGTACATGGGGTCACCGAGAATGTCCTTCGCCTGGTCAAAGAGCGGCTGGAGGTCCTTTTCATCGGTCGCGCGAAGCGTGTCCTGGCGCAGGAGGATAGGTTCGGTCTCCATCGGGATGATGCAGGTATAGTGACGGTTTGTCTTTTGCTCCAGCGCATAGGAAAGAGACTGTGCGTAGACGCTTTCGCCGATCAGCAGCCCGCTTTCCTCGAAGTCGTCGTAGGGGGAGTAGGAAAGGTAGAGCGCGCGCGTGTGCCCGGTCTCGGCGGTCTCGCGCAGCGCCTTGGCGAGCTCCTCCTGCAGGGGCGCCATCGGCACGCCGATGACATAGGGGATGCCGCAGACTTCCTGCAGCACGCGGGCGGCGCCGAGCCCGCCGTAGGACAGCACGAGATTGACGTCCGCGGCCGGGGCGGTTTCGATGCTTTGCAGCGTCGTGCCGAGGCTCCAGCAACTTTGCACAGAGAAGCCCTCGCGGTCGAGCCAGCTGCGGATCGATGCATCGCTGCCGTTGATGGAAAAATCCTGCGGTGTGATACCGAGCAGGTTGACGGCACATTGATGCGGCGCAGAGGGCTTTTTGGGGCGTGGCGTTTCGCGCGGCCAGTCCTCTGCCGTTCCCGTGACGTGACGCGCGAGTTTTTCCATCGCGAGATAGATGCCGCGTTCGTAGTAATGCATGCTGTTTGTCGGCAGGGTAAAGGCCGGTACGCCGGTTTTCTCCGCGACGATTTTCGCGAGTGCTTTCATATCCGTCGATAGCAGAAAGGCGATCTGTGAGGGAATCAGGCAGACGAAACGCGGCTGCTGCTGGCGAACGGTTTCGATGACATCCTTGAGGAAGCGTTCGTCGCGCCCGAGCACGGCGTCCTGTTCGTTGAGCGCGGATACGTAGATCTTGGCGTCCTGTGTGTACCAGCGCGGCTCATCGTGTGTCGTATAGGTTGAGTTGCAGCCGGACGGATCGTGGATGACGATCATGCCGCCGAGCTCGAAAAAGGTGGAACACACGCCAAAGGTGTCGGCGGAATAGGTGGAAATGATGCGCGCGGTTTGATTCAGCATAGGCAGCATGGGCCTCCTAATCCCTTGGTGCGGATATTTTCCTCAATGGGTTTTTCCTGGCGGAAGGCGTCCACCATTCGCTCAGCGAGCTTTGCAATGCCGGTGAATCCGTAGAGCCCGCCGCCCTCAATGAGGTTGACGAAGTGTTTGGTCTGATTGAAATAGGCCGCTTTTTGCCCGATGGCGAGGAGCGGCCCTTTTTCGCTGCCGCGGCGCAGAAGGCGCATATCCGGATGCTTCGTCGCCCAAAGCTCGATGGTGCCGGCGTTTTGCTGCAGCCAGCGAAAATCCTCGGCGTCGTCCGGCATACAGCTGTCGGCGTAGATCTTTGTGACGCGGAAGCCGGACTCGACGAGCAGCCGCGCAAGCGAAAAGGGGCGGAAAACCGCGGCGTAATCCAGTGCGATCGGCGTGGTGCCGAGGAGTTTTTTTGCTCGATCGAGTGCTTGTTTCGCGCGGGCCGCCGCCTCGGCCCAATCCGAAGCGGGGAGGTGCATGGCCCGGCGCACAGCGTTCAGGGATTCTTTGATTTCGGCTGGGCGCCACGGCTGGCCGACGTAGAGCGATACAGCGCCGCGGCGCTTTGCGTCTTCTGCGGCCGCCGGCCCGCCAAACGGATGGTACCAGAGATCGAGCGAGCCTTCGCCCATCTGCTGGAATTCGTCATAGGTCCTGCACGTCGTCATATCGCGCAGGATCCAGCCGTTATCGGTGAACAGGCGGACGAGCTCCGAATCCGGGTCGGTGGGCAGGTTGGAGCTGAGGAGATTTGCGGCCCTTGGATTCAGCGGCCGTTTCCGCAGCTGGCGGTAGATTTCACGGCGTTCCCGCTGCTCGGGCGTGATGCTGCGCGTCTGCCGGATCGGATCCATGAAGCATTCGAGAAAGTCGATTTGCGGCCAACGCGCGCGCAGCACGCGGTAGACATAGCGGAAATTTACACCGAGGAAATGATGGACACAGGCAGGAAAGACGAAAACGGCGCGCGGAAGCTTGGGAAGACGTGCCAAAATGTCGGAAATGCCCTCGATCAGGAAGGCTTCGTTGTCCTTGTCGACCAGGTCGTTTTCGTGAATCTCAATTGTCGAGAAGCGGTCCATCGCCCCCATCTCGGCCGCTGTCAGCACGACGCCGCGCACGCAGCCGGACGCACAGATATAGATTTGGTGGGATTCCGGGAGCTGCATGCCCGTGTGCACGATATTCCATGTGCCGCGCGCTGGCGGTGAGAATTCCAGCGTGGAGGGGAAGAGGGACGGGTAATGTGCGTCCTTTAGAAGCTGGCAGGCCGCCGAAGGCCGCCCGTTGATCTTTTGCAGCAAAAAGCATCCTTCCTTCCAATTTTTTGCGTTCCCTCTCCAGGAGGAAAGAACGCCCCGCCTTTTCTATGCCTGCATGGTCAGCAGATTCTCGGCAGCAGTTCGCCCGTCGGTTCCGGCAGCATGGTTTCGGTGCCGATTTCCGTCTCCACGACGACGCGGCCCGCGTTTTCCGCGGTGACCTCGCCGATCACAGCGGCTTCTTTCCCGTATGTCGTTTGCCGAAGTGCCGCGGTCAGGGCAGGGGCGAGTGCTTTTGGTGCGAAAACGACCAGCCGGCCTTCGCAGGCGAGATAGAGCGGATTCAGGCCGAGCATGCCGCATACGCCCTTTACCGCTGGCTGTACGGGGATCCCGGATTCCTGCAGGCGGATGCCGACGCCGCTTTCCTCGGCGATTTCGTAGAGGACGGTGCCGACGCCGCCGCGCGTCGCATCGCGCAGGACGTGAAGGTCTCCGCGCGCGGCATGGGGCAGGGCATCGACGGTCTCAAACAGGGATGCTACGAGTCCCCAGAGCGGCGCGCAGTCGCTTGTCACCTCTGCCTTGATGTCGAAGTCCTTGCGCGCGAGCAGGATGGCGCAGCCGTGGCGGCCGATATCGCCCGTCACGATGACGGCGTCGCCCGGCGTTGCGCGGTTTCCGGCAGGGCAGGCATCCGGCAGCACCTCGCCGATGCCGGTCGTCGTGATAAAGACATGGTCGACCTGTCCGCGGCCCGCGACCTTCGTATCGCCGGCGACGATGCGGACACCGGCCTCTTTTGCCGTCTGCTCCATCGACGCTGCGATGGTCTCGAGGTCTGCCATCGGGCAGCCTTCCTCAATCTGTATGGCGCACGAAAGGTAGCGCGGCCGCGCGCCCATGCACGAAAGGTCGTTGACCGTGCCGCAGATCGAAAGCTTGCCAATATTGCCGCCGGGGTATTGCCATGGGGACACGATGAAACCGTCCGTCGTAAACGCGGCCTTCTTGCCGCCAAGCGGCAGGATCGCGGCGTCGTCCGCCGTGAATTCCGGATTCTTGAAATGCCGCGCGAAAACCTGTTCGATGAGTTCGCGGGTCTTGCGTCCTCCCGCGCCATGCGCGAGGGTGATGCGTGCTGTGGAAGCCTGACTTTCCATTAGATGATCCCTCCGTATTGATACCATGCCGAGCAGGCGCCTTCGTGTGACACCATGCAGGCGCCAGTCGGATGTTCCGGCGTGCAGATTTTCCCGAAGAGCGGGCAGTCGGGCGGCTTGCATTTGCCCTGCAGGATTTCTCCGCAGCGGCAGGCGGGGTTTGCGTGTCCTTCCATTTTCGGGATGTTGTATTTTTTCCGCGCGTCGAAGGAGGCATAGCTTTCGCGCAGCTGCATGCCGCTCGCGGGGATGATGCCGAGCCCGCGCCATTCTGCGTCACATGGCTCCATGAGAGAGGCGACGAGTTTCTTCGCGGCGGGACTTCCCTCCGGCCTTACCACACGCGGGTACGCGTTGACGAAGAACGGTTTGCCCTCGCGCGTTTTCTTGATGATGACGGCAAGTGCGGTCAGGATTTCCTTCGCGGTAAAACCGGTCACAACGCCGGAGGCAATGCCGCGTTTTGCGAGATCCTCCGGGACACTCGTCCCATCAATGGCACAGACATGCCCTGGGTACAGATAGGCGTCGCAGGCATCGGCCATCGCGAGATACGCGCCCGGCATGGTCTTGTTCGCCGTGAGCAGAGAAAAGTTCGTGATGCCCGCGGCTTTTGCACGCTGGACAGCCAGGCATGCGCCAGGCGTCGTCGTCTCAAAGCCGACGGAAAGAAAAACGACCGCCTCGGCCGGGTGCTCGCGGGCGTATTTTTCTGCGTCGAGCGGTGTGTAGACGACCTGAACCTTTGCGCCGAGGCTCCGCGCGTCCGCGAGACTCCTATGCGTGCCGGGCACGCGTACGAGGTCGCCAAACGTCGTAATCGTCACGTGTCTCTCGGTGGCGAGGTACAGTGCCTCGTCGATAAACGAGGTCGGTGTCACGCAGACCGGACAGCCAGGTCCTGAAATCAGCTCGATCGTTTTCGGCAGCAGGCTTCGCACGCCGAGGCGGAAGATCTCATGGGTATGCGTGCCGCAGACCTCCATGATGCGCAGACGAGGCCCATCATACCCCGTGACGATGTCACGGAGTTTTTTTTGTTCTGGATCCAACGGAAATCCTTCCTTTTCGTGTTTGTGTTTGCTCGGCGTCAGTCGAGACTTTGCATGACGCGTTCGGATTCGACCGCGTCGTCACTCGTGATCTTGGCGATGGCGATGCCGGCGTGCACCATGACATAATCGCCGGGGTCCACGTCGTCGAGAAGCTCCGCCGAGACCTCCCGGCGCGCACCGGATGCGTCGACAAGCGCCGTGCCATCCTGTATCTTTACAACTTTTGCTGGTAATCCTACACACATAATACTGGTTTCTCCTTTTTGATCAAAATTGGGTCGATCCGTTGGCAGCCGCGGTCCTTTCTTTTACCGTGGGGCATGGCCGCCTATTGCCAATGCGTACGCAGCCTGCCCGAGCGCGATGCCGCCGTCGTTTGGCGCGATGAGATGGTGGCGCAGGACAGTGAAGCCCTCGTTTTCCAGTGCCTTGATGGTAAGCCCCAGGAGCAGGGTATTCTGGAACACGCCGCCGGTGAGGGCGGCGGTCGAGAGACCGGTCTGCTCGCGCGCCTTGCAGCAGCCCGCCGCGATGAGCGCGGCGAGTCCGGTGTGGAACGCATAGGCGAGGGCATCCGGGCCTTCACCGGCAAGCCGCCGTTCCATCAGCCATTGAAAAAGGCAGCTCGTCCTGAGCCAAAATGGCGTGTCCTCGCCGGTCTCCCGGATGGGATCTTCAAGGGGCGGGAGCTCTGCCCCGCGTTTTGCTCCGCGTTCGGCGGCGTATTGCAGGAACATCGCGGCCTCGCCTTCGAAGGTCGAGGCATGGCATATGCCGAGCAGGGCGGAGACGGCATCGAACAGCCGTCCGGCGCTCGTGCTGGTTATGGCGTTGACGCCGTGCGTGAGCATGAATAGCTGCGCTTTCCGCTCGTTTGCTCCACACAGCTGTAGCTGCTGCGCCAGGGCGTCGGTGCGCGACGCACTGCCCGTCAGCAGATAGAGCATGGAGATGGCGTTCCGCCATCCCTCGGTCGAGGACTTATCGCCGCCGGCCTGCGAGAAAGGCTCGATGCAGCCGAGCCGCGTAAACCCGTCGTAGCGGGTATCGAGAATCTCGCCGCCCCAGATCGTGCCGTCCTCGCCGTATCCGGTGCCGTCGAACGAGACGCCGATCACGCGGCCGCCGAGCGGCACATCGTTTTCCGCCATGCAGGAAAGGACATGCGCGGCGTGATGCTGGATCGTGAGGAGGGGGACGCCGCATGCGTCGGCCATCTCGCGGGCTGCGGTCACGCTGTTATAGCGCGGGTGCTTATCGCATACCACGACATCCGGTTTTGTCTCCAGCAGCTCGAGCAGCCGCCTGGACGTCTCGCGCAGGGCCTGTACCGTGCGCAGGTCGCTGAGGTCGCCGACGTAGGGCGATGGATAGAGCAGACTGCCGCGCCCGACGCAGAAGGTGTTCTTCAGCTCACCGCCGATCGCGAGCACGCTGCCCGTTTTCTGCTCCCAGGTGCCCGATAGCATGATGGGGAGCGGCGCCCATCCGCGGCTGCGGCGGATCATATAGGGCTCGCCCTCGAAGAAATCCATAACGGTATCGTCGGCGCGGATCCGGATCTTTCGGTTGTGCGAGAGGAAAAGGTCGCAAAATCCCTTGAGTGCGGCGAGCGCATCCGCATCGCTGCGGCAGATCGGTGCGCCGGACGGGTTGCCGCTCGTCATGATCAGCGCGTCTGGCATCTGCGCCTGCAGATCGTCGGGATACACGAAAAGCAGCATTTGGACGGGATTATACGGGAGCATGACGCCGACCTTCGGATTTTCCGGGGCGACGGAGGGGGCCAGCTTCTCTTTCGGACGCTTTTTCAGCAACAGGATCGGCTTCTGGTGGCCGGTCAGCAGCTCTTCCTGGCCAGGCTCGAGTTCGCAGGTTTGCCGCACGGTCTCGATATCGCGCAGCATGACCGCGAACGGCTTGACGGGACGGAATTTTTTCTTTCGCAGACGCGAAACCGCCGCCTCGTTATGCGCGTCACAGGCGAGATGAAAACCGCCGATGCCCTTGACCGCGACGATTTTTCCTTCGATCAGGGCCTTGCGCGCGGCGTAAAGGGCTTCTTTTCCGCGCGCGGCAGCATGTTCGATACCCGGTTTTTCCCCCATGAGATAGACCTCCGGACCGCAGTCGTTGCAGCAGACGGGCTGCGCGTCGTAACGGCGGCTTTCCGGATCCGTGTATTCCGCATGGCAGGCACCGCACATGGGAAATTCCTTCATGCTCGTGCGTTCGCGGTCGTAGGGCATGGCGTCGAGGATGGTGAGCCGCGGTCCGCATGCCGTGCAGTTGATGAACGGGTGCAGGTAACGGCGGTCGCTGGGATCGTAGAGCTCCGCGCGGCATTTGTCACAAGTCGCGATATCTGGCGAGACGAAGATATCGCCATGCTCATGCTCACTTTCGATGATGGAAAATCGGTCGAAGGGCGCGTGCGCGCATGGCTTCGTATCGACCTTCAGGATCGAAGCGCGTGCGGGCGCTTCCTTTTCCAGTCCCTCAAAAAAGGCATGGCAGTCCGCCTCGCTTCCCTGTGCGTAGATTTCCACATAGGAGCCCTTGTTGGCGACGGAGCCCAGGATCTGATGCTTTGCGGCGAGCCGGTCGACAAACGGGCGGAACCCGACGCCCTGCACGATGCCGTAGACTTTGCTGTGATAGATCGTCATAACACATACCCCTCGTTCTTGCTGGTTCTCTCGTTGTCGCGTGCCGGGCTGCCATTGACGGCAAAATGCGGGCTGTCGAGGTAGGCTCCCTGATAATCCGGCAGTGCGCGGCGGAATATCGGATCGCCGAGAATCAGGTCAAATTGCTGCGCGGCGACAAAAGCCACAAACGCTTCCTCGCTGTCAAAGGTCTTATCCTGCGGTTCGGCGTAATCGGGGACCTGCTGGAAGAAGGTGCCGCAGGTGATCGCCGTGTCTGGCAGCATCTGCCGGATGCTGCCGCGCAGCGCGTTTGCCTTGAACTGCTGGTCGACGATCAGGATCTTTTTTGGATTCAGCGGCAGGCCGCCCGCTGGTTCCTCGTTTGGCAGCAGCGGGAAGCGGACGGTAAACGGCGTGCCGAACCGCTCCTGTGCCCATTTTGCCGCGGCGAGGCCGGAAGGAGCGATGACGAGGTTTTCCGCGTTTTCGCCGACGTTCTGCCAGTCCTCGAGGGAGCGGTCGATGCCGTAAAGCCGCACGGTGTCGAAGCCCAAAGCGAGAAGGCTTCGGCGCAGGGTGCGGCCTTCAAGAATGGGCAGATCAAAGGGGGAGGCACCGAAAACCCCGAGGGTCCGGTGTCCGCTCTGCGGCCGTTTCTCCGCGGATGCAAAGCGCTTCAGCATGGCGAGATATGCGAGCTCGATCCCTTTATCATAGAGGCCGATGCCGTTTGTCGGCACGGCGATGCACGGGAGGCCGAGCCGTTTTTCGGCCATGCGCGTGAGTGCGCGGAAATCCGTGCCGATGACGGCGGGAACCGGCGTGCCGATCAGCGCGGCAAAGCGCGGGTGGATGGCCGATGCGGCCCGCTTCATCTTTTCGATGAGTTTTTCGTCGCGGCCGAGGATGGCGTCCATATCGCGGAGCCCCGCGGAGAATACGGCGGCGCGACGTAAGGAGGGAAGATGCCAGCGCGGCTCGTCAAAGCCGCAGATATTTCCCGCGCAGCCGCCGGCATCACAGATGACCACCATCGCGCCGTCAATCGGGAAGAAAACGGATGCCGCGCCGGCATCGTCCGGTGCGAACGGGGGAAGATAGAGCCGTAATCCCTTCATTGCGCGTGTCCCTCCTTTGCTGCTTCTTCGTCGAGGGCCGCTACCATTTCGTGGAACAGGCGGTGCACCGCGGCGAAGCCGAACGGCTGCTGCGGTTGATCCCAGGGAACAGCGGCAATGCCCGGGTGGTAGTATGCCGCGTCTTTGCCGAGCGCGAGCGTGATGCCTGACGCCGCAGCGTCGTAGGCGGTCATCGTCGGTGAGAGATTCGTGTAGACCCGCGTCTGCGGGCTGAGTTTTGCGAGCGCCTGGATATACGCGTAGTCCTGCGGCGATGGGTTCGCGAAGATTTCATCGACCGTCAGGCCGTAGCGGGTGAGGGCGAGGGCAAGGTCGAACGGATTGGCGTCGAGTCGGCTGCCTACGGCGATGTGCACATCGCCGTAGAGGCGTTGGAAAAGGCGCGCGTGCTGCAGAAGCGCGGTCTTCGGTGCGCCGAGCATCGGTCCGATGTTCTTAGCCTCTGGCGCCAGAATCGAGCTGAGGGCCAGATATTGGTGCTCAATTTTATCGGCTTGATACGTTCTCGTGAGTTCGATGGAGGGGATACCGAGGTCCTTTTCCAGGCGCCTTGCCGCGTCCCGCGCTTCCGGATTCAGCACGAGGTTGAAATTGGCCTGCGCCATCTGCAGGAAGGATTCGTAATCAGGACAGGTGCTGATCTCGCGGATCCGGCGGAGCCCGATGGACCGGAGGAAAGGGAAGAATTCCGTGTCTCGGTCAAGAGGCGTGAAGTAGCCGAGAATGTTGCAGGCCGCCGGGTCTTTTTTCGCTTTTTCCAGAAGGGAATACATGGATTCCCGCACAGCGGCCATCGGCGGGTGGATGCCGTCGCGCGTCAGCGCGTACATGTAGCACGGGCGGACGCGTACCCCTGCGCGTGCCTCTGCCTTCCGCGCGACGCGTTCCATATCCGTGCCGAGCAGTGCATCGACGCAGGTCAGGCAAAGCATGACGACGGAGGGTTTCTCCTTTCGGCTGTTTACAAACCGTTCTACGGCCTCCGGTATCTTGCGGAGATGCGCACCGGTGACGATATCCTTTTCGTCGAGTTCGTAGAACGCGAAACGCTCGCCGAATGGAACGTCGTCCCTTGCGCCGGAAAGCGCCGCGGTATTTCGCCCGCAGCAGCCCGGCGAGAGCAGGAGCTCGATGGAGCCGGGGACTGAGAGCGCGGCGCGCTTCACACCGAAGCCATCGGCACCGGGGGAGTTGAAGTCGAGTGCGGCCGGTGAATTCCAGATGAGATGCGTGTCGAGCTGGAATTCCTCAGGGATATCTTCGCGCCCGCGCTTTGCCAGTTCCCGCACGGTCTGATACCATGGCACGCGCGTTTTTGTATCCTTTGCCATATCCTTACTCCTCCACCGGAAAGAAAATATTGGTGTAACCGCTTTCCTAATGATTCTGTACTTATTATAATCGTTTTTCGGAGAATTTACCATAGGAACAACAAGAAAATTTCGAGAAGAAGCAGGGATAAAACATAAAATGTGGAATAAAGCAAGAGGTTGGAGTTTCTGAATTTTTTGGAGAACTTTGGAGGTGCAGCTCTTATGAAAACCTATTTGGAACACACCGTCGTACCTGTGGCGGATTTGAATTGGAGCTTGAAATTCTTTGCCGATGTTTTTGGCATGACGGAGAAGCGGCGCAAGGAGAATACGCCGCGCGGCACGCAGGTCTGGCTTACGGGCGGCCTGCAGCTCGTCGAGCGCAAGGCAGCTGGCGCAGATGAGACCGATGGCGGCTGGAACCATCATCTCGGCCTCATGGTCAGCGACCTCGAGGCGGCGACCAAGGCCGCGCTTGCCGTACCGGGGGTCCATCCTATCGAGGGCCAGCCGGCGAAATGGGTCGAGCTCCCGGACGGGACGGTCCTTGAGCTGTTCCAGGCGCCGAAGGACTGAGAATCGGCGGCTTGCTTACTGTGTAGGATATGAGGAGAATTTTTTATGCAAATTCCTGAGAAAAAACTCGGCTTTGGTTTCATGCGAATGCCGCTTACCGATCCGAATGACCAGAAGGCGGTGGATATGCCGCAGCTGGAGAAGATGGTCGACACTTTTTTCGCACGCGGCTTTACGTATTGCGATACTGCCTGGATGTACCACGATTTCATGAGCGAGGAGATTGTCGGCAAGGCCGTTGTTGACCGCTATCCGCGCGATGCGTTCACGATCGCCACGAAGATGCCGGATATGATGCTCAAGCGCGAAGGCGAAGCCGAGGAGATTTTCGAGAAGCAGAAGGAAAAGCTGCATACGGATTTTTTTGATTACTATCTCGTGCACGATATGAACAGCGTGAACTACAAGATTGCGCAGAAATACCACGTGCTCGATTTCGTACAGAAAAAGCGCGCGTCCGGCGAGATCCGCTGCCTCGGTTTTTCCTTCCATGATTCGGCGGATGTTCTCGAACGGATTCTCGACGAGAACCCGTATTTTGAGTTTGTGCAGCTGCAGATCAACTATCTGGATTGGGAGAGCGCGGGCATTCAGTCGCGCCTCTGCTACGAGACCTGCGTGAAGCACGGCAAGAAGGTTATCGTCATGGAACCGGTCAAGGGCGGCACGCTGGCAAAGGTACCGCCCGAAGTGGAGCAGATATTCAAGAAGGCACATCCGGACTGGAGCCCCGCGGAATGGGCCCTGCGCTTCGCGGCGACGCCAGAGCACGTCATGGTCGTGCTGTCCGGCATGAGCAATCCCGCGCAGCTCGAGGAGAACACGGGATTCATGCAGGACTTCGAGCCGCTTTCCGCGGAGGATTGGGACACGGCGCTGCGTGCAGGCGAGATGATCCGCAAGACCATTGAGATTCCATGCACGGGATGTCGCTACTGCGTAGAGGCGAGCAAATGCCCAAAGGGCATCCTGATCCCCAATTATTTTTCGCTTTACAACACGCGCAAGCTCATGCACCGGCATGATTTCTCCCCCGAGGTCGAATACTATGCGAACTATCTCTCCGAGGGGCACGGCAAGGCGTCGGCATGTATCGCATGCAAGGCTTGCGAGCGCGTCTGCCCGCAGCATATCCACATTTCCGAATGGATGCCAAAGGTCGCGGCAGATCTTGAGAACGCGAGCTTCATGAAATAAAGCGGCGAAGGGATGCCGTTTGGGAACACAGAAAACAGTATAGTTACCATGGAAAAAGGGACGGAAACAGTATAGGCATGCGAGGTCTATGCTGTTTTTTGGTAATGAGAGTACTTTGTGTAGGATTTTGAGGACAAGAACGGGAACCGTTTCATGTCGAAATATGCGCCGGAGAAGATGGAACTTGCGACGCGCGTTAATCGGGCGAAGTGAAAAAAGAAACGTGCAGACGAAAAAATCCCCAGTTTGGCCGGGGATTTTTTCGTCGGTGGTCAAGCCATCGATATATCGTTATTTGGATGCGTTTTCCGCGAGAAGGTTTTTCGCAAGCGTCTGGAAGGTCTGGCTGATGGGGAGGGATGCGTCGCCTTCGATGACGGTCTTTCCCAGTTCCTCGTAGTTGTTGATGGCATCGGAGCGTGGGATGTCCGCGAGGATCTCGAGGTGGCGCGCGCGCGCGAAGGCCTCGACCTTTTCGCGCTCGTCCGGGACGTTGCGGCGGTTCAATACAATACCGCGGACCTTGGCGTAGCCGCGGTCCTTGAAGTTTTCGACGGCGGAGGCGATGTTGCCCGCCGCGTAGAGCGCCATCTTTTCTCCACTCGTGACGATCAGGACATCTTCGGCGTAGCCCTCTCGGATCGGTGCAGCAAAACCGCCGCAGACGACATCGCCGAGCACGTCGTAGAGCACGACATCCGGCTGAAATTTTTCAAACAGCTCGAGATCCTCGAGCAGTCCGAATGTCGCGACGATGCCGCGGCCCGCGCAGCCGAGCCCCGGCGTCGGGCCGCCGGTCTCGATGCAGAGAATACCGTGGTAGCCTGTTTTTGAAATCTGCGCGAGATCCGTCGGCTCCCTGTCGTATTCGCGCAGATAACCCATCACCGACATCAGCGGCTCGCCGCCTAACAGATTGATGGTCGAGTCCGCTTTCGGGTCGCAGCCGATTTGGATGACGCGTTTTCCGAGACTGGCGAATGCCGCCGCGAGATTGGCGGTCAACGTTGACTTGCCGATACCGCCTTTGCCGTACACAGCGAGTTTTAACATGGCATATGCCTCCTGTTTTATCGTAATTCCCTTCTATTATAC
The DNA here is from genome assembly GCA_022773425.1 of Selenomonadaceae bacterium. Classification (GTDB taxonomy): domain Bacteria; phylum Bacillota; class Negativicutes; order Selenomonadales; family Selenomonadaceae; genus UBA2897. Next base: position 60,682 of record JALFBM010000020.1, read on the forward strand.
TTACTCGGACGGGACTTTTCCAGCCCCGCATCAAGTGTGCGGCAAAAATCTTTTCTTTTTCCGGATTTTTGACAAAAATGCTTTCCTTTTGTCTTGACAGGGGAGATTTCTTATGCTATAGTTTATGACTACAGGAAAATGCATAGGGATAAGTGCGCGCAAATGGAGTGAAGGAGTTAGTATCGTCTGCCCGCGTCTATTTGCGTGCTTTTATGTTCTATCTTTCAAGAAGTTATGGTACAAATCAGGCTAAGGGGTGAAGGATTTGTTATTTAATCCTGTGCCGGTAGGCAAGAGAACCAGGTATAGCTACGCCAGAATCAAGGATGTCATGGAGATGCCGCATTTGCTGGATATCCAGCGGAACAGCTACCAGTGGTTCCTCGATGAGGGACTGCAGGAAATCTTCCGCGATATCTCGCCAATCCAGGATTTCTCAGGCAATCTGGTCCTTTCCTTCGAGAGTTTTTCGCTGGGAGAACCGAAGTACGATCTCGATGAGTGCAAGCAGCGCGATACGACGTATTCTGCGCCGCTTCGCGTCAATGTACGTCTGATCAACAAAGAGACGGGCGAGATCAAGGAGCAGGAAGTCTTCATGGGCGACTTCCCGCTGATGACCGATACGGGCACGTTCATCATCAATGGTGCGGAGCGTGTCATCGTCAGCCAGCTCGTCCGTTCCCCGGGCGCCTACTACGGTGAGGAGATTGACCCGTCGGGCACAAAGCTCTACAACGCGACGGTCATTCCAAACCGCGGTGCATGGATTGAGCTTGAGACCGATACGAACGGTGTCGTTTCGGTTCGCATTGACCGCACGCGTAAGATGCCGGTGACGTACTTCATCCGCGCACTCGGCTACGATACCGATGAGGACATTCTGAACCTCTTCGGCAACGACCCGCGTATCCTGAACACGCTTGATCCGTCGGTCGATAAGGTCAAGACGCACCGCGAAGCGGTCATTGAGATCTACCACCGCCTGCGTCCTGGCGAGCCGGCGAACGAAGACAACGCGCAGCAGCTGCTGAACTCGCTCTTCTTTGATCCGAAACGCTACGATCTTGCGACGGTCGGCCGGTACAAGCTCACGAAGAAGCTCGGCTGGAAGCGCCGTATCCTCGGCAAGGTCCTCGCCGATCCAATCGTCAATCACGAGACAGGGGAGATCGTCATCCCGCAGGGTGAGGTCGTCACGAACGATATGATCGACGCGATCGATGATGCGGACGAGAAGAAATTCTTCGGGGACGGGCTCATCGAAATTTACGCCCTGCAGAAGGACGGCAGCCGCCTCAAGATGCTCTGCTCGCCGACGCGCGATATCTACGACCGCACGATCGCGAAAGAGGACATCATCGCCTCGATCAACTACCTGCTGAACCTCATGGACGGTGTCGGCCGCACGGACGATATCGATCATCTCGGAAACCGCCGCGTGCGCGCGGTCGGCGAGCTGATGCAGAACCAGTTCCGCATCGGCCTTTCGCGCATGGAGCGCGTGGTCCGCGAACGCATGACGATCCAGGACGTCGATGTCATCACGCCGCAGGCCCTGATCAACATCCGCCCGATCGTCGCGGCGGTCAAGGAGTTCTTTGGCTCCTCCCAGCTCTCGCAGTTCATGGACCAGCACAACCCGCTGTCCGAGCTCACGCATAAGCGCCGCCTGTCGGCTCTCGGCCCGGGCGGTCTCTCCCGTGAGCGCGCAGGCTTCGAGGTCCGCGATGTCCACAACTCGCATTACGGCCGCATGTGCCCGGTCGAGTCCCCGGAAGGTCCGAACATCGGTCTGATCGGTTCGCTGGCAACGTACGCGCGCGTCAATCAGTTCGGCTTTATGGAGACACCGTATCGCCGCGTCGATAAAGCGAACCACCGGGTGACCGATGAGGTCCGCTACATGACGGCGGACGAGGAAGATGATCTTGTCATCGCGCAGGCGAACGAACCGCTCGACGAGAACGAATGGTTCGTCAACGAACGCGTCACGGCGCGCTTCCATGAGGAGACGAGCCTGCACAACCGCGACAAGGTCGACTACATGGACGTTTCGCCGCGCCAGGTCTTCTCGATCGCAACGGCGATGATCCCATTCCTCGAAAACGATGACGCGAACCGCGCCCTGATGGGCGCGAACATGCAGCGCCAGGCCGTTCCTCTGCTCCGCACACAGGCTCCGCTCGTCGGTACCGGCATGGAGTACAAGGCGGCTTGCGACTCCGGCGTCATGATTCTCGCGAAACACGCTGGCACGGTCGAGCGCGTAACGGCGGACTACATCGATGTCCGTACGGAAAACGGCGATCTCGACCACTATAAGCTGCAGAAATTTGTCCGTTCCAACCAGGGCACCTGCATCAACCAGGTCCCGATCGTATACAAGGGCGACAAGGTCGCGCCGAAGCAGCCGATCGCCGATGGCCCGTCCACGGATCACGGCGAACTCGCGCTCGGCTATAACATCATCGTCGCTTACATGCCTTGGGAAGGCTACAACTACGAGGATGCTGTTCTCCTTTCCGAGAACCTCGTCAAGCGCGACCTCTACACCTCTATCCATATCGAGGAGTACGAGTGCGACGCGCGCGACACGAAGCTCGGCCCGGAGGAAATCACGCGTGATATTCCAAACGTCGCGGAAGAAGCACTGAAGGATCTCGATGAGGACGGTATCATCTCGATCGGCGCCGATGTGCGTCCTGGCGATATCCTCGTCGGCAAAGTCACGCCGAAAGGCGAGACCGAGCTCACCGCCGAGGAGCGCCTGCTCCGCGCCATCTTCGGCGAGAAGGCGCGTGAGGTCCGCGATACCTCGCTGCGCGTACCGCACGGTGAGATGGGCAAGATCGTCGATGTGAAGATCTTCAGCCGCGAGAATAACGATGAGCTCCCGCCAGGCGTCAACCGCCTCGTGCGCGTCTATATCGCGCAGAAGCGCAAGATTTCCGTCGGCGATAAGATGTCCGGCCGTCACGGCAACAAGGGTGTCGTCTCGCGCATCATGCGCCAGGAGGATATGCCGTTCCTGCCGGATGGCACGCCGGTCGACCTCGTGCTGAATCCGCTCGGCGTTCCGTCCCGTATGAACATCGGACAGATCCTCGAGGTGCATCTCGGCATGGCGGTCAAGGTCATCGGCCAGCGCATCAAGGACGGCGATCCGACCATAGAGAAGGATCTGCGCGATGCGGGCTATGATTTCGAAAAATACGGCATGCCGAAACCGGATGTCGCGGGTGTCCACATCGCGACCCCGATTTTCGATGGCGCGCGCGACAACGATATCGCCCGCACCATGCAGGCGGCCGGCGTCCCGGCAGACGGCAAGACCGTCCTGTACGACGGCCGTACCGGCGAACCGTTCGAGAACCGCGTAACGGTCGGCATCACCTACTTCCTCAAACTGCATCATCTCGTCGCCGATAAGATCCACGCGCGCTCCACGGGCCCGTACTCCCTCGTCACGCAGCAGCCGCTCGGCGGTAAGGCCCAGTTCGGTGGCCAGCGTTTCGGTGAGATGGAGGTCTGGGCACTCGAGGCTTACGGCGCTGCCTATACCCTGCAGGAAATTCTGACGGTTAAGTCCGACGATGTCGCCGGCCGCGTCAAGGCCTACGAAGCCATCGTCAAGGGCGAGAACATCCCGGAGCCGGGCGTTCCGGAGTCGTTCAAGGTCCTCATCAAGGAACTGCAGGCCATCGGTCTCGATATCCGCGTCCTCGATTCCGATGCGCGCGAAATCTCGCTGCAGGATGATGACGATGACGACATCGACATCCACGGCAAGGCACGCGACCTCGACCTCGATGTCAATGGCGTTGACCCGACGAAACAGCAACAGCCGGAGATGGGCAGTGATTCCTATGACGAAGGCGCGAACACCGATGACGAACCAGCGGATTCCGACGATGGCGCAGAGGATATCATTGCCGATATCGGCAGCATGTCCGATGACGACAGCCAGGATAACGGTAATGGGGACGAAGAATAAGAAGGGAGTGTCATCTCTTTGCTGGATGTAAACAATTTTGATTCCATGCGAATTGGTTTGGCATCGCCGGATCAGATCCGTGAGTGGTCTTACGGCGAAGTCAAGAAGCCGGAGACGATCAACTATCGCACGCTGAAACCGGAGCGCGATGGCCTGTTCTGCGAACGCATCTTCGGACCGACCCGCGATTGGGAATGCCATTGCGGCAAATACAAGCGCATCCGTTACAAGGGTATCATCTGCGACCGCTGCGGCGTTGAGGTCACGCGGGCTAAAGTGCGCCGCGAGCGCATGGGCCATATCGAGCTCGCTGCACCGGTCTCGCATATTTGGTATTTCAAAGGCATTCCGAGCCGCATGGGGCTGATTCTCGACATCTCCCCGCGCGCACTGGAGAAAGTCCTGTATTTCGCTTACTATATCGTACTCGACCCGGGCGAGAACACCGAGCTCACGAAAAAGAGCCTGCTCTCCGAGAAAGAGTATCATGACGCGCGCGAAAAATACGGGGACACGTTCCGCGTCGGCATGGGCGCCGAGGCCATCAAAGAGCTGCTCGAGGAGCTCGACCTCGATACGATGAGCGAGCAGCTCCGCAAGGATGTCCGCACGTCGTCCGGACAGAAGAAGGTTCGCGCAATCCGCCGCCTTGAGGTGGTCGAGGCATTCCGCAAATCCGGCAACAAGCCGTCCTGGATGAACATGGACGTGATTCCGGTCATTCCGCCGGATCTGCGCCCGATGGTTCAGCTCGACGGTGGCCGTTTCGCGACCTCCGACCTCAACGATCTCTATCGCCGCGTCATCAACCGCAACAATCGCCTGAAGCGTCTGCTCGACCTCGGTGCGCCGGATATCATCGTGCGCAACGAGAAGCGCATGCTGCAGGAAGCGGTCGACGCACTGATCGATAACGGCCGCCGCGGTCGTCCGGTAACGGGTCCGGGCAACCGCCCGCTGAAATCCCTTTCGGATATGCTGAAGGGCAAACAGGGCCGTTTCCGTCAGAATCTGCTCGGCAAACGCGTCGACTATTCCGGCCGTTCGGTTATCGTTGTCGGTCCGGAACTCAAGCTGCATCAGTGCGGCCTGCCGAAGGAAATGGCACTCGAGCTCTTCAAGCCGTTTGTCATGAAGAAGCTCGTCGAAATCGGTGCCGCCCACAACATCAAATCGGCAAAGCGCATGGTTGAGCGCGCAAAGCCGGAAGTCTGGGATGTCCTTGAGGACGTCATCAAGGAGCATCCGGTTCTGCTGAACCGTGCACCGACGCTGCACCGTCTCGGCATTCAGGCTTTTGAGCCGGTACTCACGGAGGGCCGCGCGCTGAAGCTGCATCCGCTGGCGTGCACCGCGTACAACGCGGACTTCGATGGCGACCAGATGGCTATCCATCTGCCGCTGTCGGCGGAGGCGCAGACCGAGGCCCGCGTGTTGATGCTCGCCGCTAACCATATCCTCGCGCCGAAGGACGGCAAACCAATCATCGTCCCGACGCAGGACATGGTCCTCGGCAGCTACTATCTGACGCTCCTGAAGCCAGGCGCGAAAGGCGAGGGCAAGGTCGTAACGGGCATCAACGAGGCTCTGCTCGCTTATCAGCAGCATGACCTCGAGCTCGAGGCGGAGATCCAGTGCCGCATCGAGGGGTACGGCCTCGTCAAGACCTCCCTCGGCCGCATGATCTTCAACGAGATCCTCCCGCCGGAGCTCCGTTACTACTACAAGGATAAAGAGAGCGGCCAGTGGTGCCTCGGTATCCTCATGAAGAAGAAACAGATCGGCCAGCTCGTCGCGAACTGTTACAACCATTTCGGTGCGACGAAGACGGCAGAGATCATCGATAATGTCAAGAACCTCGGCTACCATTACGCGTGCATCGCGGGCATCTCGATTGCTGTTTCGGACGTCATCGTTCCGCCGCAGAAGAAAGAGATCATCGCGACGGCACAGCAGAAGGTCAACAAGGTCGAGCGCCAGTTCGGCCGAGGCCTCGTGACCGAGGAAGAGCGTTACCGCAAGGTCATCGGCCTTTGGGCAAAGGCGACCGACGACGTCGCTGATGCGATGATGGACAACATGAGCAAGTTCAACCCGATCTTCAAGATGGCCGACTCCGGTGCCCGCGGTAACAAACAGCAGATGCGTCAGCTCGCCGGCATGCGCGGCCTCATGGCCGATCCGTCCGGTAAGATCATCGACCTGCCGATCACCGCAAACTTCCGCGAGGGCCTATCCGTTTCCGATTACTTCATTTCTTCGCACGGTGCCCGCAAGGGTCTCGCCGATACGGCTCTCCGTACCGCAGACTCTGGCTACCTGACGCGCCGTCTGGTCGATGTCGCACAGGATGTCATCGTCCGCGAGGAGGACTGCGATGTATCGACGCTGAACCTCGTTCAGGAGCGCGCACGTTTGGCGCCGACGACGTTTGACGCCCTCGAGCTTCTCAACGACAGCCTGCTCGGCCGGTTACTCGCCGCCGATGTGCTCGATCCGCAGACGCAGGAAGTGTTGTTCAAGAAGGACGATATCCTCGATGAGGATAAGCTCGCCACCATCGGTGAGAAAGAGGTCCGCGAGATCATCGTTCGCGGTTCGTCGCTCGTTTCCGAGGCGGCGCTCAGCAACGCGATGGTCACCGAGGTCATTTCCCTCGGCGAGCCGGACGAGGAGAAGCGCGAAAAGATTCACGCGTCGATGGTTCACGAGATGACCGGTAAGGAAGTCACGCACGATGTCGTCAACAGCGACGGCACGGTCCTCATGCACGCTGGCGACAAGCTCACCGACGCACTCATCGACGAGATCCTCGCCGGCGATGCGCACGAGCTCCGCGTCCGCAACAACAACGTTCGCGGCATCGAGGTCGAAGCCATCAAAGAGGGCGACGGCATCATTGAGTCGCTGGCTGAGCGTATTGTCGGCCGCGTCCTCGCGGAGGACATCCTCGATCCGAAGACGGGCGAGAAGATCGCTTCGCTCAATCAGACGGTCGACGAAGATCTCGCGAAGAAGATCGAGGCCGTCCGCGATACGGTTTCGATCCGCAGCGTCCTGACCTGCAAATCGCAGTTCGGCGTCTGCGTCAAGTGCTACGGCCGCGACCTTGCAAACAAGAGCGAGGTCGAGATCGGCGAGGCAGTCGGTATCATCGCCGCACAGTCTATCGGCGAGCCGGGCACCCAGCTCACGATGCGTACGTTCCATTCCGGCGGCGTCGCGGGCGACGATATCACCCAGGGTCTTCCGCGTGTCGAGGAGCTCTTTGAGGCGCGCAAGCCGAAGCATCACGCCATCATCGCGGAGATTGAGGGCGATGCGACGGTCGAGGATACGGGCAACGGTACGCGCAAGGTCACGATCGTTCCGGAATCCGGCGACGTACGCGAGTACGCCATCCCGTTCGGCGCGCGAATGGCCGTGCACGATGGCGACCATCTGAAGCCAGGCGACCGTCTGACCGAAGGTTCCATCAACCCGCACGATATCCTGCGTGTCTGCGGCCTGCAGGCGACGCAGCGCTACCTCGTCTACGAAGTGCAGAAAGTCTACAAGTCTCAGGGTGTTGAGATCAACGATAAGCATATCGAGGTCATGGTTCGTCAGATGCTCCACAAGGTCAAGATTGAGGAGTCCGGCGATACGGACTTCCTGCCGGGCGAGTACATCGACATCAACCAGTTCGAGGCCGCGAACACCAAGGCTATCGAGGAGGGCGGCGAGCCGTCTGTGGCAAAGCCGATCCTGCTCGGTATCACGAAGGCATCGCTCGCTACGGATTCGTTCCTGTCGGCAGCTTCGTTCCAGGAGACCACGCGCGTCCTGACCGATGCCGCCATCAAGGGCAAGGTCGATCCGCTGGTCGGCCTCAAGGAGAACGTCATCATCGGCAAGCTCATCCCGGCTGGTACGGGCCTTTCCCGTTACCGCCACATGAAGCTCGTCGGCGACGATCCGGCGCCGCAGCCGGAAACCGAGAATCCGGACGAAGCCGCAGAGGAGCCGATTGCGGTTGCCTCCGAGGAGATCGCCTCCGAGACGACGGTGTAACGATCCGATTTGGCAAAAGCAGAAAACCTTCCCGCAGGGGAAGGTTTTCTTGTATCGAAAGGCACGATGCAATGTGTCGTGCAGCATAGGAGGGCTATAGAATGGCAGAGTCTTGTAATCACGACTGCAGCGCCTGCGGGACGACCTGCGGCGAGGATACGCGGAACCAGGGCAAGAAGGATTTTCATGAGAAACCACATGAGCTTAGCTCCATCCGCCACGTCATTGCGGTCGTATCCGGCAAGGGCGGCGTCGGCAAATCCCTGACGACCGGCCTGCTCGCCGTCGCGATGTCGCGCAAGGGCCAGCATGTCGGCATCATGGACGCCGATATCACGGGACCGTCGATCCCGAAGATGTTCGGGGTGAAGGGCGAGGTGCGCGGATCCAAGGTCGGTGCATACCCGGTTCCTACCGCCGGCGGCATTGACATCATGAGCATGAATCTGCTGATGGAGAATGAGTCCGACCCGGTCGTTTGGAGAGGGCCGATCCTGTCAGGCGTCGTCAAGCAGTTTTGGCAGGATATCATCTGGGAGGATACCGACTATCTGTTTATCGACATGCCGCCGGGAACCGGCGACGTACCGCTCACGGTCTTTCAGACCATTGCCGTTGACGGCATCGTGATCGTCACGAGTCCGCAGGAGCTCGTCTCCATGATCGTCGAGAAAGCCGTGAAGATGGCTGAAATGATGAAGGTCCCCATTTTGGGCGTCGTCGAGAACATGAGTTATTTCGAGTGCCCGAACTGCCATACGCGCCATGCAATCTTCGGTGAGAGTCACCTCGATGAAATTACGAAGCAGTACGGGCTTGACATTCTCGCGCGCATTCCGATCGTCCCGGGTCTTGCCGCAGAGTGCGACGCCGGACAGCTCGAGACCGTGCAGGGAGACTGGCTCGATGCGGCGGTGGAAAAAATCCTGAAAAAGGATGCGGCTGGCAAGGCAAACTAAATCCCCAAGAGGGCGGAGGGAAACCTTCGCCTTTTTTGTTTCCTGGAAAAGACGAAACCGTAACAAAAGATACTGGATTTTCGAGGGAAAACATGGTAAAATAAAGAAGTGGAAGGAATGTAAGCAGATACATAATTTTTTTCAAAGAACGGCTGAGCTTGCGGCAATGTAGGGAGAGCGGCTGAGTCAGCGGTTCCTGAATCGCTGTATGGCAGGAGGGTCAACCATGGATCAGAACAAAACGATTATCGGTACGGTCATGATGCCGAATCAGGCAAATCCGAACGGCAACGTCTTCGGCGGTGAAATCATGAAGATGATGGACTCTGCGGCGTATGCCTGCGGATACAAATACGCGCATATGAACGTCGTGACGGCGCGTGTCGACGAGCTGGAATTCCACAAGCCGATCTTTATCGGTGATCTGGTCAACTGCACGGCAGAGGTCGTTTTCGTCGGTCACAGCTCGATGGAAATCTTCGTCAACGTAGAGGTCGAGGATATTGAGCACGGCGACAAGCCGGAACAGGCCCTGACCGCTTATTTCACGATGGTCGCAATGGACCGCAATGGCCGTCCGAAGGCTGTCGCGCCGCTCAAGGTCACGACGCCGGAGCAGAAGGCCGCTTTCGAGGAAGGCAAGGAGCGCTACGAGACGCATAAGGCGCGGAAACGGAAGCAGCGCGAGGCTGCCTTTGCCGCTGCGCAAAAGGCAGAGCAGGCCGCAAAGAAATAAATACGGAATGTGAGGACTGCTGCACGAGCGAAGGCTGTGCGACAGTCCTTTTTGCTTATGGCTTTCCTTTTTACGAAAAGAAAAACAACATAAGAAAAGTCAAGGACGCGTGTCCGCTTTTTATTGACAGAAAAACGTTTTGTCGGTATGATGGTAGTATGCGGGTACAGGGATATCCGCTTCTTGCCATTATTTGAAGGGATACGGGATGTCCCGGTAATGGCCGTATCATGGAAATGGAGGATGAGATCCATGAAGGTAGCTGTTCTTATGGGAAGCGACTCGGACTGGAAGGTACTGGAGCCAGCGGTAGCGCTTCTAAAAGAGTTCGGGATTGCGTCGGTCGTCGAGGTAGCTTCGGCTCACCGCACGCCGGCGCGTGTGCGTGAGTTCGTGACCTCTGCGCCCGAGAAGGGTGTCGGGGCATTCATCGTTGCGGCGGGTGCCGCTGCGCATCTCGCCGGTGTCGTCGCAAGTTATACGACGCTGCCGGTCATCGGCGTACCGGTCAACGCGACGCCGCTCGGCGGCATGGATGCGCTGCTCTCTACGGTTCAGATGCCGTCTGGTGTACCAGTCGGAACCATGGCCATCAACGGCGCGAAGAATGCAGCGGTCTATGCCGTGGAGATGTTCGCCATTTCGGATCAAGGCCTGCAGAAGAAACTCCAGGAATATCGTCAGGATATGGCAAAAGGTGTAGAGGTAAAAGCAGCGCGCGTCAAGGATCAGATCTGAAAACGCGCGGACAAGTTCGATTGTATCGGGAGAACAAAAGAAAACCTATGAATCAAGCAGAACCAAAATGGAAGGAAGAGTGCGGCGTCTACGGCGTCTATTCCCATACGGAAGACGTCGCGCATATGACCTATCTCGGCCTCTACGCCCTGCAGCATCGCGGGCAGGAAAGCGCGGGCATCGCCATCACGGACGGCGCCTGGATGGATGTTTCGCGCGGCATGGGGCTCGTCAATGAGGTGTTCCGGCATCAAGTGCCGCATATGGATAACCAGTACATCGCGGTCGGGCATGTCCGCTATTCGACGACGGGCTCGAGCTTGCTTGCGAATACGCAGCCGTTACTCGTGAACTATGCGTGCGGCAAGATTGCGCTCGCGCATAACGGCAACCTCACGAACGCGGCGGAGATACGCCACCGTCTCGAGCAGGAAGGCACGATTTTCCAGACCTCTATCGACTCCGAGGTGTTCGTGAACCTGATTGCGCGGAGCCGTGCGGAAACCATCGAAAAGAAGATCATCGAGAGCCTGAAGCAGATCAAGGGCGCGTACTGCCTGACGCTCATGACCGAGCAGAAACTTATCGGCGTCCGTGATCCGCAGGGTTTTCGTCCGCTCTGTATCGGGCGCACGGACGAGGGCAGCTGGGTGCTTTCGTCCGAGACCTGTGGCCTCGACGTTGTCGGTGCGGAGTTCGTGCGTGACGTGGAGCCGGGTGAGATGGTCGTCATCGACGACGAAGGCCTGAAATCCTATCCGTTTGCGACCGATGAAAAGCGCGCGGCCTGCATTTTCGAATACATTTACTTCGCACGTCCGGATTCCGTCATCGATGGGCAGAGCGTACACGCGGCCCGCTTTGAAATGGGCCGTATGCTCGCACGCGAGTCGAAATACACGGGCGATATCGTGATTTCTGTGCCGGACTCCGGCACGACGGCGGCGACCGGCTATGCCTATGAGTCCGGGATCCCGTTTGTCGAGGGACTCATCAAGAACCGCTATATCGGCCGCACGTTTATCCAGCCAACGCAGAAAAAACGCGATACGGCGGTCAAGCTGAAGCCGAACGCCATCCGCCTGGCGGTCGCGGGCAAAGACGTCATCATGGTCGACGACTCCATCGTGCGCGGCACGACGAGTGGCAAGATTGTTCGGATGCTCAGGAATGCCGGCGCAAAATCCGTTAAGATGTGCATCTCGAGCCCGCCAATCGGCTATCCCTGCTTCTATGGTATCGACACGAGCGTGCGCAAGGAGCTTATCGCTGCGACGAAGACGGTCGAGGAGATCCGGCAGTTCATTGGCGCGGATGCCCTGCATTTCCTGTCCATCGAGGGACTCAAGAAATGTGTGCCGGATGTCGATGCGGATTCGATGTGCTACGCCTGCTTTAACAAAGCGTATCCAATCAAGGATGGCGAGCACCCGGCAGGCGACAGCAAATACGTGTTTGAGCAGAAAAAACAGCATTGAGTGGGAAAAGGTGAAATCATGGCAGAAAAAATGACCTACGCGGACGCAGGCGTTGATATCGATGCGGGCAATGAGACGGTAAAGCGCATCAAAGACAGCGTGCGCGCGACCTATCGGCCGGAAGTGCTCGGTGACCTCGGCGGCTTCGGCGGCCTGTTCGCGTTAAACAGCGGGAAATATAAGGAACCGGTGCTCGTCTCCGGCACGGATGGCGTCGGAACGAAGCTCAAGCTCGCCTTCCTGCTCAATAAGCACGATACCATCGGGCAGGACGCGGTTGCGATGTGCGTGAACGATATCCTCGTGCAGGGCGCGGAGCCGCTGTTCGTCCTTGACTACCTCGCGGTCGGCAAGCTCGACCCGGTGCAGGCGGCTGACGTCGTGAAGGGCGTCGCGAACGCGTGCAAGGAGTCCGGCTGTGCGCTGATCGGCGGCGAGACCGCCGAGATGAACGGCTTTTACCCGGAGGGCGAGTACGATATCGCGGGCTTCTCGGTTGGTGTGGTCGAGAAATCGAAACTGATTACACCGGCGCGTGTGCGCGAAGGCGATGTTCTGCTCGGCCTGCCGTCTTCCGGTGTGCATTCCAACGGATATACGCTCGTGCGGAAAATCGTCTTTGAGCGCAAAGGCATGAAGGGTGACGAGTACGTGGATGCACTTGGCAAGACCATTGGCGAAGAACTCCTGACGCCGACCCGCCTTTATCCGAAGACCTGCCTGCCGCTGATCCATGATTATGACATCCACGGCATGGTACATATCACGGGCGGTGGTTTCTACGAGAATATCCCGCGCGCGCTGCCGGATGATATGGGCGTGACGATCGACAGTGCGGCATGGGAAATGCCGCCGATTTTCCGTCTGTTGCAGCAGTGGGGGAACGTCGACTGGCACGAGATGTATCGTACGTTCAACATGGGCATCGGCATGGTGCTGATTGTGTCCGCAGACGATGCAGCGAAGATCGAGGCGGATCTCGCGGCGCGCCATGAGAAGGTTTTCCGCATCGGCAGAGTCACGCGCGGCGCGCACGAAGTCATCATCAAGGGCGGTGTGTTCGCGAAATGACAGAGGCAAAAGAAGTCCTCGGCGTGCTCTGCTCAGGCCGGGGGACGGATCTGCAGTCCATCATCGACGCGATCGGGCGCGGTGAGGTGCACGCGAAACTGGCGCTCGTGCTGACAGACAAGCCGGATGCTTACGCGCTAAAACGCGCGGAGAACGCCGGCATCCCCGCAGCCTGCGTGAACCGGAAAGAATATGACGACCGCGAAAGCTTTGAGCGCGAGCTCGTGCGCCGACTGCAGGCAGCCGGTGTGACGCTCGTCGTCCTCGCCGGTTTCATGCGCATCCTGACGCCGTATTTCGTCCGTCAGTTCCCGCATCGGATCATGAACATCCATCCGGCGCTGTTGCCGAGCTTTCCAGGCGCGCACGCGCATCGCGACGTGCTCGCCTATGGCGTGAAGGTCAGTGGCTGCACCGTACATTTCGTCGACGAGGGGACGGACAGCGGCCCGATTATCCTGCAGGCGGCGGTCCCCGTGCTCGAGGGCGATACGGAGGAAACGCTGAGCGCTCGCGTGCTCGAGCAGGAGCACAAGATTTATCCGCAGGCCATTGAGCTGTATTGTGAGCACCGCCTGAACATCGACGGTCGCCACGTGCACATTCTTCCGAAAAAAGATTGAACCCGTCATGACTCCAGTCATACAGAAGGAGGAACCAATCCATGAAAATCCAGCGCGCACTTGTCAGTGTATCCGATAAAACCGGTGTTGTTGATTTTGCCCGGAAGCTTCACGAGGCCGGCATCGGAATCATCTCGACCGGCGGTACGATGAAGGCCATCCAGGACGCGGGCATCCCCGTGACCTATGTTTCCGATGTCACGGGCTTTCCGGAAATCCTGAACGGCCGCGTAAAGACGCTGAACCCGTACATTCACGGCGGCATCCTCGCCGTGCGCGACAACCCGGAACACGTCCGTGAGATGAAAGAGCACAACATCAAGGGCATTGATTTGGTGGTCTGCAACCTCTATCCATTCAAAGAGACCATTTCCAAGCCAGGTGTCACGCTCGATGAGGCCATCGAGAACATCGACATCGGCGGCCCAGCGATGACCCGTGCGGCCGCAAAGAACTTCAAATATGTCACCATTGTCACGAATCCTTCTCGGTACGATGCGGTTGCAGAGCAGATTGCAAAGACCGGTGAGGTCGATGCCCGCACGCGCATGGAGCTCGCGCAGGAAGCTTTTGCCCATACGGCAGCTTACGACACGATGATCCAGGACTATCTGAAGAAACAGCTTGAGAAATGAGGGTGTCAGAATGAATATTCTCGTCATTGGCGGGGGCGGCCGTGAGTATACGCTCGGCTGGAAGCTCGCGCAGTCTCCGAAATGTACGAAGCTCTATGCCGTGCCGGGCAACCCAGGTATGAAGAAGTTCGCGGTCTGTCTGGAAGGTATTGACCTAGAGGACAATGCTGCGCTCGTAAAGGCCGCACAGCAGTACGCCGTCGATCTCGTCGTCGTCGGACCGGAGGTTCCGTTGACCAACGGCGTCGTCGACGCGATGCAAGCCGCGGGAATCCGCGCATTTGGCCCGAGCAAGGCCGCTGCGGAGCTTGAGGGCTCGAAGTCTTTCTCCAAAAGCATGATGAAGAAATACGGCATTCCGACGGCAAAATACGAGGTCTTTACGGATGCCGATGCCGCCCGCGCCTATGTCAAGGAACAGGGGGCGCCCATCGTCATCAAGGCGGACGGCCTTGCGGCCGGCAAGGGCGTGACCGTCGCGCAGACGGAGGACAAGGCGCTTGCGGCCATCCACGACATCATGGAGGACCAGGAATTTGGTCAGGCGGGGAGCCGCGTCGTTATCGAGGAGTTTATGCAGGGCGAGGAGGCGAGCCTGCTCGCCTTTACTGACGGCAAGACCATCCGCCCGATGATTCCGTCGCAGGATCATAAATGCGTGTACGACGGCGATAAAGGGCCGAATACCGGCGGCATGGGCGCCTATGCGCCGGCACCGGTCATGACGGATGCGTTGATCGCACGCGCCGAAAAAGAGGTCCTGCAGCCGATTGTCGCGGCGATGGCAAAAGAGGGACGCCCGTATAAGGGCTGTCTTTATGCCGGGCTTATGATTACGGACGAGGGACCGAAGGTCGTCGAGTTCAATGCGCGTTTCGGTGATCCGGAGACACAGGTTGTCCTTCCGCTCCTAGACAGCGATCTCGTCGATATCATGCTTGCCTGCGTCGATGGCACGCTTGACGAACAGGATATCCAGTGGAGCAAGGACACGGCGGTCTGCGTCGTCATGACGTCTGGCGGCTATCCCAAATCCTACCAAAAGGGATATCCGATCACCGGCATTGAGGCGGCAGAAAAGGCGGGAAGCCTCGTCGTCCACGCCGGCACGGCGGAAAAGGACGGTCAGATCGTCACCAATGGCGGCCGCGTTCTCGGTGTCGTCGCGAAGGGAACAGATATCCGCGCGGCGGTTGATAAGGCCTACCAGGGCGTAGCCAAGATCTCCTTCCAGGACGAATTCCACCGCAGAGACATCGCCCATCGCGCGCTCGAGCGGATGCAGAAATAAACGATGCAAAAACAAACGGTAGAGGGTTTTCTCGGCAAAGGGAATTCTTTTATGACATCAAAAAGGGGCTGTCGCATGAAAATGCTTTCGTGCGACAGCCCCTTGCTGTGGGAGAAAGGAAGGATAGCATGGACACAACCTGCCCTTGGGCTGATGGCAAACCGCGCTGTTTTTGGGCGAATCCGAAGAATGAACGCTATGTCCGATATCATGATGAGGAATGGGGACGGCCGGTTCACGAGGATAAAAAGCTTTTTGAATTGCTCTTGCTGGAATGTTTTCAGGCGGGACTTTCCTGGGAATGCGTTCTGAATAAAAGAGAGGGATTCCGGCAGGCTTTTGCCGATTTTGACTGCAACCGCGTTTGCGCTTTCACCGAAGCGGATATCGATCGTTTGGTGCAAACGCCGGAAATCATCCGCCACCGACGCAAGATCGAGGCGGCGATCAACAACGCCCGCGTATTTCGGGAAATTGCTCAGGAATACGGCAGCTTTTCAGCATATCTCTGGCATTGGACCGATGGGAAGATCCTCTTCGATCCGGTTTCGACGACCTCGCCGCTTTCCCTTGCTCTATCCAAAGATCTCAAGAAACGTGGCATGAAATTCGTCGGTTCCACGACCATCCAGTCCTACCTGCAGGCTGTTGGCATCATCAACGCCCATCAGCCAGACTGCTTCCTGTCACCTCGGGAGCCAGTTCATCGGTAAAAGATCCACGCCGCTGTCGGGGGCTTGCTGCGTTGCAGCCATGTAACGTTCCCTTGTTTTTATCGCTGGAATAGGAACTCCGCACAGCCAAAAAGAGACGTTGCGTAGAGCAGTACAAAAATCGCCTGACGCAGCCACCCCTTTGGTACGAAGCGGTAAAGTACGTCGCCGAGCAGGAGCCCCGTCAACAATCCGGGAACGAGATACAAAAACTCGGTAAATGACGCATCGATGCGATAGCCGCCGAGTTCATGCGTGACAAGCGAAGTGATGTTGCAGAGGAAAAAGAAGAGAAAACATGTGGCGCGCAGCCTGCTGGGCGCCATTTTGGTATGCGCGATGTAAAGGAGAAACGGCGGCCCGCCCATACCTGTTGTGACCGAAGTAATGCCCGCGAGCACGCCGGCCTTCACGGAGTTTCCGTTCGTTTCGCGAATGCGAACCCGCATCGCCTGCATGATGAGCAGGGAGACCAGCACCATGACGTTGATGAGAAGCTTTAGCGTCTCACTGGTTGCCATATCGAAGATTTGAAAGCCGATGGGCTGTCCGATGAGAACACCGAGATACAGGAAGGCCACCAGACGTACATTCGCTTCGCGTACATGCAGGATGCTCTGGACCAAATTGCCGCATAGACAGAGCATCAAAACGAGTGCCACTACGGATTTGGCATCGTAGAACAGCATCAAAAGCGGCGCCATGACAATCGCCAGCCCAAACCCCGTAAGCGACTGCAGAAGCGCCGCAGCCGCAACGCAGCAAAGCGGCAGCGCATGCGCAGCAAGCCCCAAAAGATAAGATTCCATACCCATCTCCTCCTAGCATATGGGTTTCCTATCTACCATCATAAAGGATGGGGGAGAATTTTTCCAGTCCCGCTATCGTTGAGGAAACGAAAACGATTACAGCAGAAAAACAGCCATATTGATAGCAAGATTTACGAAACAAGCAGGAACATCGACCTAACGCGTAGAAATAAGACGTGGAAAGGAAAAGAGAACAGGGGAGGTGAGGCGCTTTGGCAGACCATGAATCGATGGTCGAGGTGTTCCTGTATGAGACGAGGAACTTCCTCGAGCAGCTCGAGCAGTTGGCACTCGGGAGCGAGGACGCGGGTGCGTTTGCGCCCGAGGATGTGAACGAGATCTTCCGGGCCATGCATACGATCAAGGGTTCCGCGGCCATGATGATGCTCACGGACATCTCGACGCTGGCGCACTCCGTAGAGGATATCTTCTTTTACCTGCGGGAGCTCCATCCGCAGAAGGTCGATGTC
>JALFBM010000069.1 GCA_022773425.1 Selenomonadaceae bacterium
GATTTTTAAGTGTTCAACTTAATTATACAATCCGCCAAAAATTTCCGCTTTTTCCCACCGGATTCTTGACAGGATGCGGTGGTTTGTTACAATAAATCTGTGTTTATCCTTTTGACGTTTTAGAAGGGTTATCGGAAAGGAGTGTTTTCGGCATGACCACGATTCATGGCGCCGTAATCCTGGAGCAGGGTGTAACGTTTGCGGTGGTTTCGGTGAAATCCTATGTCACGACCTACACGGTCCGCGCGGTGCAGATGCGGCAGGCGCTCCGCCCCTACTTTCCGAATATGCCGATCATCCTGATGAGCCAGGACAACGATGGTACGCCGCACTATTACGGCCGCAAGGATATCGTCGATTTCCTGAAAAGCATCCGCGTGGACCAGATCCCGTGGAAGTCGTACCACATTTATTGAAAAATCACGGGAAAAAGGCCATGTCGGCAGTGCTTTTATGCTATAATATAGCTAGAAGAAAGAGTTTGCATCACCAGGGAAGGGGGTGTCATCGATGTCTACCATTTCCTCTATCGCGAACAATACGTACATGATGTACAAGTTCGCTTCCCAAAACGGGCTGAGCCTGACGGGCGGCACAACGAATGCTTCTTCGCGCTCGCTCGCGAGCATCAGCAGTTCCTATGCCAAGGCAAAGAGCTCATCGTCCTCGATGTTCTCCAGTTCGGACGCTATTTCCACGGCGGAATCGGATCTGAAGACCCTTTCGAGTGTCCGCGAGGGCTATGCCGGGCTTGTGAGCTCCTATATCGATACGAAGAACACGTTCAACACCGAAATGAAGTCCACGCTTTCGGATTTGTCGGATTCGGCTGCGGTAGTCAAGAATATGAATTACGATTTTTCCGCGAGCGATATTCAGACGGACGCTTCAGGGAAACCGTCGTACAGCGACGGCCTGAAGGCGGCCATCGGTAATGTTGAATCGCTGGTCTCGGACTACAACGACGCGTTGTCGTTCTTCTCGGACAACAAAGAGGTATCGAAGCGTGCGAGCGGTCTTGCGACTGAGTTCGCTGACACGACCTATCGCGCGGATTCCTATGCCGCCATCGGCATCAACGTCGACAGCAAGACCGGCGCGCTCTCCGTCGATGAGGACAAGCTCGCGAAAGCACTGACGACAGAAAGCAGCCGGACGGAGAATCTGCTCGGCAAAAACGGGCTTTCCGGCAAAGCCGAAAGCCACGTCAGTCTCGCAAAGTTCCAGCAGGACAAAGTCTTCCCGTCCATGTCGAGCATGCTTGGCAATGAGACGACGGTAGCCTCGCTCTACACGGGGCGCACCCTGCAGAACATCTCCGGGTACGCAACGACCGGGAATCTTATCAACATGCTGTTTTAAGAATTTTTTGTGTTGCCTTTGAACCTTCCCCCTGGCGGGAAGGTTCTTTTTGTACAAAAAAACAGGGAGACGGCAGCTTTTTTCTGCCGTCTCCCTGTTGGAGATCTGTGTTATGGTTCCGTTTATTTTTTCCCTGTACTTCCCCGCTTGGTGATGGGAATGCCCTGTCTGCAGAGCGGGCATTCCTCGGGGGTCCAGGTCTCGACGTTGAGGTGCAGGAGCGCCGTGCAGGGGACGTCGCCAAAGCTGACCTTGCCGCCGCTGCGGTCAACCAGCATGCTGACGGCGACCGGCGTACCGCCGGCTTTTTTCACGACGTCGATGACCTCTTTGATCGAACCGCCCGTCGTCACGATATCCTCGACGATGAGGCAGCGTTCGCCGGGATGCAGATGAAAGCCGCGGCGGAAGGTCATCTTGCCGTCCACGCGTTCCGTAAAGATGGCGCGCGTCCCGAGGGCTTTGCCTGTCTCATGCGCGAGCAGGATGCCGCCCGTCATGGGGCCGACGACGGTCTCGATCTCGGCGTCCTGGAATTTTGCTGCCATAGCCTCGCAGAGCTGCTGCGTGTACTTTGGATGCTGCAGCACATTGAATTTTTCGACGTAATGCGGGCTGTGCAGACCGGAAGTCAGGAGGAAATGTCCGTCCATGATGGCGTTCGTCTTTTTCAGGAGCGCGAGGACTTCCTCCTCCGTCATCGCCTTGTTGTTTGCCTCATTGCTCATTTTACTGCCTCCATTTCTTTTACGATGGCCTCTGCGGCTTCTCGCGGGCTCTCGGCCCGGCGAATGGGACGACCGACGACGAGATGCGTCGCACCGTTTTCGAGCGCTTTTCCAGGCGTCGCGATGCGGCTTTGATCCTGCGCGTCAGCGCCGGCCGGGCGGATGCCTGGCGTTACGATCAGGAAGTCCTTGCCGCACGCCTTTCGAATGTCCGCGGCTTCCTGTGGAGACGCGACGACACCGTCCATGCCGGCCTTCTGCGCGAGCCTGGCAAGCCGCACGACCATATCGCGGATAGCGCACGACTGGCCGAGCCCGTTCCAGTCGTCCTCGCCGATGCTCGTGAGCACCGTCACGGCAAGGAGCTTCGGCGCCGGAATCCCCATCATATCGGCTTCTTCGTGCACGCGGTCAGCGGCCGTCTTCATCATGGTATACCCGCCGCCGGCATGTACGTTCAGCATATCTGCACCGAGGTGCATCAACGAGACGAGCCCGTTTGCAACGGTGTTCGGGATATCGTGCAGCTTGAGGTCGAGAAAAACCTTCTTGTTCTGTTCCTTGAGCCACGTGACGATACCGCCGCCGGCGCGGTAATACAGTTCCATGCCAACCTTGTAGAAAGCAACGCTGTCACCGAGCTTTTCGACGAGTGCCTTCGCGTCTTCTTCGGTATGCACATCCAGTGCGGCAATCAGACGTTCATCTGCCAAAAGGAATGCCTCCTTATCCGAGTTCCATCTTTCCAACCAGTTCCGAAATGTTTCCGATATGATGCGCCGAGAGATAGGTGTTCAGGCCGTCGGCAATCCGCATCGTGACGGCCGGATCCGTGAAATTCGCCGTGCCGACCGCGATGGCCGATGCGCCGGCCAGGAAAAACTCCACGGCATCCTGCCAACAGGTGATGCCGCCCATGCCGATAATCGGGATGGAGACGGTCTGCGCGGCCTGATAGACCATGCGTACCGCGACCGGCTTCACGCAGGGGCCGGATAACCCGCCGGTGACGTTGCCGAGCACCGGGCGACGCGTCTCGATATCGATCTGCATCCCGAGCAGGGTATTGATCAGCGAAAGTGCGTCCGCTCCGGCTTCTTCTGCCGCCCTCGCCATGACGCGGATATCCGTGACATTCGGCGAGAGCTTTACGATAACCGGCTTCTTCGTATGCGCTTTTGCCTCGCGCACAACCGAAGCCAATGCATGCGGGTCCGTGCCGAATACGATGCCGCCCTCTTTGACGTTCGGGCAGGATACGTTGAGCTCGATGGCTGCGACACCGGGCACGTCGAGCTTTCCGGCAAGTTCGCCGTACTCTTCGGCCGTGCTGCCGGAAATGTTCACGATGACCTGCATGTGATATTGCTGGATGCGCGGCAGGGTTTCCCGCAGGAAAACGTCTGCGCCGGGGTTTTCCAGGCCGATGCAGTTCAGCATCCCCTGCGGCGTTTCGGCAATGCGGTTTCCCTCGTTTCCGCGCCGTGGCGCAAGGGTCGTTCCCTTGACGACGACGGCACCGAGACGGGAGAGATCCACGAAATCGGCGAACTCCTCGCCGAAGCCAAACGTGCCGGATGCCGTGAGAATCGGTGTCTGCATCGGGATGCCGAGCAGCGTTGTGTGCAGCCGGCTGTCCTTATCCGCTGGATTCGTCATGCAAACACCTCCTGTGCAGGAAATACCGGACCATCCTTGCATACCTTTTTGCGTTTGCCATCGGTCGTGTCGATGGAGCACGAAAGGCAGGCACCGAGACCGCAGCCCATGCGGCGCTCGAGAGAGACCTCGCAGGGAATGCCGTATGCCGCGGCGATCTTGGCGACGGAGCGCATCATGATTTCCGGTCCGCAGACGGAAACCCCATCGTAGGCGTTCTTCTGCAGGAGCGACGGCAAAAGGGTCGTAACAAACCCCTTGGTGCCGAGACTGCCGTCATCCGTCGTCAGGAACATCTCCCCCACTTTGCCCGCGTAGAGCTCTTTCCAAAAAAGTTCCTCCGCCGTGCGCCCTCCCATCAGGACATCCGCTCTGCCGCGCAGGCTTTCTGCATAGAAGAGCAACGGAGAAAGGCCGAGTCCGCCGCCGACGAGCAGCGGGTGCTCAAACGCGGCAGAAAAACCGTGTCCGAGCGGGCCGAGCACATTTACCGTCTCGCCTGGCATCGCGCCGGTAAGCGCCGCGGTCCCCCTGCCGACCTCGCGGTAAATCAGCACCAGGCGGTTTTTCGCGAGGTTGACGGAAGCGACGCCGAGCGGGCGGCGCAGGACAAACGAATCCGACGGGATCCGTACCTGCACGAACTGTCCGGGCTCTGCCTGCCTGGCGATCTGCGGCGCTTCCAGTTCGAGGGAGAACACGCCAGCGCGGAGTTCCTGCTGTCCGATGACGCGCGCATCCTCCAGGTGTTTTTTCTCATGTTCAGGCAAGATCATCACCGCCACCCACATAGTCCTGCAGGGCAAGGCTGTAGACAAGACGGCGCTCGCGCATGAACGACAGCACGCGCAGAACCTCCCATGCAGTATCGAGAGAGGTCAGGCAGGCAACGCCGTGCTCAACCGTCGCGCGGCGGATATGGAAGCCGTCTTTCATCGAATGCTTGCCCTGCGTCAGCGTATTGATGACGAGGTTGATCTTCCCGTTCTTGATCATCTGAATGATGTCGGCGCTGCGCTCGTGCACCTTGCCGACGACTTCGACGTCGACGCCCATGGACGCAATAGCCTTTGCCGTTCCAGAGGTCGCGACGATTTCAAAGCCGAGCTCGGAGAATGCTTTGGCGAGCTGCTTCATCTCCTCTTTGTCCTTATCCGCCACCGTGAATAGGACGCAGCCCTTGGTCGGGACATGGATGCCCGAGCCGATGATGGCCTTGTAGAGCGCACGGGCATAGTGATAGTCGATGCCCATGACCTCGCCGGTCGATTTCATTTCAGGACCGAGGGCGATATCGACGTCGGCCATCTTCGCGAACGAGAACACCGGCGCTTTGACGGCAACATACGGCTTTGGCGGTACGAGCCCCGAACGGTAACCGAGGTCCTTCAGCTTGGCGCCCATCGCGACGCGCGTCGCGAGATTGACCATCTTGACATCCGTAACCTTTGAGAGGAAAGGCACCGTACGGCTCGAACGCGGGTTGACCTCGATGATGTAAACCTCGCCGTCGACGACGACGAACTGGATGTTCAGCAAGCCCTTGACGTGCAGGGCCGTCGCGAGGCGTTTCGTATAGTCGATGATCGTGTAGATGACCTTCGCGGGAAGCGTCTGCGGCGGGTATACGGCAATCGAGTCGCCGGAATGTACACCGGCGCGCTCGACATGCTCCATGATACCGGGGATCACGACATCCACGCCATCGGAGATCCCATCAACCTCTACTTCGGTACCCTCCATATAGCGGTCGACGAGCACCGGATGATCCGGTGTGACCTTGACCGCGCGGCTCATGTAGTCTTTGAGTTCGTCCTCGTTGTAGACGATTTCCATCGCGCGGCCGCCGAGTACGTAGGACGGGCGTACCATGACCGGGTAACCGATCTCGTTGGCTCCGTCGATCGCCTCCTGCAGGTTCGTGACGCTGGCGGATTTCGGGCGCGGGATCTGCGTCTGCGAAAGGACTTCATCGAAGCGCTCGCGGTCTTCCGCGCGGTCGATGTCGTCGACGGACGTACCGAACACCTTGATGCCTGCTTTCTGCAGAGCGGAAGCGAGATTGATGGCAGTCTGTCCGCCGAACTGCACGATGACGCCCTCCGGCTGCTCCTTGTCAATGATGTTGAGCACATCTTCCGGCGTCAGCGGCTCGAAGTACAGGCGGTCGGAAATATCGAAGTCGGTCGAAACGGTCTCCGGGTTGTTGTTGATGATGATGGCTTCGATGCCCATCTCGCGAAGCGCCCAGACCGAGTGAACCGAGCAGTAATCGAACTCCACGCCCTGCCCGATGCGAATCGGCCCCGAACCGAGCACGACGACCTTGCGCGCCTTGGTGACGTTGACCTCGTCTTCCTGCGCATGGTAGGTGGAATAATAATACGGCGTGGCTGCCTCGAACTCCGCGGCACAGGTATCGACCATCTTGTATTTCGGCAGGATGGAATCGGCGAGGCGCATCGTGCGGATTTCGTCCTCCGATTTCTTCGTGATTTCTGCAATGGAACGGTCTGCGAGACCGACATCCTTTGCCTTTAGCAGGAGTTTTGGCGTCAGCGGCGAGCTGGCGAGCTGGACCTCTACATCGGTGATGTTCTTGATCTTATTCAGGAACCATTTGTCGATTTTTGTAATGTCGTGGATCTCGTCGACCGTCGCGATTCCGCGGCGCAGCGCCTCGGCGACGACGAAGATGCGCTCATCGTTGATGCGGGCGAGGTTCTTCTTGACACGCGCGTCATCCCAGTCGTCCATCTTGTCCATGTGCAGGCGGTGCACACCGATTTCGAGCGAACGGACGGCCTTCAGCAGGGCGCCCTCGAAATTGCGGTCAATGCTCATGACCTCGCCCGTTGCCTTCATCTGCGTGCCGAGCGTACGATCCGCGTAGACGAATTTATCGAACGGCCAGCGCGGGAACTTGACCACGCAGTAGTCGAGGGCCGGCTCAAAGCATGCCTTCGTCTTCTGCGTGACCGCGTTCGTGATTTCGTCGAGCGTGTAACCGATGGCGATCTTGGCCGAGACCTTTGCGATCGGGTAGCCGGTCGCCTTCGACGCGAGGGCCGACGAGCGGCTGACGCGCGGGTTGACCTCGATGACGTAGTAGCGGTTGCTGTCCGGGTCCAGCGCATACTGCGCGTTGCAGCCGCCCTCGATGCCGAGCTCGCGGATGATGCGCAGCGACGCCGAGCGGAGCATCTGGAACTCGTGATCCGTCAGCGTCTGGGACGGTGCGACGACGATGGAATCGCCGGTATGTACACCGACCGGGTCGAGATTTTCCATGTTGCAGACGGTGATGCAGTTGTCATTGCCGTCGCGCATGACCTCGTACTCGATTTCCTTCCAGCCGGCGACCGAACGCTCGATGAGTACCTGTCCGATCATGGAGTAGTTGAGTCCCTTGATGACGATGTCGACGAGTTCTTCCTCGTTTTCCGCGATGCCGCCGCCCGTGCCGCCCATCGTATAGGCCGGGCGCACGATGACCGGATAGCCGATTTCGTTGGCGAAGGCTACCGCTGAGGGAACGTCCTCGACGATGGTGCTCTCCGGGATCGGCTCGCCGAGCTTCTGCATCGTCTCCTTGAACATCTCGCGGTCCTCTGCGCGCTCAATGGCCTTGAGCGGCGTCCCGAGCAGTTCCACGTGATACTTTTCGAGCGCGCCCTTTTCCGAAAGCTGCACGGCGAGATTCAGGCCAGCCTGGCCGCCGAGCGTTGCGAGCAGGCCGTCTGGACGTTCCTTCGCGATGATTTCTTCGAGGAAATCGACCGTCAGCGGCTCGATGTAAACGCGGTCCGCGATATGCGTATCCGTCATGATCGTCGCCGGGTTCGAATTCACGAGAACGACCTCAAGGCCCTCTTCTTTCAGCGCACGGCAGGCCTGTGTGCCCGCGTAGTCAAATTCTGCAGCCTGTCCGATGATGATCGGGCCGGAACCGATGACCATGACTTTTTTCAGATTTTGTTTCTTCGGCAAGGTTATTCCCCTTTCTTCAGCATAGACCAGAATGCATCGAACAAGTACATATTGTCATCTGGCCCCGGAGCGGCCTCCGGATGGTATTGAACGGAGAAAATCGGGAGCTCGGTGTGGCGCATGCCCTCGACGGTCCCATCGTTGACGTTGCAGTGCGTGACCTCCAGCGGCAGGCCCTTCAGGGATTCCGCATCGACAGCAAAGCCGTGATTCTGCGAGGAAATCGTTACTTTCCCCGTGCGCAGATCCTTGACCGGCTGATTTGTGCCGCGGTGGCCGAACTTCAGCTTATAGGTCTTGGCGCCGAGCGCAAGCGCGAGCAATTGATGGCCGAGACAGATGCCGAAAATCGGCTTCTTGCCGATGAGCTTCTTAATCTCTTCGACCGCCTCTGGCACATCCTCCGGGTCGCCAGGCCCATTCGACAGGAAAATGCCGTCCGGGTTCATCGCGAGGATTTCGTCGGCCTTTGTATCCGCCGGCACGACCGTCAGGCGGCAGCCCTTCTTGTGCAGCGCGTGCAGGATATTCTGCTTGACGCCGAAGTCCATCGCAACGACATACGGCGCGTTCTCCGCGTCTTTTTCCGGCTCAATCGTGTATGGCTTTTCTGTCGTGACCTGTGCGACGACATCCTTTCGGATCGGCTCAGCGAAGAGCGCGTCGATTTCTTTTTTCGGCGCGTCCTCGCGCACGATGACGCCTTTCATCGTACCGGCGGAGCGGATATGCCGCGTGACCGCGCGCGTATCGACGTTATAGAGGCATGGCACCTCCTGCTGCCGCAGGAATTCCGCCAGGCTTTCCTCATAATGCCAATTGCTGCCGTGCTCGCAGAGCTCTCCGATGACGAAACCGTTGACAAAGGATTTCCGCGACTGCATGAATACGTCGGCAATGCCGTAGTTGCCGACGAGCGGATAGGTAAGCGTCAGAATCTGACAGCAGTACGACGGGTCGGTCAGGCTTTCCTGATAACCGACCATGCCCGTATTGAATACGACTTCGCCCGACGCTTTCGCATCGCCCAGCAAATCGCCGGTAAAGACACTCCCATCTTCAAGGATTAATTTTCCCTTCAAGAACAACACCCCTTAAACTCCAATCCCTGCGAAACGCAGGGGATCGTCTTCATTCCACTTTTCCATCGCGCATGACGATGTTGCCATCGACCATCGTGAGCACCGCCTTGCCCTTGAGCTTGCGGCCGACAAAAGGCGAATGGCTGCCGCGCGTATAGAAGTTCTTCGCGTCGACCACCCAGGTGAGATCCGGGTCGATAACCGTGATGTCCGCGCGTTTGCCAGGCTCCAGCGATCCTGCATCGATGCCGAGGATTTTCGCCGGATTGCAAGTCATCTTCTCGAGGATTTCCGGCAGACCGAGCAGCCCCTTTCCGTAGACATCCGTGAGCAGGACGCCGAGTGAGGTCTCAAGGCCAGGGAAACCGCTCGGTGCGTAAAGGTACTCGCGATCCTTTTCCTCCTGTGCGTGCGGCGAATGATCCGTGACAATCGCGTCGATCGTGCCGTCCTTGAGGCCTTCCAGCAGGGCTTTGCAGTCTTTTTCCTCACGGAGCGGCGGATTGATTTTGGTCGAGGAATCATAAAGATTCACGAGGTCATCGGTCATGGTCAGATGCTGCGGCGTGACCTCAGCCGTCACCCGGACGCCGCGCGCCTTTGCGGCGCGCACGAGGTCGACCGAGCGGGCCGAACTGATATGCGCGACGTGGACGCGCGCTCCCGCGTATTCTGCGAGCAGTACGTCACGCGCGACGGCGATGTCCTCGGCAACCGTCGGGCGGCCTTTCAGGCCGAGCATCGCCGAACGATGCCCTTCGTTCATCACCCCGTCCTCGACAAGGCTGGTCTCCTCCTCGTGGTTGATGATGACCTTGTCAAAAGGATGCAGATAATCGTAGGCAGCGAGCAAAACCTTTGCGGTCGGATCGAAGTGGCCGTCATCGGAAAATGCCACGGCACCGGCCGCGATCATGTCGCCGAGCTCTGCAAGCTCCGCGCCCTTCTGCCCCTTGGTCACCGCGCCGATGATTTCGATATGCACACGGCCAACGTCCTCAGCGCGTTTTTTGAGGCTGCGCACGAGCGCCGCACTGTCGACGACCGGCTTTGTGTTCGGCATCGTCGCAACGGTCGTAAAGCCGCCGGCTGCAGCTGCCTTGCTGCCAGATTCAAAATCTTCCTTGGCTTCCTGGCCTGGTTCACGGAAATGCACGTGCATGTCGATGAGCCCCGGACTCACGATTTTCCCGGAGGCGTCGTAGACCTCAGCGCCATCGGCCGAAAGATCCGGGCCGATGGCCGCGATTTTTCCGTTTTCGACGAGCACATCCGCTTTCGCGTCGAACTTTGTTGCCGGATTGATGACCCGGCCGCCTTTGATCAGTTGTTTCAAGACTCTCTGCCTCCCGTCAGTACCAGCGTGTAGAGCGCCATACGGACCGCTACGCCATTCTGCACCTCTTCCTGGATTGCCGAATTCGCGCCGTATGCCGTGAACGGTGAAATCTCCCAGCCCTTGTTCATCGGGCCCGGGTGAAGGATCAGCACATCGTCCTTCGCGAGCTTCATGCGCGTGGGGTTCAGGCCGAAGATCCGCGCGTACTCGCGCGTCGTCGGGAACAGGCCGCCTTTCATGCGCTCGAGCTGAATGCGCAGCACCTCGATGACATCCGCATCTGCGATCGCGTCCTCGATGCGTTCGTGCACGACGACGCCAGGCTCCTCGTAGAGGAAACGCGGCAGCAGCGTCTTTGGCCCCGCGATATGCACTTCCATGCCCATCTTGCGCATGCCGTAAATATCCGAGCGCGCGACGCGGCTGTGCAGGACGTCGCCGAGAATCGCGACCTTCAGGCCCTCGAGATGGCCTTTGTGTTCCTCAATCGTGAAGAGGTTCAGCAGAGCCTGCGACGGATGCGCGTGCGCGCCATCGCCAGCGTTCAGGATGACCGGGCTCACGACGCGGGACGCGTATTCGGCCGCTCCCTCCGCCTTGTGGCGCATGACGATCGCATCAACGCCCATCGCCTCAATCGTGTAGAGTGTATCGCGAAGGCTCTCGCCCTTCACGATACTGCTGGAACCCGCCGTGATGTTGACGACATCCGCGCCGAGATATTTGCCGGCGAGTTCAAAGGAGGTACGCGTGCGCGTGCTCGGTTCGTAGAAGAGCGTGACAATGGACTTGCCGCGGAGCGTCGGGACCTTCTTGATATCCCGATGGATGATTTTCTTCATTTCCTTTGCCGTGTCGAGAGTCAGCCGGATTTCTTCTGGAGAGAAATCCTTCAGTCCCAAGACATTTTTCCCGCGCATCGATACGCTGTTTTTGTCCAAGTCCATCACTCCTTAGCATAATTATACATCGTTAGTGCATATTCTTGCAAGATAATTTCCCGCAAAAAAAGAGCTCTCCTATGCGAAGGCATAAGAAAGCTCTTGGCTTTACATAAACTTATAGCGTCGTTTCATGCTTCCTTTTGCGGCCTCGCAGGACCCTGTTAAAAGGCATATTCTCTTGCTTTTCGTTATCATACCATAAACGGAAACGAAAAGCAAGGAAGGAGAAAAGTTTGACACATACCGATGGATGTGGGAATTTGCATTTAACCTGTAAATCTGATATAATAGAGAAAAAATATTGGATTACAAGGCGGAGTCTGCTCACCGACAGGCTCCGTCTATTTCTTTATAAGGGGGCTTTTTATTGTATCGGACAAATTTTGCACTGGAATGCATCGTGGTGCCTGAGGGCGCGAAGGCCGTCCTGACGTTCCTCAAGCAGAAACTGTTCAATTCCTTCAGCTGGATCTACATCCTCAGCATGGCCTTCTTTTACCGAGAACATCGGCTACTACTTGACGCACATCGTAGAGCTATCCTTCCGCACTTTTGCCTATAAAAGCACCAAGGAAGAGTGGTTCACGAGCGGGACCATCGTGTACTGGGCCTGGTGGATTTCCTGGGCACCGTTCTTCGGCCTGTTCATCGCCAAGATTTCTCGCGGGCGCACGATCCGCGAATTCATGGCACTGCCGTTCTCCCTCATCATGGTCGTCATGGCCTTCTGCCCGCTGCGCGGCCTCTGGGTAGATGACTCGTATTTCAGCCGGAATCTCTCCAAGAGCACGGCCTACTGGAAC